>USGM01000065.1 GCA_900554205.1 uncultured Lachnospiraceae bacterium
TTAAGACATCGCCCTTTCACGGCGGTAACACGGGTTCGATTCCCGTTGGAGTCATAATATGTGCATTTTGTGCATATCCTATAAGTGAATATGGTGCGATAGCCAAGTGGTAAGGCCCCGGTCTGCAACACCGTCATCGCCGGTTCAAATCCGGCTCGCACCTCTATTAAGAGCTTGAAGACATAATGTTTTCAAGCTTTTTTATGCTTTATCAGAGGAAACACCTTTTCAGAAACGTGTTCCTATAACATTCAACATTCCTACCTGAGCTACACTTTTTCTTTCCAGATAGGATTTTTCTCCTGATGCATCTCGAAATTTCCTACCCAGAACCCAATTTACCATGTCTAGATAGGAAATTTCCCTTATAGGCTTTCTATTTTTCCTGCCTGAACTATACTTTTTCTTTTCGGGTAGGAATTCCATTTCCTGTCCTGCATACAGAAATCTTCCCTACTCTATTCAAGCAACTCATAGTTATTCATGGCTATGGCATAGGAATATAAAACCGAAAATGAGATGGGAGGTTTGGAGAAAACATTATAAAAAAGGGGCTTGAAATCAATTTTTAATCGAGTTATTGTAGTTTCTGTCAGTACTGAATCACCTCGTTAACCGGTTAATGAAAAGAAAATGGAGGGAAAGTACATGAATAAGGAACTACATAAGCTGGTGGCAGCGTCGGAGCCGAATATATGTGAAATTACCGTAATACAGGACGGAAACATCTGTTACGAGGATTACTGGAACGGTTTCAGCCGGGGAGATGCCTTGAATGTGATGTCTGTAACCAAGAGTGTTATTGCGCTTCTCGTAGGCATTGCCATAGACAGGGGACATATCAGGAGCGCAGAACAGAAAGTGCTGGAGTTCTTCCCGAATTACACTGTGAAGAGAGGAGAAAAGACAATCTATGATGTTACGCTTCGCCATCTTCTTACCATGACAGCTCCCTATAAGTACAAGTCGGAGCCATGGACCAAGGTTTGTACGAGTGATGACTGGACGAAGGCGGCATTGGATCTTCTGGGCGGGAGAGCCGGACTTAAGGGAGAATTTAAGTATTCTACGCTTGGGATACAGATTCTTGCGGGGGTGTTGGAACAGGCGTCCGGGAGAGCAGTCTTGGATTTTGCCAATGAGACTTTGTTCCGCCCTCTCGAAATTCCGGAATCGGTCTTGCACGGTGAACCTTCCAAGGAAGATCAGTTTGACTTTCTCATGAATAAGAACCCGAGAAAGCATGAGTGGTACCGTGATCCGAAGGGAACGGTTACTGCGGGCTGGGGACTGACGCTCTCGGCGACGGATCTTGCCCGAATAGGTCAGCTTTGTTTAGAGGGTGGCAGTTATCAAGGCAGATGGATCGTTGGGGAACAATGGATTCGGGAGATGACAAGCCCTTACCAGAAACAGGGAGAGCGGTTCGGGTATATGTCCTACGGTTATCTTTGGTGGATTCCACATAGTGATGCTCCAGTCTTCGCGGCAATCGGCGACGGAGGAAATGTGATCTACGTTGATCCGCAGAAAAAGGTCTCGGTCGGTGTGGCGGGAACCTTTAAGCCGAGAGTCTTTGACAGGATTGAGTTTATTGAACAGAAGATATTGCCAGTTATTTTGAAGTAATGACAAAAGCAGCAGGAAACCTTAGTGGCTTCCTGCTGCTCTGTTATGAGCATTTCAACTTGGTGCCTTTGCTATATTTTAATCAAGGATATGCTATAATGAATTCAACGCCGAGCAGAAGGGATTTTAATATGAAAATTAAGAAGGTAATAAAAGATATAATAGTTTCGGTTGTGGCATTGTTTTTTGCGTTTGTATTAAGTATTCAATTTCAGAAATTAAATGTCGGAGAACATATTACTACAATTTTTGTGTTTGCAGTATTTATGATTTCCCTATTTACAACAGGATATCTTTATGGAATCATTGCAGGAGTGATTGGCACGGTGGCAGTCAATTATGCCTTTACCTATCCTTATTTTGCATTTGACTTTATTGATCCAAGTAATGCGATCTCGGCTGTTATTATGGTCACAGTAGCAATTATTACCAGCCTACTGGTAACGAAAATAAAATATCATGAGGCAATAAAAGCAGAGGGAGAGAGGGAGCGCATGAGGGCAAACCTGTTGCGTGCTATCTCGCATGACTTGAGAACACCATTAACAACGATTTACAGTGCGAGTACAATGCTTAAGGATAACGGAAATGCCTTAACAAATGAACAGAAGAATACTATGTTGCAAAATATGCAGGAGGATGCAAAATGGTTGATCCGTATGGTCGAAAACCTTTTGTCCGTCACTCGAATTGATAATAATACAATGAAGATTACAAAAGTTCCTACAATTTTGGATGAACTTGTTGATTCAGCAATGACAAAATTTACGATACAACATCCAACGCAAAAGGTAAAAATTGAACTACCGGATGAAATTATTGTAATTCCAATGGATGCAATTTTGATTGAACAGGTTATTTTAAATTTGCTGGAAAATGCTATTTATCATGCTGAGGGTATGAGTGTTCTTTCGCTTAAAGTATTTAGTAGTGGTAATAACGCTATATTTGAAATAGCGGATGACGGTTGTGGGATTGATGAAAAAAAGATGAAGCATCTTTTTATGGGATGCTATGAAGTGCAACAGGATATGAGCGGGGAAAGAAAACGCTTTGCGGGAATTGGACTATCTGTGTGTGCAACAATAATCAAAGCGCATGGGGGTAATATTATGGCAGAAAATTTGAAAAGCGGAGGAGCTTTGCTCCGATTTAGTTTGGAAATGGAGAAAATAGAGAATGGGGAATAATAAACACAAAATATTATTAGTTGAAGATGATCTATGCATTCAGTCTGTAATGACAACACTATTAGAGGCAGCAGATTATCAGGTCGTCGTAGCAGGAACATGTGGATTTGCGCAGGAGCTTTACATATCGCACCAGCCGGATATAGTTATTCTGGATCTCGGATTGCCGGATATGGATGGGATGAATTTCCTAAAATTTGTCCGAGCTACTTCTTTGACACCTGTCATGGTTCTCTCGGCACGCACTGATGATAGGGATAAAGTCAGGGCTTTGGATGCAGGGGCAAATGATTATGTCACAAAACCCTTTAGTTCAGATGAGTTGTTGGCAAGAATTCGGATGATGCTGCGAAACTATCAGCATCGTCCATACAGTGGAAAATTTCCTGATGAAAAATTTCAGATTCGCGATTTGGTAATTGATTATCGCGCAAGGCAGGTATTTATCGGAGGGCATGAAATAAAGCTTTCACAGACAGAATATAATATCATTGCGTTGCTTTCGGAACACTGTGGGAAAATGATGACATATTCTGCAATAGTCAGAGGGGTGTGGGGATATTCGGACGAGGGTAGTACGAAGAAACTGCAGGTTAACATGGCCAATATTCGGAAAAAGTTTGGAGTTAAACCGGGAGATTCATGGTACATTACGAATGAATTAGGGGTGGGGTATCGTATGAATGGAGAAAGAGAAGCTTGAAACAGATTTTGAGGACACAGTATCCAGCGCGACTTATTTCGTTAGGCTTTGCAATGCTTATTTTTATAGGGTCAATTTTATTGATTCTGCCATGTAGTGTGCAGAAAGGTGCCATGTTATCGTACATAGACTCGCTATATACAGCTACCAGTGCTGTCTGTGTAACCGGGTTAATAGCGGTAGATGCCGGAGATACATTTACACCTCTTGGACAAGTATTTCTCGCTATGCTTATTCAGATCGGTGGTCTTGGTGTGACTTCCGTTGGCGCCGGGATTATTATTGCTATGGGGAAAAAACTGGATTTAAAAGAGCGGAATCTGATCTGTGCGGCTTCTAATTTAAATTCAGGAAAAGGAGTTATCCGGTTTATAAAAAATGTTTTAATTACCACATTCACAATAGAAATAGTTGGAGCAGTACTAAGCTTTTGTGTATTTGCTCGGGACTATCCGCTGTTGAAGGCATTTGGTATCAGTTTTTTTCATTCAATTGCAGCATTTAATAATTCTGGCTTTGATATTTTTGGGGGTTATAAAAATTTAATTCCATACCAGGAAGATATTCTATTGAATATGATTACTTGCGCTTTAATTTTTTTAGGGGGCATTGGTTTTCTTGTAATTCAGGAAATAAGACAGCATAAATTTTCATGGAAAAAATATTCTATGCATGCGAAGGTTGTTTTAAGCGTTAGTGCCGCCTTGATTATTATAGGTACGTTACTTTTAAAGCTGACAGAAAACATCACATGGTTAGGAGCTTTTTTCCACAGTGTGTCTGCGAGAACGGCCGGATTTTTCACTTATCCGATTGGAACGTTTACAAATGGAGGATTGTTGACCTTAATAATTCTTATGTTCATAGGAGCGTCACCGGGATCAACCGGAGGAGGCATTAAAACAAGCACATTTCTTGTTTTGATTCTGGGAATTAAAGCAGCCGCCACCAACAGAGCTGAAAAGGCATTTCGACGTGCCATTCCTAAGAATGCATTTTGCAAAGCTTCAGTTATTACTTTGTTGGCACTGACAGTTGTAGTGATTGGAACATGGCTCATGGTAGTTTTCGAGCCCTCAAAATCCGTTATAGATTTGCTGTTTGAAGTCACGAACGCTTTTGGGACAGTAGGTCTTTCAACTGGAATCACGACAGAGCTTGGTGTTGAGGCAAAAATATTATCCATAATTATTATGTATATAGGAAGACTGGGACCATTGACGATTGCGTCGTTATGGTATTTTACAAGCAGCGAACGTGTCCGCTTACCCGAGGGAAATATTACAATTGGCTGATGGGAGCATATAATGTTTGGAGCAAAGAATAGAAAAACGACATATGGTATTGTAGGAATTGGCAGATTTGGCAAGGCACTGATAGAGGAACTGGCAGCGACCGGTGCAGAATTAATTGTTTTGGATCGTGATGAGAATAAGCTTAGTGAGGTGTGTGAGCTTACAGAGAATGCATATGTGATAAAGAATTTGGATAAAAGAAGCTTACAGGAGACAGGAATTCAGAATTGTGATGTGGCGGTGGTGTGTATCGGAGAACAGATGGATACCTCGATTCTCACAACACTTAACCTTGTGACGCTTGGTATACCAAAAGTAATTTCTAAGGCTACCAGCGCTGAGCATGGTATGATTCTGCAGAAGCTTGGTGCCGAAGTGGTCTATCCTGAAAGAGATATGGCAATTAGATTGGCTAATCGTCTGGAGTTTTCCAGGGAACTGGATATTATTCAATTAAGCGAGAAGTTAAATATAACTAAAATGATGGTTCCCGAACAACTTGTTGGGAAAAATGTAGCTGCCGCCGATTTGCGGAATAAATTCGGATTAAATATTATAGCTATTGAGAATAACGGAGTTGTGTTGGATAGCATATGTCCGGATTATATGTTTCGACAGGAGGACATCTTGCTTCTTGTTGGCAATAAAGAGGGATTATTGAGTTTGAATCAGTGGGTACATAAATAAAACAAATATTTCTTAGCCATATCTTAGCCATCTTTTATGTATATTTATATATGGGAGAATCAAAGCGGTTAAACAGAATACGGTCAGGAGGAATTGTCTGTAAACAGAATGAAAAGGAAATTTCTGATTGTCGGCTTTGCTATCGTACTGGCATGGACGCTGTGCAATATAACAAAAGTCTACGCTATACTGACGCAGATCTTAAGCGTATTGTCGCCATTTATATTGGGACTATGCATCGCCTTTATCATGAACCTCACACTTCGCTCGCTTGAACAGAACTGGTCACGGTTGAGCGGAAAAAAGAAAAGTAGTAGATTGGAAAAAATAAAGCGCCCAGTATGTTTGCTGGTAAGTTTTCTGATACTGTTTGGGGCAATTTTAATTATTTTTTGTGTACTGGTTCCCGAACTAAAGAAAACATTTTACGTTATTTCTGATATTTTGCCGACAGCAGTAAAGAATACACAGAGTTGGTGGAGTGAACTGTCTTTGTTTTTTGAACAGTATGGAATCATACTACCATCGGTTCAATTTGATTCAAACAATGTAATGGATGCTGTAAATAGGTTCTTTAGGCATAATGGAGGTTATGTATTTGACAGAACGATGGGTATAACCATTTCCATTATTTCTATTTTACTGGATGTGGTGCTTGCGCTTGTATTTTCGGTCTATTTGCTTGCACAAAAAGAAAGAGTGGGGCAAAGTGCGAAGAAATTATTATATGTCATTCTTAAAACGAATTATGCAGATCGTGTACTCCATTTACTTTCATTAACAGAAACCATTTTCGCAAAGTATATTAGAGCACAGATTATAGAAGCATTGATTATTGGCGTTCTTTGTTTCGTGGGCATGTCGGTAATCGGTCTTCCGTATGCACTTGTGATTTCGGTTGTTATTTCTTTTACTGCGCTAATACCTATATTTGGTGCGTGGGCAGGTGCAGGCATTGGTACATTTCTTATTATTTTTGCAGAACCGGCAAAAGCGGTATGGTTTATTGTTTTTATTGTTTTGCTACAGCAAATAGAAAGTAATCTCATTTATCCAAAGATTATTGGAAGCTCTATTGGACTACCGGGACTGTGGGTTCTTGTTGCTGTAACGATTGGAGGCAGCACTTTGGGTGTCCTTGGTATGTTGTTTGCTGTACCGACTTTTTCGGTCATATATACAATTGTCAGTGAGTATGTATGTCTGAAGTCACAAAGAAAGAATTGAGGAGAAACATGAGTAATTCAATTGGCAGTTTATTATTAGTTCAGGTTATTCTGATTGCATTAAATGCTGTATTTGCAAGTGCAGAATTGGCAATATTGTCTATTAATGAAACAAAAATGAAGCGGCTTGCTGAACAGGGTAATAAGAGAGCTAGGCGATTGTGCAGGCTTATACAGGAACCAGCTAAGTTTCTATCTACAATCCAAATTGCAATTACGCTTTCCGGGTTCCTTGGCAGTGCCTTTGCAGCGGATGGGTTTTCTGATCTGCTTGTGGATTGGGTGATAAATCTTGGTGTTAATATGCCAAGGGAAACGCTGGATACGCTCGCGGTTATTATTATTACACTAATTCTTTCCTATTTAACATTGATTTTTGGAGAACTCGTTCCAAAACGGATTGCGATGAAGAAGTCAGAGGCTTTGTCATTGAAAATATCCGGCGTAATTTATGGGATTTCTATTTTATTCAAGCCAATCGTATGGTTACTTGCTATTTCTACAAATTCAATATTGAGGTTATGTGGAATTGACCCATCTGAAGAAAAGGAACAGGTTAGTGAGGAGGAAATCCGAATGCTGGTAGAAATGGGTGGGGAGAAAGGAACGATTGACAAAGAAGAACAGGATTTTATTGAGAATGTTTTTGAATTTGATGATCTGACTGCAGAGGAAATTCTGACGCATCGCACGGATGTGACTATTCTTTGGATGGAAGATGATGACATGGTGTGGGAGCAGACTATACGCAACAGCCGCTATACAAGGTATCCAATCTGCGAAAATTCTCCGGATAAAATTGTGGGAATTTTGAACGCTAAAGAGTATTTTAGACTTGAGAATCGTAGCCGTAAATTTGTAATGAAAGCTGCAGTGGAGCCGGCATATTTTGTACCTGAAACAATCAGCGCGGATGTCCTATTTAAAAATATGAGAAAACAACGAAATTCTTTTGCCGTAGTACTGGATGAATATGGCGGGATGGCTGGAATCATTACCATAAGCGATCTGATAGAGGAACTTGTGGGAGATCTTCGAGACGACACTGATGATGAGACTATTGAGATGCCCCACATAGAAAAAATGGACGAAGGAGTATGGACAGTTGTTGGTAATGCGGATTTATGTGATATTGAAAAAGAGCTAAATGTTCAGTTTGATACGGAGGAGGTTAATACATTTACAGGATTAGTATTTAGTCAGCTTAATGGAATACCAAACGATGGTGAATATAATATTGAAATTAAAATCAGGAATTTATACATATGCATCAAGCAAATAAGAAGACATCAGATTTCACTGGCAGAAATCAGAATATAAAGAATGGTCTTACAAGCAGAGCAGCAGGAAACCTTAGTGGCTTCCTGCTGCTCTGTTATGAGCGTGTTCAATCCATGTAAAGTAAATCAGTCCTTGGAACTCATTTCATCTTCAACCTCATCCAGCAATTCTTCCAGACGATCCAATAACTCTTCCCGGCTGTCAAAAAGTTCCTCCATGTCGTCCAACTGACAATCAACTCCATCCAGAACGCTTTCTACCGTTTCTACAGGCAGCTGCTGCTTTGCCAGCATATCCGGCAGACAGGAAAATTGGGCATTCAGGGAGATCATTGCCGGAAGATCGGCTTCCCATTCGGATGCTTCGGCGAAGCCGGCGTTCAGCTGCGGTGTATCCTGTGCCTCCTCCGGATGATACTGCGTCTGCAAATCAGTATAACGGGACTGGAGATCATTGCGGCGTTCTGTCAGCTCTTCCTGACGCTTAATCAGGCTGTCCTGCCTCTCTTTGCCGTTGTTCAGTCTTTGCGATAATTCAGCCGCGCTTTCCGACCAGTTTCTTTTTTGCTCAACATTTTTCTTGTAGAGATCAGCCATCTGGCGTGTGCTCTGTGCAAGATCCCGCGCCATCTGCTTGGCATTGGTTGCCAATCCCTGTGCCATCTGCTGCACATTCTCTGCAACTCCATGCATTACCTGACGATGTTGTTTTTCGGTCGGGTCTTTTTTACCGCGAAGCACTTCTGTGGAATATTTGTCTCCACCGTACATGTTAATTGACGGCCAGCCATCCTCGAATACCAGATTGTGTCTCTGGGGGCGAGCAGCAGCAAACTCATCCGGTTCGTCCGCCCAATCATCATAGGTGGAGGGTTCCTTCGCAGGTTTAACTGCCATGGGAGCGTTGCCGGCAATAAATGAAAGTACGGTACTGACCGTCGACTGCTCTGAACCGGGCGTCATAAAAGGAATGGAGTATAGCTCCCAGCCCTGCTTGTGCAGGAGTGGCTTGATAAAGTTGCGATTCAGCTTATAGGTGTAACAATCTTCCTGTTGGTCAAAGAAGGTAATCTGAAGCTGACAGATCTCGCTGCCCTTATCGTTCTCGCCACCATTCAGCCAGAATACAAACTGATATTCCGTATCCGGTAAGAGAGAAAGACAAGCTGAATCTGCTTTTACGTAGGCATCATTCCAACCGCCAAGCAACAGACATTCAACAAGACTACCATCAAAATCGTTGATGAAGCTTCGCTCTATGGCACCTTGACTGCCGGAATTCTGAGTTTGTTTCCAGGACCATTTCCGTGGATTGAAATATATGTAATTCATTTGTTCTACCTCCGATTGATTTGAATTTTCATCGGACGGTTCCGCTTTCGCAAACAAACGAATGGTACAGTCGTCCACGAAAAGCGCCCGCCCATTCTTGATTAGCCCCTTAGCCCTTTTGGGATAAGTGGTACCTACATATGTTCCATTTTCTGCAATGATGGTAACGTTTTTTGTCATGGGTGTCTCCCCCTCTTGCTAAACTGTGCGGTGTGCCGTTTTTTGTTATGGGTGCCATCCCCGGAGCCGCGTAAATGATAAAGAGAACCTTGAGCGCACACTCAGGATACTCAAGTATCACCTAATTATATGCATACAGCTGTGGAATTTGTCAACCGATTATCTCCTAAAGATTTCCTTTCATATATAAATAATTTGTAAACTACATCACTATCATTTCTTCAAATCATTTTTGCTTTTTAGGTTCAGACTTTTTTCGATTTCATTCTGTTTTGCAAGAATGATATTAACTTTGTCGTACAGATCTTCAATCATAATTTCCGTTTTGAGATTGACTTTATAATCATTTTCAGCACGCCGCCGATCCTTCTCTTCCTGGCGGTTCTGGCTCATCATGATGAGAGGAGCCTGAATAGCGGCTACACAGGAAAGTACAAGGTTCAATAGAATGAACGGATAAGGATCAAAGGCGTTGGCAGCCAACAGGACATTGACAATCATCCAGAGAATCAAAATCGCCGTAAAAGAAAAAATAAATGCCCAGCTTCCCGCAAACTTTGCAATGGTATCGGCGGCCTTTTGTCCCAATGTGTATTTGCCTTGCCCTTTTCCGGGATTGACAGAGATTTTGCTGTCCGCCAGCAGATTAAGAACCTCCTCGTCAGTCATATCGTGTCGTATGTCAGTGATGACTTCCTGTAATAGCTTCCGGTTTTCCTTCATAATAAATGCCTCCTTTTAAGAATAAAACGTCACACCTGCGAAAATACCTCTCCGATCGGTGCCTGAATCAGCAGATCAGCAAATTCGTCCCGGGGAGTGGGTGCCTTGTTGATTACGACCAGCTTGTCTCCCTTAAAATAGTCAATCAGTCCGGCAGCCGGATAGACGGCGAGAGACGTGCCGCCGATAATGAGGACATCGGCATCATGGATATAGTGCACGGCGGCGTTCAAGGTCTTCTGGTCGAGCCCCTCCTCGTACAGCACGACATCCGGCTTTACGGGGCCGCCGCACTTTTCACAGACGGGAACTCCTGTTGAGTGGAGGATGTAATCCATGCTGTGAAACTGACCGCAGTTTTCACAGTAATTGCGAAGCACCGAACCGTGGAGCTCCAATACCGTCTTGCTGCCTGCCGCCTGATGCAGTCCGTCGATATTCTGTGTGATGACTGCGCGCAGCTTGCCGGATGCCTCAAGCTCGGCGAGCTTGTAATGCGCAGCGTTCGGTTTCGCATCGGGAAACAGCATTTTATTCCGATAGAAGCGGTAAAATTCCTTTGGATTTTTCCGGTAAAAGGTATGACTCAGAATGGTTTCCGGGGGATAGTCATACTGTTGGTTGTAAAGTCCGTCCACGCTTCGGAAATCGGGAATGCCGCTTTCGGTGGAAACACCGGCGCCGCCGAAGAAGACAATGTTATCATAGGCTTCTATAATCTGTTTTAACTCATGGATCGCGTTTTCCTGTTTTGACATATGGACACCCTGGTATTTTTCTTTGAATTATTATAACACGCTTTGCAGAGCCATACATCAGAAACCGATAAGAAATAAAAAAATCAGAAAATCTTAAGAAAACTGTCAGGTGCAGCTATTGAGACGGAAGCTGCACTTGTGATATAGTTTATGGGAAGCGTAAAGATAAGTTGTGAAATGCGGGGGAAATATGAGAAGAGGCCGGGAGCATTTAATTCCTTTTGAACAGAGCGAGAGAGTGATTCACCTTGACCGTCGCGGGAAAAAGAGTGGTATTTCTGTGTGCGCTTGCATAATGGAAGTATTGGGTGCGCTGTGCCTTTTATATTGTGCAGTGATAGCATTTGCCGGGTTCGGAACGTGGTTTTTCCTTATATGGGGAATAATGGGAGCAGTGCTTGCCGGTGTCGGTTTTCTGCTGAGACATACGGAATTTGCGGGAGTGCTGCCGAGAGGACTGAAGCTGACTTTGGCGGGGGTTCTGGGTGTCGCGGTGCTTCTGTTTCTTGTGGTCGAGGGTCTGATCCTGTCAAGGTTTGGCAGTGAGGCAGAGCCGGGGGCGGATTACTGTATTATCCTCGGGGCACAGTGGAAGGATAATGGACCGAGCGAGGTGCTGCGGCGAAGGCTGGATCGCGCGCTGGAATATCTGAAAGACAACCCTGAAACAATGGTTGTGGTGTCCGGTGGACAGGGAAGCAATGAGGTGATGTCAGAGGCGGCGGGGATGAAGCAGTATCTCATGGCGGCCGGAATTTCCGAGGAACGCATTCTCATGGAAGACAGATCGGGAAACACTTCACAGAACTTGAAATTCAGCGCCGGGCTGATTGATACAGAGAACAGCAGAGTGGTGGTCGTGACGAACAATTTCCATATGTTCCGTGCGCTGGGTATTGCAAAAAAACAGGGCTATTCTGCCGAGGGACTGTCGGCCAGCTCTGTGATATGGATGTTGCCTAATAATATGCTCAGAGAATTTTTAGGTGTGCTGAAGGACTTTGCTGTCGGCAATTTGTGATAGGAACAGGATGATACTTCGGGGAACGCCGAAGTGTCGAGGGCTTTGATACAGCTTGTGACAGTGTGGTGCAGATAGGGAGGAAAAGATGGAGATCAATATCGGAGATACATTGAAACTGAAGAAGCCGCATCCCTGCGGCAGCAGGGAGTGGGAGGTGCTCCGCGTGGGAGCGGACTTCCGAATCAAATGCAAGGGCTGCGGGCATCAGGTGATGGTTGCCAGAAAGCTGCTGGAGAAGAATATAAAAGAGATTTTGTGATAAAAACGCAGAAAATGCTTGAAATCAAGTGCTTTTTATGATAAGATAACTATCCGTGATGAATCAAATTCCTTGCTCACCATACAAGGTGGGCCAGAGACCAAAAGGAGGTAACAAGCATGAACAAGTATGAATTAGCCGTAGTTGTGTCCGCTAATATCGAAGACGAAGAGAGAGCAGCAGTTGTTGACAAGTGCAAGGCTCTGATTGAGAGATTCGGCGGTACCATCACAGAAGTGGACGATTGGGGCAAGAAGAGACTTGCTTACGAAGTTCAGAAGATGAAAGAAGCTTTCTACTATTTCATCAGATTCGACGCTGAGAGTACTGTGCCCGCTGAAATCGAGAGCCGTGTTCGCATTATGGACAACGTCATCAGATACTTGATTGTCAGACAGGACGAGGCTTAATTAGAAAGCGAGAGAAAGTATGAACAAAGTAATTCTTATGGGACGTTTAACGAGGGATCCCGAGGTGAGATATTCTCAGGGAGCCAGCCAGACCGCAGTAGCGCGTTTTTCCGTTGCAGTTGACAGAAGATTCAAGCGTGAGGGAGAGCCCGATGCAGATTTCTTCAACTGTACATGCTTTGGAAAGCAGGCAGAATTTGTGGAGAGATACCTTCACAAGGGTGTCAAGGTCGTTCTGAGCGGAAGAGTACAGAATGACAATTATACCAACAAGGACGGACAGATGGTATACAGTGTCCGCATTATGGTTGACGAGATTGAGTTTGCTGAGAGCAAGAACGCTTCGGCCGGAAATGGCGACGGAGGCTATCGTAACAACGGCGGATTTGGCGGTGGAAATAGCGCACCTGCACCTTCCGGAGCCGGAGATGGCTTCATGAATATCCCGGATGGCATTGATGAGGAGTTACCATTTAACTAAGCAAGGTTCGGAGAAAATGTTTTTCCGGACAGTCTGATTATCAAAGATAGGAGGCATTGACATGGCTTACAATAAAGCAGAGAAATCCGATGCGCCGATGAGAAAAAAAGGCGGAATCCGCAGAAGAAAGAAAGTATGTGTATTCTGTGGCAAGGATAATGTGATCGATTACAAGGACACAAACAAGTTAAAGAGATATGTGTCTGAGAGAGGCAAGATTCTTCCCCGCCGTATTACCGGCAACTGTGCAAAGCACCAGAGAGCACTGACTGTAGCTATCAAGAGAGCTCGTCACATCGCGCTGATGCCTTACGTTCAGGATTAATTAAAATACAGGTCAGTCGAAGCTGTTTCGACTGGCCTGTTTCTTTTTTGATTTATAATCTTATTTCCTTTGCTTACATCCCAGAGCGTACCGGGCCGGTAGAGCTGCGCACCACAAGCGTCGGCTCGATCAGCTGCAGGGGCGGCAGCTGGGCGGAACTATAAATGCCGTCCACGGTGGCGATGAGCTTTTCGGCAAATTCCTCATAGTTATAGTCAACACTGGTCAGCTTCGGTGTCATCATATTGCAGACGGGCGTGTTGTCGTATCCAACCACGGAAATGTCTTCGGGGATTCTCAGCCCGTGCTCCTGAATGCAGTTCATGGCGCCGACGGCAGCAGCATCGTTAATGCCGATGACTGCGGTCGGAACGTGATCGGACTGCAGGAGCTTTTTCATCCATTCATAGCCCGTCTCATAATCATACCCACCGAAGGTCTCATAGTATTCAGAATGGCACGGAAGCTGATATCTGGACAGGATCTGCTTATAACGTCTTCTCTTCTCATAGGAGGAGGCAACGCTGTCCCAGCCGCCGAGCAGGGCAATATCCTCGTGTCCGAGGTCGAGTAGATGCTCCATGACAAGATCCATTGTTTTAATGGCATCAATCCGCACCTGGTAACAGGAGGTGCCGTCCAGCTTACCGGTGAGGATTACGGGGATGGAATTACTGACCTGATTTACCTTTTCCACAAACGCCTCGTTGGAATGGAGATCGTCGGCACGACCGCCGACCAGTATAATGGCATCCACGCGCTGCTCCTCCATCAGCCTGAGCTGCGCCTCCTCAATCTCCTGCTGACCAAGAGAATTTTCGAGCAGGAGCGAATAGCCCGCTTTCCGTGCAGCCTGTTCACAGGCAACGAAAAGATTCGCATAATAGGCATTCCGCACATCCGCCATGATGATGCCGATGACCTTCCTGCGGGTCTCCGAAAGTCCTCTTGCCAGAGCGTTTGGGCGAAAGTTATATTTTGAGATCAGCGCCTGAACCGCCTCGTACTTGTCGGAGCGGACGCCCGCATTGCCGGTGAGAACGCGGGACACTGTGGCGGGCGAAACCCCTGCTTCTCTGGCAATATCATATATGGTAATTTTTTTCCCTTCTGCGTTTCGCTTTTCGCTCATGGCTGATACTCCTTATTGTAAATCCGACTTCTTTACTTCTGGCATCATTATAAAGGAACGAAAAGAATTTGTCATCAATCCTTTTGACATTAAATATGGTTGACAGAATAGGTTTTTTCTTTTAATATAGTTTTGAAACCGATTTCAGGAATGCCTTATGAGAGGAAAAAAGAGGGACAGGACATGAACAAATTTGAAGTGAAGGACACATTTTATCTGAACGGAAAGCCTTTTCAGATCATATCGGGGAGCATCCACTATTTCCGCATTGTGCCGGAATACTGGTGCGACAGGCTGGAAAAGCTGAAAAGCCTCGGAATGAATACGGTGGAGACCTATATTCCGTGGAACCTGCATGAGCCCAGAAAGGGAGAGTTTGTATTTGACGGCATCTGCGACGTGGTTCGCTTTGTGAAGCTCGCGGGGGAACTGGGGCTTTATGTCATTTTAAGACCCTCACCCTATATCTGTGCGGAGTGGGAGTTTGGCGGGCTGCCCGGCTGGCTGCTCTCGGGGGACGACATCCGTCTCAGGGTCAGCGGTTCGGCGTTCATGAAGCATGTACAGGAGTATTATGACGTTCTTCTGCCCAGGCTGAAGCCCTTACAGATCACGGAGGGCGGAAATGTCATTCTCATGCAGGTCGAGAACGAGTACGGCTATTTCGGGAACGATGAAAATTACATGAAGGAGCTGCGGGACATGATGCGGCGCGGCGGCATAGAGGTTCCTCTTATCACCTCCGATGAGCCGAAGGATGAGAGCCTGGAGGGCGGCAGCGTGGAGGGAGCGCTTCCGACCGGAAACTTTGGCTCCCACACAAAGGAGCGCTTCGAGATCATGAAGAAGAACGTCAAGGGCGGCCCGCTGATGGGCGCGGAATTCTGGGTCGGCTGGTTTGACCACTGGGGCAACGGCGGACACATGACGGGGAATCTCGAGCAGAGCGCGAAGGATCTTGACGAGATGCTGAAGCTGGGGCATGTCAATGTCTATATGTTCATTGGCGGAACAAACTTCGGCTTTATGAACGGTTCCAATTATTATGACGCCCTCACGCCGGACGTGACCTCCTACGACTACGATGCCATTCTGACGGAGGCGGGCGATTTCACAAAGAAATATGAGGTCTATCGTGAGATCATCGGAAAATATACCGATCTGCCGGAAGTGACGCTCAGCACCCATATTGTCAAGAAGGACTACGGAACGGTGAAGGCGGTGCAGAAGGTTGGATTGTTCGAGGCATTGGAGGATATTGCGGTGCCTGTCAGCAGCCCGTACACCCAGTCGATGGAGCGTCTGGGACAGTATTACGGCTATATCCTCTACGCATCCCGCATCAGGAACGAGCGCCATCTGGAAAAGATACGTCTGCATAAGGCAAACGACAGGGCGAATATTTTCCTGAGAGAGGAAAGGCTGCTGAATCTGTATGACAGGGAGCTTCTGAAGGAATGGAAGCTGGATGCCGATGCGGAGCCGGGCGACGAGCTGCGCATTCTGGTGGAGAACATGGGACGTGTGAATTTCGGGCCGCGCATGGAGGAACAGAGAAAGGGAATCGACGGCTGCGTCCAGATCAACGGACACATGCATCACAACTGGGAGCAGTACTGTCTGCCGCTTGACAATCTCGACAGGCTCGACTTTGAAAAAGGCTATACGGAAGGGCTTCCCGCATTTTACCGCTTTGAGCTGGATGTGGAGGAGAAAGGAGATACCTTTGTAGAGCTGGACGGCTGGGGAAAGGGCTGCGTCTTCGTCAACGGTAAGAATATCGGAAGATTCTGGGAGATCGGGCCGCAGAAACGGCTTTATATACCGGCGCCGCTGCTGAAAGAGGGGCGGAATGAAATTATTGTATTTGAGACGGAGGGCAAGACGAGCGGAGAAATCAGCTTCCGCGCACAACCGGATATTGGATAGGATATCGGATAAAGGGAAAGGAGATGACAAAACATCTCCTTTTTTGACAAATTAAATTGTGGCATAGTGTTGTCGAGTGTGTTATACTTTAGATATTCGTGGGGTGTACGCATATGAAAAAGAGAATCAGATTAAAGGGTCGTATTAAGACCTACATACAGTTTAGTATTTATTTGGGGATACTGCTTTTCTTCGTGGATGCTGCAATGTTTCTGATCGATGTGCGGTCGGGGGCTCTTCTGACAGGCTATACGCTTGTCTATTTCGCAATCACACTGTCTCTCTATTTTTACAATAAGCCCATCATTATGAATGAGCTTATCAGCTTTGCCACGGAGTACGGACAGATTCAGAGGAAGCTGCTGCGCGATATGGATCTTCCTTACGCGCTGCTGGACGACAACGGCAAGGTGATCTGGACGAATATTGCCTTCGAGGCGGTCATTCATCAGCCCAAGGGCTATACAAAGTCGATCACGGCGCTCTTCCCGACGATCACAAGGGACCGGCTGCCGGATGACAGCGGCGTGGATGAGGCGCAGTACGAGCTGGAATACGACGGCAATGAATATATTGCCAAATTTAAGAAGATCTCGCTGAAGGAAATGGCGGAGCACAGCGACATGATCGAGGCGAAGGACTACAACGGCTATCTGATCGCGGTCTATCTGTATGACGAGACGGCGCTGCACATTGCCCTGCAGGAGGTGGATGACCAGAGTCTTGCCGTGGGAATGATTTACCTCGACAACTACGAGGAAGCGCTCGAGAGCATAGAAGAGGTCAGACGTTCGCTGCTGATCGCGCTGATCGACCGTAAGGTCAACAAATACATTTCCGGCTATGACGGCATCTGCAAGAAGCTCGAGAAGGACAAATATCTTGTCATTCTCCGGAAGAAGATGATTGCACAGCTGCAGGAGAGCCGCTTTGATCTGCTGGAGGAAGTGAAGACGGTCAACATCGGAAACGAGATGGCGGTGACCTTAAGTATTGGTATCGGAATGAATGGCGATACCTACAGCCAGAACTATGATTATGCCCGTACAGCGATCGATATGGCCCTCGGCCGCGGCGGTGATCAGGCGGTAGTAAAATGCGGCCAGAAGATCCAGTACTACGGCGGAAAGGCCCAGCAGTTGGAGAAAACGACCCGTGTCAAGGCCCGCGTCAAAGCCCATGCCCTCAGAGAGCTTCTTGAGACAAAGGACTGCCTTCTGATCATGGGACATAAGATCGGAGATATCGACTGCTTCGGCGCGGCGATCGGAATGTACCGGATCGCATCTGCCCTGAACAAAAAAGCCCATATCGTGATCAACGAAGTGACCTCCTCGGTGCGTCCGATGATGGAACGCTTTGAGACCGGCGATTATCCGAAGGACCTGTTCCTCACGGGAAGTGAGGCCGCAGATATCGTGGATAACAATACGGCGCTTGTTGTTGTGGACGTCAACCGTCCGAGTATCACAGAAGAACCGGACCTTTTAAAACTCGTGAAGACGATCGTTGTCATCGACCACCACCGTCA
>USGM01000066.1 GCA_900554205.1 uncultured Lachnospiraceae bacterium
CGACCTTCCCGCCGCGGAAAAGATTGCAAAGCTTGCCAAAACGCTGCTTACCATGCTTGGCATTTACTTTTTCGGGGCGGCATGCACGTATGCACAATCCGCCATCATGGTACAGCTTGCCGAGCGGGGTACCGCGCGGCTTCGCAGCGATCTCTTTACCAAGCTCCAAACGCTGCCGCTCAAATACTTTGACGGCCATACGCACGGCGAGCTCATGAGCCGCTTCTCCAACGACGCGGATAGCGTGCAGCAATGTCTGGAGCAGAGCCTTGTCTCACTCTTTTCAAGCGCCTTGACGTTCATAGGCATCGTGGTGATGATGATCTATACGAGCGCTCCCCTGTTCATCATCACGGTTTTGATGCTTGTGGCAGCCATGTCCGTGTTCTTCCTGCGCGGAAAGAAGAGCCGCGTGCTTTTCCAGCGGCAGCAGGCCGCACTCGGTGAGCTCAACGGCAACATTCAGGAGATGATCGAAGGCCTCAAGGTCGTCAAGGCGTTCACACATGAATCGGAAGCCGAAGCAGAATTCGAAGAGCTCAACAGCAATTTCTATACCGTCGCACGCGACGCGAACTATCTTGCTACTTCCATTATGCCGATCGCGAGCAACATCTCCAACATCGGCTATGCCGCCACGGCAATGGCCGGCGGTGTGCTGACGTTTGTGCTCGGCTTTGATATCGGCGGACTGGCGGCGTATCTTCAGTACTGCCGCAATGTCACCCAGCCGATCAACCAGGTGTCGCAGCAGATCAACGCGATCCTTTCTGCGCTGGCCGGCGCAGAGCGTATCTTTGAGATCATGGATACTCCGCCGGAGATTGACGAAGGCACAACGACCATCGTTCGCGTGCATGAGGAAAACGGCACTCTTTGCGAGACAAGCGAGCGTACCGGCCAATGGGCATGGAAGGTTACGACCGGCAGCGAAACCGCACTCATTCCCGTGCGCGGCGATGTGCGACTGCATAACGTGGACTTTTCCTATGTCCCCGAAAAGCCCATTTTGAAAGATATCACGTTCTACGCCAAGCCCGGACAAAAGATCGCGTTCGTCGGCTCGACCGGCGCCGGAAAAACCACGATTACGAATCTGATTAACAGGTTTTACGACATCGACGACGGCAAAATCCGCTATGACGGGATTAATATTAATAAGATTAAGAAGGATGATCTGAGAAGATCCCTCGGAATCGTTTTGCAGGATACCCACCTGTTCACAGGAACCGTTATGGAAAATATCCGTTATGGCAAGCTGGATGCGACGGACGAGGAGGTTGTCAGCGCGGCGAAGCTCGCCAATGCGGACGGCTTCATCCGCAGACTGCCGGACGGTTACAACACGATGCTTCACGGAGACGGGGCGAACCTGAGCCAGGGGCAGAGACAGCTTCTCGCTATCGCAAGGGCGGCGATCGCTGACCCGCCGGTGCTGATTCTGGATGAGGCAACCAGCTCCATCGATACCAGAACAGAGAAGCTCGTACA
Organism: uncultured Lachnospiraceae bacterium; assembly: GCA_900554205.1. Classification (GTDB taxonomy): domain Bacteria; phylum Bacillota; class Clostridia; order Lachnospirales; family Lachnospiraceae; genus Acetatifactor. The sequence continues at coordinate 1,492 of USGM01000066.1, forward strand.
GCAGGGCATGGACGCACTGATGAAGGGGCGTACCAACTTCGTCATCGCCCACAGGCTTTCGACCGTCAGAAACAGTGACTGCATCATCGTCCTTGAGCAGGGACGCATCATCGAGCGCGGCACCCATGACCAGCTCATCGAACAGAAGGGCAAGTATTACCAGCTCTACACGGGAAACACGGCGCTGGCGTAAGAAAATAGCGATTGAATTTACAAAAGGCTCCTTCGGGGTCTTTTGTTATATTAAAAAATAAAATTGTATCTTCCCGAAAAAAAGGGAATATGCTATACTTGAATCTGAGAGCAAAAAAAGAGTGGAAAGAACTATGGCAGATGATAGGAGTCGGGCTGCCGATGCCAGACAAAAGCGTGTGAAGCGGCTGAAGAAATATATCATACTGACGCTGATGCTGTCGATTCTGATCCCGTTTGTCCTGTGCGTTGTGTTGATGGTGAAGGTTCACAGGATCAATGGAATCCTGACGGAGCTGGAGGCGAGGGTGCAGGAGCTGTCTGAAATGGTTGCGTCGCAGGGACAGGAACTGGAAAGAATTGCCGCCGAAAGCGTTGTACCGGTTTCGGGTTCCGCAGAAAACGGCACAACAGATTCTGACTCTAAGGGTGACACGGCAGAGACAGACGATTATCAGGGGCGGACTGGAGAAGCTGATTCTGATACAGCATTGGACAACGAACCGGTCGCGGAACGAAATTCAGAGATAGAGTCAACAGGGACGGAAGCCGGAATCACCGCAGCGCACAAGGTATATCTGACCTTTGATGACGGCCCCAGTATTTATACGGATCAAATATTGGACATTCTGGATGATTATGACGTGAAGGCAACATTTTTTGTGGTGGGGAAGGAGACAGAGACAGCGGCGGAGGCGATGAAAGAAATTGTCGCCAGAGGACATACGTTGGGCATGCATTCCTACAGCCATAAATACACGGAAGTCTACGCCTCTATGGAGAGCTTTGAGGAGGATTTCACAAAGATACACGATCTCCTGTACGATACGACTGGTGTGGAGAGTACCGTCTACCGTTTCCCGGGAGGAAGTTCCAACACGATCAGCAGGATTGACATGAGTGATTTCGCGGAGTATCTGGATACACAGGGCGTCAGGTTCTTTGACTGGAATGTTTCTTCCGGCGATGGGGGCAGGGTACTGCTTTCGGTGGATGAACTGGTAGAAAACGTGACCTCCCATATTGAACAGCGCGAGACGGCGATCATACTGATGCACGATTCGGCGGACAAGCCGACAACGGTGGAGGCGCTGCCGACGATCATTGAGAACATTTTGGCTCTGGACGACACGGTGATCCTGCCGATCACGGATGATACGGAGCCGGTTCAACATATACATTGGTGAGAAAGTATTTAAGAGACCAAAGAATGGAGGGTTTGAGTTAAGATGGGTTTTTTCTCGGATTTAAAGGAAGACTTATCACAGGCTGTCAATGAGCTGATACCTGAGGACGAGAAGATCAGGACGGGCGAGGAGACAGCTCAGGAGCCGCCGGTTTCTCTGGATGAGATGCTGAAGAATATTGATGATGTCCGGCTCCCCGAGGGAGAGGACGCGGAGCAGGCGGAAGAAAAGCAGCCTGAGAGCGGCAGTGAAGCGGGGGCGGCGGAGGAAGCTCTGCCTGAGGGCGGTAACGACACCGTGCCGGAGACGGCTCATTCCGATGAGGATATGGAGAAGCTGCTGGCAAAGATGCTGGAAGAGAGCCCTGACAGTGAGCCGCAGGAAGACATACGAAAAGAAACAGCGGATGAAGAGAACAAAGGAGCAGAGGAAAAGATGGAGTTTGAGAATAGCAGAGTGGCAACCGATGAGACATCTGTCATCACAGAGGGAATGACAATCACAGGCGACATTATGACACAGGGATCTATCGATGTTGTCGGCACTGTGAACGGAAACATTGATGCACTTGGAAAGCTGAATATTACAGGACATGTCAACGGTAATTCCAAAGCTGCGGAGATCTATGCGGAGAGCGCAAAGATCAACGGAGAGGTAGTCAGTGAAGGTGCAGTTAAGATCGGAGCAAGCTCCGTCATCATCGGAAACATTTCTGCGACAAGTGCCGCCATTGCCGGTGCAGTCAAGGGAGATATTGATGTCAAGGGGCCGGTTATTCTGGATGCGTCCGCTATCGTCATGGGAAATATCAAGTCAAAGTCTGTACAGATCAATAACGGCGCTGTCATTGAAGGTATGTGCTCGCAGTGTTATGCGGATGTCAGCCCGACCCTGTTCTTTGACGATTATAAGCCCGATGTGGCGCATAAGGCAAAATCAAAATAAGGAGATTTGAGAGATGCGGAGAATCTTATTAAAGCTCAGCGGCGAAGCGCTTGCCGGAGATAAGAAGACAGGATTTGACGAGGAGACAGTCAGAAAGGTTGCGCTTCAGGTGAAGCAACTGGTGGATGACGGCATTCAGGTCGGAATCGTTACCGGCGGCGGCAACTTCTGGAGAGGAAGAACCAGCGAGAATATTGACCGCACGAAGGCAGACCAGATCGGAATGCTGGCGACGGTCATGAACTGTATCTATGTCTCGGAGATATTCCGTTCGGTGGGAATGAAGACGAATATTCTGACCCCCTTTGAGTGCGGTTCCTTCACAAAGCTGTTTTCCAAGGATCGCGCAAATAAGTATTTTGAGCAGGGACAGGTGGTATTCTTTGCAGGCGGAACAGGGCATCCTTATTTCTCGACGGATACCGGCGTTGTTCTGCGTGCGATTGAGGTGGAGGCAGAGGTGATTCTGCTTGCAAAGTCGATCGACGGCGTATACGATGACGACCCCAACAAGAATCCGAACGCGAAGAAATATGACGAGGTGACGATCGAGGAAGTCATCGCAAAGAACCTGCAGGTTGTCGATATGACGGCATCAATCCTTGCAAGAGATAACAAGATGCCCATGTGGGTGTTCGGACTGAACGAGGAAAACAGTATCGTCAATACCGTGAAGGGAAAGTTTAACGGAACAAAGGTACTGGTATAGGAAAGCGGCAGGATGCCCGCGGAATGAAAAAGACTAAAACAGCAGGAAAGGAAGTTGAATATGGATTCCAGATTACAGCAGTATGAAGATAAGATGAAGAAGGCATTTGAATTTTTGGAGAGTGATTATGCAGCTATCCGTGCAGGACGTGCAAATCCGCATGTGCTGGATAAGCTCCACGTGGACTATTACGGAACGCCTACCCCGATCCAGCAGGTGGGAAATGTGACGGTTCCCGAGGCGCGCATCATCCAGATCGCACCGTGGGAGAAGTCTCTGCTTAAGGAGATTGAAAAGGCAATTCTCACATCCGACATCGGAATCAACCCGACAAATGACGGTTCCGTGATCCGCCTTGTTTTCCCTGAGCTGACAGAGGAGCGCAGAAAAGATCTGGTAAAGGATGTAAAGAAGAAGGCGGAGGAGAGCAAGGTTGCAATCAGAAATATCCGCCGCGACGGAAATGATGCATTCAAGAAGCTCGCAAAGGCAGAGGTTTCGGAGGACGAGGTAAAGCAGCTTGAGGATGAACTGCAGAAGCTCACAGACAAGTTTATCAAGAACGTGGATGCCTTGATGGAGACGAAGTCAAAGGAAATTATGACCGTATAAATAAAAGACAGTCCAGCAGCGGGGGAGTGGGAGAAAATTCCGCTCCCCCGTTGTGCACGGGCGACAAGAGGATGGATATGGAAGAATTGAAGATGCCGCAGCATGTGGCGATTATTCTGGACGGAAACGGAAGATGGGCAAAGGCAAAGGGAATGCCCAGAAACTATGGGCACGTTCAGGGCGCAAAGACGGTGGAGACGATCTGCGAGGATGCCTACAAGATGGGAATCCAGTATCTGACGGTCTATGCTTTTTCGACGGAAAACTGGAACCGTCCCAAGGATGAGGTGGATGCGCTGATGAAGCTGCTTCGCAATTATATGAAGACCTGTCTGCAGACGGCGAAGAAAAACCGCATGTGCGTCAAGGTGCTGGGAGAGAAATCCCGGCTTGACGAGGATATCCGCACAAGGATTGAGGAGCTGGAGACGGCAACAAAGGACAATGACGGACTGCACTTTCAGATAGCAATCAACTACGGCGGCAGGGACGAGATTGTCCGCGCTGTGAGAAAGCTGGCGCAGCGGGTGGAGAGAGGAGAGCTGTCCGCCGGTGAGATCACGGAGGAGCTGGTGGAGGAGTCGCTGGATACGGCTGGAATCCCGGCACCGGATCTGCTGATACGCACCTGTAACGAGCAGCGTATCTCGAACTTCCTGCTGTGGCAGCTTGCCTACACGGAGCTGTATTTCACGCCGGTTGCATGGCCTGATTTCACAAAGGAAGAATTGAGGAAGGCTGTGGAGGCATATAATCATAGAGACAGAAGATTTGGTGGATTGAAGGAGGAGTAAACAGATGTTTTTGACCAGATTGTTGAGTGGAGCGGTTTTGCTCCTCATTGCTTTTGCGTCCTTCTGGGTCGGAGCGCCGCTCCTTCCTGTCGTACTGTTTCTGGTTTCCGCTGTCGGCTATCTGGAACTGACAAAGGCACTCGGTGTCAGGGAGAAGACCAATGGGAAGCTCTGCGCACTGGAGATTGTCGGGCTGGTCGCCGTGGCGGTCTACTACGCGCTGCTGCTGTTCTGCGACATGGAAATCCTGAAGGGAGACAAATTTTTCTACTGTCTTCTCGGCATTGCGCTTATGTTCCTCGCGGAGCTCTTTGTCTATGTGATACGGTTCCCGAAATATGAGGCGGAGCCTGTGATTGCATCTGTCTTTGCGTTCCTGTATGCACCGGTGATGCTCTCGTTTATCGATATGACGAGGATGCATTCCGACGGGAAACGTCTGGTCTGGCTCATCCTTATCAGTTCATGGGGCTGTGACACCTGTGCCTACTGTGTCGGCAAGCTGATCGGAAAGAAGAAGATTTTTCCGGTGCTGAGTCCGAAAAAGTCTCTGGAGGGCTGTATCGGCGGCGTACTTGGCGCGGCACTGATCGGTGTCATCTATGTTGCGTGTCTCGGAACGAGAGAACCGAAGACCTTATGCCTCATCGCGGTCATCTGCGCATTTGGTGGCGCGGTGAGTATGCTGGGAGATCTGGCGGCGTCCGCAATCAAGCGGAATAAGGGAATCAAGGACTATGGAAAGCTGATTCCGGGACATGGCGGAATTATGGATCGTTTTGACAGTGTGATTGTGACCGCTCCGCTGACGTACTTTATGGTAGTTCTGCTGTTGGGCATGTGACGGCGGATATGTTTTGCGGAGTATTGGTTGTGATTTGGAAAATGGAAGTGCAGAGGTGGATGAGGCTGCGCGGAAATGAGGATTAGGATGAAACAGATTGCGATACTGGGGTCAACAGGCTCGATCGGGACGCAGACGCTTGAGGTCGTGAGGAATAACCCCGGGCTTCGGGTTGTCGCGCTTGCGGCGAACAGCAGTGTTGAGAAGATGGAGCAGCAGATCAGGGAGTTTAAGCCGGTGGTTGCCGGAATGTGGACGGAGCAGGCGGCGGCTGATCTGCGCGACAGAATAAAGGATGTGGATGTGCGTGTCGTCGTGGGGATGGATGGGCTGCTGGAAATAGCCTGTCTGCCGGAAAGTCAGGTATTAGTGACGGCGATTGTGGGAATGATTGGTATCAGGCCGACGATCGCAGCGATTAAGGCGGGGAAGGATATTGCACTCGCCAACAAGGAGACGCTGGTGACGGCAGGACATATCATAATGCCGCTGGCGAAGGAATACGGAGTGGCGATCCTGCCGGTGGACAGTGAGCACAGCGCGATTTTCCAGTCGCTCAACGGGGAACCGGCGGGGCGGATCGAGAAGATCCTGCTCACGGCATCCGGCGGGCCCTTCCGCGGGAGGACGAGACAGCAGCTTGAAAAGGTACAGGTGGAGGATGCGTTGAAGCATCCGAACTGGTCGATGGGGCGTAAGATCACGGTTGATTCCTCCACGCTGGTCAACAAGGGGCTGGAGGTCATGGAGGCAAAGTGGCTGTTCGGCGTAGAGCTTGAGCAGATACAGGTTGTGGTGCATCCGCAGAGCATTATTCATTCTGCGGTGCAGTATGTGGACGGAGCGATCATTGCACAGCTTGGCACACCGGACATGAAGCTGCCGATCCAGTATGCGCTGTTCTATCCCGACAGAAGACCGATGGCAGGAAAGCGGGTTGACTTCTTTGAACTGGGAAGCATTACCTTTGAAAAGCCGGATACCGACACCTTTACGGGTCTTGCGCTGGCATACCGCGCGGCGAAAACCGGCGGCAGCCTGCCGACGGTGTTTAATGCGGCAAATGAGAAGGCGGTTGCACTTTTCCTCGAGAGGAAAATTTCTTATTTACAGATCCCGGAGCTGATCGGAGAGGCGATGGAGCATCACCGGACGGTGCAGAACCCCGGAGTGGAGGAGATTCTGGCGGCAGAGGCGGAGACCTATGAGTATATAGCAGGAAGGATCAGACAATAGATGGGAACTTTGATTTGGTTTATCGTTATTTTCGGGGTGGTCGTAATCGCCCACGAATTTGGGCATTTCCTTATAGCGAAAGCAAACGGCATCCATGTGGTCGAGTTCGCGGTCGGCATGGGCCCGAATATTTTCTCGTTCAAAAAGGGCGGCACGAAATATTCGCTCAAGCTGTTTCCAATCGGCGGTGCCTGTATGTTTGAGGGTGAGGACGGACTGGTGGAAAAGGACGAGGAGACAGGGCAGGAGAAGGAACCCGGTCCCGGCTCCTTCCTCAAGGCGAACGTATGGAGCCGGATAGCGACCGTTGTCGCGGGGCCGTTCTTTAATTTTATTCTGGCGTTTGTCGTGGCGTTCATCATGGTGAACATGACGGGCATTATAGCAATCCGCGAGCCTGTTGCAAGTCAGGTTGTGGAAGGCAGTGGCGCAGAGGCGGCAGGACTGCAGGATGGCGATAAGATCATTTCGCTGAACGGAAGCAAGGTAAAGCTCTATCAGGAAATATCCCTGTACATGCAGGCGGCTTACCGCGGCGGAGAGCTGGAGGTCGTCTATGAGCGGGACGGACAGAAATATACGACTATGCTGACTCCGCAGTACGAGGAGCAGTACGGATATTACCTTCTCGGAATCAGCAATCAGGAATTTGTTGAACCGCATGGAGTCGAGACATTGAAATACGCATGGTATGAGATGCGGTACTCCGTGAAGGCAACCTATATGAGCCTAGGAATGCTGTTCAGAGGGCAGGTTTCGAGAAAGGATGTCGCGGGGCCGGTCGGCATTGCCGTGAACGTTGTTGGCGCGGCGTATGAGGCATCCAAGGATTACGGCTGGCAGAGCGTTCTTGTGACGATGCTGAATATCACGCTGATGCTCTCGGTAAATCTGGGAATTCTGAATCTGCTCCCGATACCGGCGCTCGACGGCGGGCGGCTGGTGTTCCTGCTTGTGGAGGTCATCAGGGGAAAGCCGGTTCCGCCGGACAAAGAGGGAATCGTGCATTTTATCGGATTGGTCTTTTTCATGATACTCATGGTATTTGTATTCTTTAACGATCTAGCAAACATCTTTATGAAGTAATCATTCAAATATTCAGATTGGGGAATTCTATGGAATATCTGACAAGCTGTTACAGGCAGCGGGCGGGAAGCGGAGGCTTCCTGCTGCTGCAGCAGTATCAATGCCGGCAGACGCCGGTGTGCTTTGCGTGCATTGACGCGGAGCGGAGCGACAAGAAGGACAAGCTGCTGGAATGGGCAGATGCTTTTGCGTGGCACAAGGCGGCGGAGCGACCCGCAAGATGGCTTTCACGGGCGGAAGAGGAGCTGGAAGAGCTTCTTGACGGCTATCAGAAATGTAAGCTGCTTATCGGTATTGGAAGGGAGATTCTGGTAATGGGAGAGGGAGGAAATGTCTGTCTGCTGAATACCTCCTTCGGAAGGGGAAAGCTTTCGCCGCTGCCGGGACAGTTCCGGGCGGAGCTGGAGGAGGGTGCAGGCATCCTTCTGGCGACCGATTTGTTTTTAGGGGTAAATGACAGGAAAAAGCTGGGAGAGGCGCTGAAAATCGCCGAGATCAGAACCGCAGAGCAGGCACAGAGAAGGCTCGAGGAGCTGGCAGGGCGGAAGAGAGAAAGCAGCTGCGGAAGCAGAGGGCAGGGAGACGATTGCCGGGAGAATATGGCGGTCTTGCTGATCGGAAAGGCATGGTAATTGTTATGGGAGAATGGGGAGGTACTTTGAAAATGGTCAGGCTGCTCGGCACCGGCGCCTTTTCGGAGGTCTATCTGGTGAAAGATGGCGATGGAAGGCACTATGCCTGCAAGGTAAGTGAGCACACGGAGCTGTTGGAGAGGGAGGCGGCGTGCCACCGGCGCATCTGCCATCCGCTTTTTCCGAAATTTCTTCAATTTAGGAAGGATGATGGAAAGGCATATCTTCTGATGGAATACATTGAGGGAGAGAATCTGAAAAAAACGATGGAGGTGCGGGGAGGCTTTGCGGCGAGGCAGACGGCGGAGATGGGGGCGCAGCTTGCGGAAGGGCTTTGTTACCTCCACCGGCTGCCGGAGCCGGTCGTTTTCCGGGATATCAAACCGGAAAACGTGATGCTTGCGAAGGACGGCGCGGTGAGACTGCTGGACTTCGGCTGTGCCTGCCCGGCTGGAAAAAGCGCTGACATAGCCGGAAGTCCGGGCTTTGGAGCGCCGGAGCAGTTTGTGACAGACAGCGTGCAGACGGCTGCGGCGGATGTGTATGGGCTGGGAAGGACGCTGGAGAAGCTGCTGGAGGCGGGAGAGCGTGGAATCCTGAGAAGGATCATCCGGCGCTGTACAGAGGAGAGACCGGAGGACAGACTCGGGGATATGCGGGAGCTCGCCGGAATGCTGCACAGTCTTGCGAGGGAGGGCGGGCATTCTCTGTCCGGGAGGCAGAGGGCAGTGCTGAAGGGAGACCTCAGGCTGATAAAAAATATTTGTTATTAGGTCGTCAAAAGGGCTTGAGTTTTGTCCCATACCCTAGTATACTAAAGTGAGAGGACTAATGTGCCCGAGCACAATGCGCATTAGCACAGTATGCGGGCATATATAAAAAAACAAAAAGGAGATTTGAGCTATGCGTTTTTTCATTGACACCGCTAAGGTTGAGGACATTAAGAAGGCAAACGACATGGGCGTAATCTGTGGCGTTACCACAAACCCTTCCCTGATCGCAAAGGAAGGCAGAGTATTTGAGGAGGTTATCGCAGAGATTGCTTCCATCGTTGACGGACCGATCAGCGGTGAGGTAAAGGCTACGACCGTAGATGCTGAGGGTATGATCAAGGAAGGCCGTGAGATTGCAAAGATCCATCCCAATATGGTAGTAAAGATTCCTATGACAGTTGAAGGACTGAAGGCTTGTAAGGTTCTTTCCTCCGAGGGAATCAAGACCAATGTGACACTGATCTTCAGCGCAAACCAGGCACTGCTTGCAGCACGCGCTGGCGCTACCTATGTATCTCCTTTCTTGGGACGTCTGGATGACATCAGCCAGAGAGGTGTTGATCTCATCCGTGAGATCTCTGATATTTTTGCAGTAACCGATCTGGATACACAGATCATCGCAGCGAGCGTTCGTAATCCTATCCATGTTACGGACTGTGCACTTGCAGGCGCTGACATCGCAACGGTTCCCTACGCTGTTATTGAGCAGATGGTAAAGCATCCTCTGACGGATGCGGGAATCGCTAAGTTCCAGGCAGATTACAAGGCTGTATTCGGCGAATAATTATTAAAACTTTGTTTCCAGACATTCCCAACATATTTTCTTCCCGACAGGTCATACTAAGACCAAGATAAGTCGCAGCAAGAACTTAACTTGAACCGAAGGCTTCAGGATAAGTGACAGCAGCACTTATCTTGAAGATAGAGAAGGAAACCAAAACACATTTTATGGAGGTGACAAGAATGTCCGGAAACAGAAGTAATAGAGTAGAAGTGCCTGAAGCAAAGGCAGCAATGGATCGTTTTAAAACTGAGGTTGCATCTGAGCTTGGTGTAAACCTGAAGGAAGGCTACAACGGTGATCTGACATCCCGTGAGGCTGGTTCTATCGGTGGCGAGATGGTTCGTCGTATGATCAAGAAGCAGGAAGAGCAGATGAAGTAAGGCTCCCTGAGGAAAGCCATAGGAGGCGGTGCAGTCGTTATGACTGTACCGCCTCTTTGCAAGGTGATAATTTCTATCGTTGGCAAGAGAAAGACCGTGTGCTATAATGTGCGCAGAAATGGAGGAGAATATGAAAAAACAAAAGAAATCAGTGAAAAATTTAATTGTGGCATTGCTGGTTGTCATGCTGGTCGGCATTCTGCCGGGCTGCGGCAAGGCGGAGAAGATCGACGATACAACGATTCGTGTCGGCTCCCTGAAAGGGCCGACCTCGCTGGGACTCTTAAGCCTGATGGATAAGGCGGACAAGGGCGGGACAGAGAATACATATGAATTTCAGATGGCGACGGGAGCAGACGAGCTTCTTCCGCTGGTTGTAAAGGGGGAGCTCGACATTGCGCTGGTGCCTGCCAATGTTGCAGCGGTTCTCTATCAGAAGACAGACGGCGGCGTTGCTGTCATCAATGTCAATACGCTGGGAGTCCTTTATCTTGTGACCGGAACAGCTGAACTGAACAGCGTCGCCGATCTGAAGGGGAAAACGATCTGCCTGACCGGCAAGGGAACGACACCCGAGGCATCTCTGCGTTATCTCCTTGAGAAGAACGGTCTCGGAGAGGCTGATTATACGCTGGAGTTCAAGTCGGAGGCGACGGAGGTTGCCGCTGTGCTGGCGGAAAATCCGGATGCCATCGGACTTCTGCCTCAGCCCTTTGTGACGGCGGCACTCATGCAGAACGACAGCCTGCATATTGCTCTGGATGTGAACGAGGAGTGGAAGAAGGCTGCAGGCGGTGATGGCATGGTTACCGGTGTGACCGTTGTGAGAAAAGCATTTCTTGAGGAGCACCCGCAGGTAGTCAAGAATTTCCTGAAGGAGCACGCGGAAAGCGCAGACAGTGTGAATGCGAATGTAGATGAGGCGGCTGCCATGGCTGTCGAGGCGGGGATTGTGGCGAAGGAGCCCATTGCCGCAAAGGCGATTCCGAACTGCAATATCGTGTGTGTCACCGGAAAGGATATGAAGTCCGCACTCTCAGCTTATCTCGAGGTGCTTGCAGAGTTCAATGCGGAGCTTGTGGGCGGACAGCTTCCGGGGGATGATTTTTATTATAATGAGTAAGTAAAGAGGTACGTTTTGGGAAGAAAGATCGTGAAGCAGGCGGGGATTATTCTGTTCTGGCTGGCAGTGTGGTTCCTGCTTGCATTGGCAGTAAACAATAAGATATTGATGGTAACGCCGCTGCAGACGTTGAAGGAACTGCTGACCTTGCTGACGGATGGGCGGTTTTACCGTGTGGTGGCGGGATCGCTGCTGCGGATCGCGGCTGGCTTTGTAACGGGCTTTGCTGCGGCGGTGCTGCTTGCGGCGCTGAGCAAGCGTTTCCGGATCGTGGAGGAACTGCTTGCACCGCTCATGTGCCTGATGAAAGCGATACCGGTGGCATCCTTTGTCGTGCTGTTGCTGATCTGGTGGGGCTCGTCTTTTTTGGCTGTTGCAGTCTGCTTTCTCGTTGTTCTGCCGAATATCTACATCAGTACGCTTGAGGGACTGAAGAACGTTGACCGTAACATGACGGAGATGGCATGGGTTTTTCGCCTGTCCGGGCGGGATCGTTTCTTCTATATTTATTGCCCGGCCTTGAAGCCTTTTCTCAGCAGCAGTATGAGTATTGCTCTGGGCATGAGCTGGAAATCCGGGGTGGCGGCGGAGATCATCGGAACACCCGCTTTCTCGATCGGAGAACAGATTTATCTGTCGAAGCTCTATCTGAATACGGCGGCGGTTTTTGCATGGACGGCAGTGGTAATTTTGCTGAGCTTCCTGTTTGAAAAGGGCGTGCTGTGGCTGACGGAGAGCTTCTTTTCGTGGCAGCCTCCGTGCCGTGGCCCGGTGCGGCGCGAGGAGGGAGGAGAGGCCACGCTTGAGGGAGTGTCGAAGCGGTATGGTGACCGGCAGGTATTGAAGCGGTTCAATGCTACTTACCGTCCGGGACAGACCTATTACCTGACTTCGCCCTCCGGCAGCGGGAAGACGACCCTGCTGCGGCTGATCGCCGGACTGGTGAAACCGGATGCCGGGGAGATCAGAAGAACGGGAGAGTGCAGTATGCTGTTTCAGGAGGACAGACTCTGCGAGACATGCAGCGCGGTAAAGAATGTGGAGCTTGTGACGGGAGATGCCGCTGCGGCGCGGAAGGCGCTGCGACAGGTGCTCGGAGAGGAGGAGCTCGACAGACCGTGCGCGGAGCTGAGCGGCGGCATGAAGCGCAGGGTCGCGCTGGTGCGTGCCATGGAGGCGCAGGCGGGGATTGTGCTGCTGGATGAACCCTATACAGGCATGGATGCCGCAACCAGAGAGAGGGCAGAAGCCTACATCCGTCTCCGGCAGCAGGAAAGAGTCATTGTTATTGCAACACATATTTGACAAAACAAAGGTTTTCGTGCTATAATCTTAAAATGACTGTGGCTGTGTGTGAAATGCGGTCTTTGGGTGCAGACTTGCGGCGATGGAGAAGCGAAGGAACGAAGCACAGCAACTTGAAGGAGGAAATGTAACAATGAGTTTACAGGTAGAAAAATTAGAGAACAATATGGCGAAGCTGACCATTGAGGTTCCTGCTGAGGAGCTGGAAAAGGCTATCGAAGGCGCTTACCAGAAGAACAAGAATAAGATCAACATCCCCGGCTTCCGCAAGGGCAAGGCTCCCAGAAAGATGATCGAGCAGATGTACGGCAAGGAAGTATTCTACGAGGATGCCGTAAACGATCTGATCCCGGACGCTTATGAGAAGGCGCTGGAGGAGTGCACAGAGGACATCGTATCCTCTCCCAAGGTTGAGGTTACACAGGTCGAGGCAGGAAAGCCTTTCATTTTCACGGCTGAGGTTGCGCTGAAGCCGGAGGTTACTCTTGGAAAGTATAAGGGTGTCAAGGTGGAAGCGGCTGACATCACCGTTACGGATGATGAGATTACCGCAGAGATCGACAGAGAGAGAGAGAAGAACTCCAGAACCGTTGATATTACAGACAGAGCAGTACAGTCCGGAGATATTGCGACAATCGATTTCGAGGGCTTTGTGGACGGAGTTGCCTTTGAGGGCGGCAAGGGAACAGACTATCCTCTGACAATCGGTTCCGGCGCATTCATTCCCGGCTTTGAGGACGCGCTGATCGGCGCCGAGACAGGCAAGGAGACAGAAGTAAACGTTACCTTCCCTGAGGATTATCAGGCGGCAGATCTTGCAGGAAAGGCTGCTGTGTTCAAGTGCACAGTAAAGAAGCTTCAGGAGAAGCAGCTCCCTGATCTGGACGAGGATTTCGTCGGCGAGGTTTCCGAGGAGAGCGATACGGTTGACGAGTATAAGGAAGAGATCAGAAAGAAGCTCGCCGGCAGAAAGGAAACTGAGGCAAAGAACAAGAAGGAAGACGCAGTTATCGATGCAATCATCGAGGACGCGAAGATGGATATTCCCGATGCGATGGTTGAGACCCAGCAGAGACAGATGCTACAGGACTATGCACAGAGAATGCAGTCCCAGGGCATCAGCATGGAGCAGTACATGCAGTTTACCGGCATGACCTCTCAGGCACTGATGGAGCAGTTAAAGCCCCAGGCATTGAAGAGAATCCAGTCCAGACTGGTTCTCGAGGCAGTTGCTGCTGCTGAGAAGATGGTTGCTTCCGAGGAAGAGTTTGAAGAGGAAGTTAAGACCATGGCTGAGGTTTACCAGATGGAGGCTGACAAGGTTAAGGAGCTTCTCGGAGAGAACGGCAGAAAGCAGGTTATGGATGACCTCTGCATCAAGAAGGCGGTTGAGTTTGTTGTAGAGAACGCAAAGGAAGACAAGCCTAAGAAGACTGCTGCAAAGAAGACCACCAAGAAGGCAAAGGATGAGGCTCCTGCTGAAGAGAACGGCGAGGAAGCATAAAATACTTCAGGATAATATGAGCGGCTGCACTCCGGGACAAAGGAGCGCAGCCGTTTTTGGTAACAGAGTTTAAATTTTTATTAATTCGTACCGAATGCATTGAAAAACGTGTGCCGGTAGGATAATATAAGAAAGGTATATTTTTACAGAATAAAGGACAGAACGGAGGATTCTGATATGAGTTTAGTGCCTTACGTCATTGAACAGACAAGCAAAGGTGAAAGATCTTACGATATTTATTCCAGACTTTTGAAGGACAGAATTATTTTCCTGGGAGAAGAGGTGACGGATACATCTGCAAGCATTGTGGTTGCACAGCTGCTCTTCCTTGAGGCAGAGGACCCGGAGAAGGACATCCATCTCTACATTAACAGTCCGGGAGGTTCTGTGACGGCAGGTCTTGCAATTTACGATACCATGCAGTATATTAAATGCGATGTGTCCACCGTATGTATCGGAATGGCTGCCAGCATGGGCGCTTTCCTGCTGAACGGCGGCGCAAAGGGAAAGAGATATGCTCTGCCCAATGCGGAAATCATGATCCATCAGCCCCTCGGCGGAACACAGGGACAGGCTACGGAAATTGAGATTGCGGCAAGACATATTCTGAAGACCAAGGAAAAACTGAATCGTATGATCGCCGAAAATTCCGGCAAGGATTACGAGACAGTATGCGCTGACACGGAGCGTGACAACTGGATGAGCGCTGACGAGGCAATGGCATACGGCCTGATCGACAAGGTTATCAGCTCTCACGACACAAAATAATTTTTAGGAGTTAAAGAATGGCATCGAAAATGAACGGCAACGAAATAAGATGTTCCTTCTGCAATAAGACCCAGAGTCAGGTTCGTAAGCTGATCGCGGGTCCCGCCGGAGTGTATATCTGTGATGAATGTATTGATATTTGTGCGGACATTCTGGAGGAGGAACTCGAGGATGACGCAGTTCAGGAGACTACCCAGGCGGAGATCAATCTGTTAAAGCCGATGCAGATCAAGAGCTTTCTGGATGAGTATGTCGTTGGACAGGACGAGGCAAAGAAGGTATTGTCGGTAGCAGTTTATAACCACTATAAGCGCGTTACGGCGCCGAAGGATCTCGATGAGGTGGAGCTGCAGAAGAGCAATATCATTATGGTCGGACCGACAGGCTCCGGCAAGACCTATCTGGCGCAGACGCTGGCGAAGATCATCAACGTGCCTTTTGCAATCGCGGATGCGACGACACTGACAGAGGCAGGCTATGTAGGCGAGGATGTGGAAAATATTCTGCTGAAGCTGATTCAGGCGGCGGACTATGATGTCGAGCGTGCCCAGTATGGCATCATCTATATTGACGAGATCGATAAGATTACGAAAAAGGGTGAAAATGTCTCAATTACAAGAGATGTCTCCGGCGAGGGCGTACAGCAGGCGCTGTTGAAGATCGTCGAGGGAACCATTGCGAGCGTTCCGCCTCAGGGTGGAAGAAAGCATCCCCATCAGGAGTTGATTAACATTGACACGTCAAACATCCTGTTCATCTGTGGCGGAGCGTTTGACGGACTGGAGAAGATCGTGGAGGCGCGTCTTGACCGCAAGGCGATCGGCTTTAACACGGAGGTCTCCCAGAAGACCAACAAGGAGATCAGCGATCTGCTGCAGGAGGTGACACCGCAGGATCTTGTCAAGTTTGGACTGATTCCTGAGTTTGTGGGACGTGTGCCGATCAGCGTTACCCTGCGCGGACTGGACAGAGAAGCGCTGATCCGTATCCTGAAGGAGCCGAAGAATGCACTGATCAAGCAGTATAAGAAGCTGTTTGACATGGACAATGTGGAACTGACCTTTGAGGATGACGCGGTGGAGGCGATTGCCGACAAGGCATTCGAGAGAAAGACGGGTGCGAGAGGTCTGCGCTCCATCATGGAGAGCGTACTGATGGACATCATGTACCGGATTCCTTCGGATGAGTCAATCGAGGAATGTATCATCACGAAGGCTGTCGTGGACGAGGAATGTGAGCCGGTGGTCATTCATAAGGGCGAGGGCAGGAAAAAGCTGGATACTGCAATTTAGTTCAGGGGAAACCTGTGTTAATAGAGCGTCGTTTTATGCGGCGCTCTATTTGACAGAAAGGGAAAAGTATGATCATTAAGAATGTGAGTCTGGAGACGGTGTGCGGCATTACGAGCAAGCTGCCGGATAATTCGCTGCCGGAGGTGGCTTTTGCCGGGAAGAGCAATGTCGGAAAATCTTCGCTGATCAATGCGCTGATGAACCGTAAGTCGCTTGCGAGAACCAGTGCCCAGCCGGGAAAGACGCAGACGATCAACTACTATAATGTCAATGATGCAATCTATTTCGTCGATCTGCCGGGCTATGGCTTTGCAAAGGTGAGTGAGTCGGTCAAGGTTCAGTGGGGAAAGATGATCGAGAGGTACCTGCACAAGTCACGGCAGTTGAAGGCGGTGTTCCTTCTTGTGGACATCCGCCATGCGCCGTCGGAGAATGAC
>USGM01000067.1 GCA_900554205.1 uncultured Lachnospiraceae bacterium
ATGCTCAGGTGTGCAACTGCGGGGCCTTCAACAGCCTCTGTCCCGGCAGCAGCTGCCCCTGCGCCTGCGGTTCCGAAGCCGGATACCGTGAATGCAACCTCAAGAGACTCTACAAGGAATCCGCTCTGGGAAGATGCGTCTACATAGTCCTTGGAGAACAGACATGCCACTGCATCTTCAACACTGCCCTCTGCCACACGGCAGTCAGCATGGTTGTCATCGCCGGCTGTTGCTGTTGCATCGGGAGTATTCCACTCATTGTAAATGTTGACGCGGGTCGTCACACCGCCGCCGTCTGCGGAACAGGTGTAGCTGGGTCCCTGAAGCTCAACCTCAGCGCCGTTAATCTTGATGCTGTCTACGGTGAGCACACAGCCTGTGCCGAGATAAGACTCTCCGTTTACAACCTCAAGGGCATTAAACTGTACCAGCTTCTGGCCTTCCTTTGCCTTCATTCCAACGGTGTAGGAACCATCGCCGGTGATCTTAACATTTGTCCACTCAGCATCAAAATCAGACCAGTCGCTGTTGTTGATGTTGAGGTATGCCGTACCGTCTTCCAACGCTGACGCATCCTGTCCAGCCTGTGCAGGCAGAACAGAAAGTCCGGAAAGCGTAAGGGTGAAAGCGAATACAGCTGCTAACAACTTTTTGAACTTTTTCATCGTTCATCCTCCTGTTTTTTTACTCCCTTTCGGAGCAATTTTCTTTACAAAAAAAGTGTACCGTATTTTTCCCGTGAAAAAAACCTTACTTTTTTGACATCTTTTCTTTTAAATTTAAACATTCCTGTTAATATGCTCAAAAAACCGGATGGCAATCCACCCGGTTTTTGTGTACATTTACTTATTTTTAGCTGATCAACGGCAACTTAATCGTTACAGATGTGCCTTTGTCTTCCTCGCTGTCAATCGAGACACCATAGCTGTCCCCATAGCGGATGCGTATTCTCTGGTTGACGTTACAGATACCGATATGGGTTCTGTCCAAATTGTCGAAATCGTTTAAGGCGTTTCTGACCTCTTCCAGCTTCTCCGCATTCATCCCGCAGCCGTTGTCCTCGACATAGATCCACAGATGTGTCCGGATCTCGACCCTGATCCTTATCAGGCCGCCGCTTTCCTTCGACTCCAGCCCGTGTGCATAGGCATTCTCCACAAAGGGCTGTATCAGCAGCGGCATCATCAGGCATTCCTCCGTTTTCGCGGGATCGCTGACGAGAATCTCATACTGAATCCTGTCGTGGAAACGGTAATCCTGTATCTTCAGATAATATTCCACAAGCTGCAGCTCCGATTTCAGGGTCTGCAGACTGTCCGTCACCTGAATGTTACGGCGCATGATCTTCGCCAGCATCTTTGTCAACTCCTCGATCTCCGGCTGATGGTTGACCCTCGCCTGCATGCGGATTGTCTCAAGCGTGTTGTAGAGGAAATGTGGGTTGATCTGGCTCGCCAGCATCTTGAACTCCACTTCCTTCTGTCGTGTGTTCAGCTGCTCCTTCTGTACCTGCTCCTGCACGACCTTAGCCATGAGCTCCTGAATATCGTGGATCATCGAGGTCAGGTCATTGTGCAGCTCCGCGATCTCGTCCCTGCCCTCCAGCTCATCCGTGATGCGGAAGTCCCCGGTCGCCGCCCGGTGCATCTCGTCCTTGAAGACATTAATCCTTCCACTGAAATAGTTGGAGAAAATCAATATCAGCCCGACGGCGATCGCAACGCAGACAAACATGGGCACAAGGTTTCCCAGCGCGGTTTTCGTGGCAAGCGCCGCGATCTCCCGGTAGGGGCGCAGGCTCACCACCATATAGAAATCCTCACAGTATGAGGGCTGAATCTTCACAAAGGAGAGCAGATAATCCTCGCCGCGGTAGATCACTCTGTCCGAAAACGAATCCGGCATCCCGCCGTCCGCCAGCTCGTGATCCGCCATCAGCTTCAGCACCACGTTTCCGTCCTTCTCCGATGCATTGCTGTGGAGCACGATTTCATTATTATAGATGAAAAAGGTGTTATCCGTGCGCTCCGTCACCGGCAGCTCAGACCGCTTGTTCTGCATCTCGATCGACACAATACCGACGCGTTCCATGTCCGCCGTGTACAGCACGCGGGAAAGTCTCAGGTTATACTTTCCGGTCATCCGGTCAAATTCATAAGACCAGTACGGCGCACCCGCGCGGCTGACCGTCTCGACATAATCCGCCTGCTCGCGCAGATTTTCATCCGCATAGATAAAATATTCGTTGTTGGAGATCGTCGGGTTGTAGGTGTAGATCGTAATGCCGGAGATCTCCTGATAGTAATGTCTCATGAAATCCGTGATCGTGTCACAGTTACGGTAGTCCGCCAGTATTTCCTCATAGCTCTTGTAGGTCGTGAACGCAATGTGCTCAATGCTCTCGTTAAAGTACAGTCTCTTCGAGATGTCCTCAATCACCGCGATGCACTCACCGACCGAGTCCGCTATAATGGACAGTTCATCCTCTGCCGCCTGCTTCTCCTGCTCCAGCATGACATTGCGTACGGAGGAATACATATAAATGTCCGCCATCACCAGCGGCAGCACGCCTCCGATCAGGTAGAACAGGAGCATTTTTTCCCGCAGACGTATATCGGTGAAGAATCTTTTTAATTTTTCTCTGATCCGGGTCAACGGCTTATTCATAGACAGGATAATCTTTGCCAGCCCGGATCATGACAGGAATAATGTCGATCGGCGCCGGAACCGTGACCGTCTGTCCGCCCTTGTAAACCTCTCCGGTGTAGGCGTCCTTCCAGTCCGTCCCTTCGGGCAGATAGACCTCTCTCTGCGTCACTCCCGCCTCCATGACCGGCGAGATGAGCAGATCCGGTCCGAACATGTAGGAATCCTCCACGCCCCAGCTCTTCTTATCCTCCGGGAAATCATAGAAGAGCGGCCGCATCACCGGCGCTCCCGTCTCGCTCGCCGCCTTCATGCACTCCCTGATGTAGGGACGCAGTCTCTCGCGGATAAAGAGATACTTTTTCAGAATCTCGTAGTTATCCTCGCCGAAGCTCCAGACCTCGTTGTCCTGTCCGCTGGTAAGCTGGCGCACGCCGTTCCGGAACTCCTGCTCCCTCTCGTACCATGGCGAACGCTCTCCGTGCATACGGAATACCGGGCAGAAAGCACCCCATGCGAACCAACGCACCAGAAGCTCCTTGAATGCCGGGTCTGCGATATTTCCACCTAAGAAACCGCCAATGTCGGAGGTCCACCACGGGATGCCCGCCATGCTCATGGAAAGTCCCGCCTGCAGCTGCTCCCTCATGGAACGGAAGGACGAATAGATGTCGCCCGACCATGTCAGCACACCGTACTTCTGGCTTCCCGCCCACGCACAGCGGACAAGGCTTAAGATTTCCGTCTCTCCCTCCGCCTTCAAGCCGTCGTAGAAGCCCTTCGCGTAGCCAACCGGATAGACGTTGCTGCACTGTAATGCCGAGCCCGCATAATAGCGGTAATTGTCGAAATCATAAGGGCCGTACTCCGGCTCCGCCTCATCCAGCCAGAAGCAGCGGATGCCCTTCTTATAATAATTCTCCTTGCAGCGATCCCAGACAAATTTCTGTGCGCCGGGATGTGTCGCGTCATAGAAGACCGTATTGCCCATCCATGTCATGTGGTTCTGGTTGCCCCTGTCAGCGTTGACAAGGTAGCCCATATCCGCCATCTTCCCATAGTTCTCGCTGCGCTCGTCGATCGTCGGCCACACGGAGACAACCGTCTCGATTCCAAGCTCCTTCAGCTCCTTCACCATAGCCTCCGGGTCAGGCCAGTCCAGCGGCTCAAACTTGAAGTCGCCCTGCATTGTCCAGTGGAAGAAATCGATGACAATGGCATCCATGGGCAGTCCTCTTCTCTTGTGCTCCCGCGCAACGGCAAGCAGCTCGTCCTGCGTGCGGTAGCGGAGCTTACACTGCCAGTAGCCCAGACCGTACTCCGGCATCATCGGGGTACGTCCCGTCGCAAGCGAATACTGCGCCTCGATTTCCGCCGGTGTATCTCCTGCAGTGATAAAGTAATCCAGCTTTTTCGTGCTCTTCGCATGCCATTCCGTCTTGTTCATGCCGAAGGTCGCCGTGCCGATGGCAGGGTTATTCCAGAAGAAGCCATAACCCCTGCTCGATACATAGAAGGGAACGCTCGCCTGACTGTTCCTGTGCGCCAGCTCCAGTGTCGCGCCCTTCTTGTTCATATGCTTTTCCTGATATTGTCCCATACCGAAGATCATCTCGTCGTCAAATGCCTCAAAGCGGGCAGTCAGCTCATAGTCGGAGCAGCCCGGCATCGGCTTCAGCTCCCTCGCATCCACGCGCAGCGGCACGCAGTAGCGGTTAATGCGGTTGCGGTTCCGCCAGTATTCCTCGGTGAGAAGCTCGCCCTTCTGGTTATAGAAGGACAGCCAGCCCTCGTGCGATACTTTCACTGTTATCTTTCCGTTCACCAGCTTTGCCTGCTTCGCGGTCTGGTGGTACTTTGCCCATTCCTCGCCCTGATACCACGGGTCTGTCACGTCGATCGTCTCAAAGGTGATCTCGGGCGTAAGCTTCTCCATCTCCTCGGTCAGCGCCCAGTCATTCGCATCCATCTGCGGCTGCGCCGTCATTCTAACACGGACGGAATTTGCTCCCCACGGCTCGACCCATACCTGACTCTTCCCCTCCGCAATAATAATTTTATTTTCTTCCTGATAAATATGCATGGTCTCCTCCTTTATTGCTCTGCAACTGCATTTCCCCGTACTTCACTCCATTCGACCCGGTCGCCAGATAGAACCTGCCGAAGTGCCTGCAATCGCCATCTATACTGTTGATCTCCCCGAACATCTGCCTGTCCGTGTTGAGGCGTTCATAGCTCTTACCCTCGTCCAGCGTTCTGTAAAATCCATACTCACCGTCAATGCTTCCATTAAAATAAATTGCCTTTGCATCGCGGTAGTAATCTCCGCCCGGTGCGCCAAGCCCCAGCCCCATACGGTACGCCGTGATTCCCGGCGCCGTAAGCCGTGTCAGGCGGATTCCGTTACCCGCCTCCGCACTGCCCGGTCTGCCACTTTCCGCGCTGCGATCCTCCGCAGCATGGTACTCCAGCTTCCAGATTCCGGTCTCGCCGACTGCCATATAGAAGACGCCGCTCTTTCCCGTCTCGCCGCGAACCTCTGTCTTGTTCGCGCAGTCGATCAGACCGAAGTTGATCTTCGGGAAGCCTGCGGGCAGCTCATATTCTCTGTAGGTTCTTCCGCCGTCTCGGCTGACATAGAAGTCCGATGCCCCGCCAAAGCCGTAAAAAAGACTGCTGTCAACCCTGTCGGAGAAGACCTTCACCTTGCCTTCCAGCTTGCGCTGCCCCTGTCCGTCATACACCTCGCAGCAGACGAAGCTCCTTCCGCCGTCCTGACTGACGATCACTCTGCGCACCGGCAGCTCGATTCCCTCCGCGACAGACCAGACGATATTCCTTCCGTCGGGGGACATCGCAACCCAGCCGGAATTGACATTCGGGTGCTCAATGAAATGCAGTGCCTCGTCGAGGTCGTCCGTCAGCCCGAAGGGCATCGGCAGACGCCTGAAGGTTCTTCCCTGATCCTCGGACAGGATCAGTCCGCCGAAGGTCTTGCCTGTCCAGTTCCCCCTCGGGGTCACGATCAGACGCTGCGGATTTTCATCCGAGAAGTCCGCATTGATACAGGTAATGTATCGGTTTCCGTCCGCATCCGCGAAGGAGTTGCCGCAGGGCTCATCCAGCTTCTCAAACGCAAAGCCTCCGAGATCTCCCAGAATATCAATGACCTGCACATCTCCCTTCGGCATGCCGTAGACATTCAGATGCACCGTCTCCTCAATGCCGTCGCACCAGTCCGTGAATTTACACGTTGTATCCTTCAGATTCCGCGTGCGGAACACACCCGTACCGGAGTTGAACCATGCCTCATTGTCATCGAAGGGATTGATCTTAATGTCGCTCAGCCAGTGGATCAGGGAATGTCCGCCGTTGCACTCCGGGCGCATATAAGGGGCGCGGAATGAAATCTCGCCCTCTGCCAGATCATACAATACCTGCCGCCAGCTGTCGCCGTAATCCATGGACACAAAGACACTGTCTCCGTCGTCCTTTACGATGGTTGTCGCCGCGAGCATTCCGGGTGTCTGCCGTGAGACGCTGATTCCCGAAAAGCCGTAGTCAAGAACCTGTCCCGGTGCAATGCCCTCCTGACCGATTCCCGTCACTGCCGACGCGCTGCCCGGGGTAATCTCCTCCATCCTGCCGATGGTACGTCCTGCTGCAC
Source organism: uncultured Lachnospiraceae bacterium (assembly GCA_900554205.1). GTDB lineage: Bacteria > Bacillota > Clostridia > Lachnospirales > Lachnospiraceae > Acetatifactor. Next base: position 6,314 of record USGM01000067.1, read on the forward strand.
TCTCTGTCAGCGCATATCTCACAATATGTCCGTCGATCGTATCACCGGAATCACAGCTATAACCATTTTCTATAACGTAGGAGCGTCTTCCCGTGGACGCAAAGGTCACATACAGATACTTCTCGTCCACACACCAGCGCTGCGCAACAAGTCCGTTCCGCTTACAGCCCTCAATGACATGGCTCTCCGGCTGCTCCAGCTCCTCAAAATGCGCTCCGCCGTCGCTAGAAAGGTAAAGACTGTGTCCGCGCATGGAAGCATCTCCGGTCGTCACCCCGGCGGTTCCGACAAGCAGACATCCCCCGACCTCTGCCACAAGGGTCAGATATTGTTCTGACATTGCTGTCAGTTTTTCCCAGCTATGTCCGAGGTCGTCACTCTTCCACAAGCCTTCCTGCTGCGATGCGTACCAGATCGTATTTCCACGGACGCACAGCCGCTCGCCCGTTCCTCTGCCGTTTAAATTACCATGAACCATCACAGGGATTGTCTCATACCGAAAATTCTCTCCGTAATCCCCGGAAATCGCCAGCACCCCCGTGTCTCTGCCGTTCACGCCGCAGGCAATGTACAGACTCCCGGGCTTCTCCTCGTCGATTGCCAGTGCGATGGGAAAGGTTTCGCTGAGCTCCTCCATCGTCACATGGGGAATGAGGCTGATCCATGTCTGTGTCCTTGCGTCAAACCGGTAGGTGCCGCCGATGTCTGTCCTGATATACAGCACATCCTTCTCTCTCTCCGAGTAGAGAAAGCCTGTCACATAACCGCCCCCGGGAATGGGAAGATTGCGGTATTCGTAAGGTATTTGCTTCATACAGTTGCCTCCTTGTGTTATTTCTATTTAACTCTTGCTAATTGTGAAATTCACATATTTCGGATAACAGTTGCACAAGCTGCACCTGACCACAAGCAGCGCACTCTGGAGCCGCCGGCACTTAGATGGCGTACTCTGACATCTTATGTGCCGCTGCGTGCGGAAGGTAGCGAGAGCGTGCCTGCGGTGGTCTGTGCAGCCTGTGCAACGTCACTCGTGGAAACCCAAATTTACTTTAATTCCAGATACGCTTCCATCAGTGTGAGGAACTCGGTACATCTGCTGACAGTATTACTTTTCACATCTTCTAATATCCACTCATCATTGTTGTGGTCGTAGGGGTTGCGGGCGGACGTCAGCGCATTGGTCTTCTGGACAAATTCTCCCTTGCGCATCTTGAACACCTTATCCAGACCGCTCGTCTCATACTCCGCTGCAAGAATAGAGAAAAGTCCGCCGGTGGTCGTACCGTTGAGCAGATTGATCCTGTCGGGATCGACCTCGTACACGGCAGTTTTCGTCTTCATATCCTCCACCCTGCTCTTCGCCTCCGCGAGGAAATTTCCTGGCTTAAAGCGGTTGTTCGGGTCGGCCGGATATTTCTGGAGCAGCTGGTCTTCCCAGTCCGCACCGTAGGTGTGTCCGAACGCCTTCGCTCCGACCGAGCGGAACAGCTTCTCCGTTCTGTTCCAGAGTGGGTAAAAGTCAATATTCTGCTCACGCATCACCATATATTCCCTGAAATATTTAGAGATACTGCAATACCACTTCTCATCCTGCGAGCGGATGATACCGTAGTCCTCCAGCCGCTTTATCCTGTCCTTTGTCGCATCGTCGCCCATGGGGCCGAGGACGCACTGGTAAAGCGTATTCAGCAGATTCTGCTCCTCCAGCAGGCTAAAAAGCTTCCTGAACTCCGAATAAAAGGTATCCCAATGTGCCTCGAAGACCTGCTGCAGCGTGATCTGGCTGTTGGTCTCCGCCTCGACAATGTAATGAAACGCAAGAATATCCATCCAGTAGGGATAGCGCCCGACAATGTCCTCCAGCTCTTTTTTGAACTGCGCATCAACCGTCACGCCCGCCTGCTCCAGATAGGAGTACCACTGCGCCAACTCCGCATCCGTGTACATGCCGAGGAACTCCTTTGACAGGATGTTGCTGAAATTCGACACGCCGTCATCACAGCCGACACTCTCCTCAAGCTCCGTCACATGCCGCCTCGACAGAAAGAGGAAACCCACACGGTTTTTCGGCTCGTATGCCAGATCGCGCAGAACAAAGAAGCCCTGCGGATATTTCTTGAACAGCGTTCTCACGGAGTCAAATTCATCCACCACGCAGATGACCCGGTAGCCCGCAGCCTTCACGGCGGTGAAGAAGGAGATCAGCGCCTTTCCGCCTGTCTCCTCGACCGATTTGTTCATGGCATTTTCATAGGCGCTCTTCATGCGCACCGTCACCGCATCTATATCGCACAGCGGCGCATAGGTCTGCTCGACAAGCTCCGTGAAAAAGCTCTGCACAGAGTCAAACTGATACATACTCACACGGAAAACAATCATTTTCTGTTCCAGAAACTGATCCGCCTTCCCCTCTAACAGGTTGTACGCCAGAGAGGACTTTCCGATGCGCTGCATCCCCATGACACTGATCGAGCCATAGTTGGGATTGTCGATCAGCCTGGCACGGATCTTCTTCTCCATATCCACCCTCGATACATACCTGTATTCCTCGATGATATTTCCAAAGTCAGAATAAATATTATTCAACTCTTTTCCTCTTTCTGCCGGTGTCCCGGCTTTCGTATCTTTTCCGCCTTATCTGTTCCGGTGAAGGTTCAGCCATTCCTTAAAGAAGGTGATACGGATCTTTACCTTCGTGCCCTTGCGCTCGATAACGCCGCGCTCTGTCAGATCCGCCATCAGTTCTCCGAGGTTCGGGCTGTGAAGCTCCTCCGCGTCCGCCCACTCGCTGTTCTTTGTCAGCGCTGCGATCTGACTTAGAATCTCAAAGCATTCGTCCTCCGTTCCCGATTCGTCTCCCCGGCTGTACAGATTGTCGAACTTTGACTTGTCCTCTTCCTCCAGCATGATCTTCTTTACCTTCTCCGCCAGAGCGTTCGTGACACGCACCTTCCTGTCCTGATTCATCTGGTCTACAAGCCTTACACAATAGGACTGGATGTAAAAGGGCTGCCCGTGGAACCATTCCGCGATCATGCCCGCGCTGTTCTCGAGGAATCGGGACTCCCCGTTCGGAAGCCTGATCGGCTCCTCGATCAGCTGCTTCGAGCTCCTGTCGTCCAGCATATCAATGCGGATCGGGGAAGTCACCTGAAACTGGTTCGGGAATTCCTTCAAGAAGTACGGCATGGTATCCTGACCGATCAGAACCGCCTTGAACAGATTCGCCTCCATCAGCTTCTTCCAGTTATCCATGAAGTCTGCCACCATGCGGCGATCCTCCTTCACATAACGGTACAGATGGGTAAACTCGTCCAGCATGAGCAGCATTGCCCGGTTTGTCGGCGCACAGAAGGCTCTTTTCACAGTGCGCACAAAGGAAGTAAAGTCCGCCTCCGTGGAAACATCGTATTGCTCCAGTTTCTCGATCAGACTCTCGTTGATCCTGTCATCCTCTCCCTCGCGGTCGATGTAATCCCAAATCCCCTCTACAACGGTCTCCTTGATCTCGTTATAGATGACGGCGGTATTTCTCCCGGCTCCGATCGACAGCTTTACGACAAAGAATGCATCCTTCAGGCGATCCTCTAAGAAGTTCGCAATGGAGCTCTTACCGCAGCGCTTCTGTCCGAAAATGATCTCACAGTTGCTCTTACCGGTTCTGAGCGCCCGCTCCAGACGGTCAAGGAGTGCGTCTCTACCGAAAAAGACATCCTTATTTTCAACGCCGATCGCATTACCGTTGAAATACGGATTCTCGATCGGTTCAAACTGCTCGCCCCCCGTGGAGATACTCAGGCTCTGCTCCTCCTTCTGCGCCTTACCCTCGTGGTCGATGTAATTGACCTCAATACGTATCGTATAGTTCTCGCCTGGTGAATCGAGAATGATCTCCTTCGACACACTCTTTCCGCCCCTCAGATACTGCGCAAGCGGCTGGCTCTCCACCATCGTCTGCCCGTCCAGACTGTATGCCGCCAGAAACAGGTTGGTCGCGCTGGCGGAATTGTCCTTGTTGCTCACAGTGATTGAAATGCTCTGCTTTCCATCGACCACCGGCGCCTCCGTGATCGGCACATGAATCGAGATGACAGGCCCGAAATCCTCCCTCGTGCTCTTCGAGAGCGTCCGGATGATGTCCTGCATGTATTCGATAATGTCCCCGACATAGTTCACGCTGAAATAGGTCGGCCGCTGTGTGATGGTCTCCGACAGGCTGACCAGCATCTTCTGCACCGTACTGATCGTCGCCATCCTGTTGTCATAGTCCTCGTAGTCATAGATTTCGAGCGCCTTTTCGTATGCCTCGACAAGCGCGCTGAGGTACTGGGTGCAGTCGGTCTCCAGCACAAAGATTTTATTCTTCGCATCCTTCAGCTCCGTGAGCACCTCTTCCTGAAATCCCTTGCTGTTCCTGATCTTGGCGACCAGATTATTCAGGCGTCCGCCGTCATTTCTGACACGCTCGTTTATCATGCGGAAGAGTTTCCGGTAATCCTTCGGGACATTCTTGCTCTCCCCGAGGTAATTTCCGATCTGCTCCAGCCAGAGCCTGCCGTTTTCCTCCTTCTCCATCTGCGTCTGCATGAACCGGTCGAGCACAAAGCTCTTCTGCGCAAGGAAGAGAAATTCCCTCATGGCAAAGTCTCTTCTGTCCGTCTCCTGATCCAGCACCTGCCGCACAAACTCCCGGAGTCTGGCGTCACTCAGCTTTCCCTTTTCATCCGGATTTGTCCTTCGTCTCACGATGCAGGCAAGCGCCTCCGCGGTCGCCTCGTCCTGATAACGGCTCCGCTTTTCCAATGCCAGTCTGCCCGCCGTCTCCATCTCGAAGATGCGGCACGAATACGCGCAGTCATAGTTTTCGCCGTTCTGGAAGGAGCCGCCCCAGCTTCCGACGCTGTCCGCCAGCAGCCGGTAATAATTCTGGCTCTTGCCGTTGATCCGGTTCTCCTGAAAGGCTATGCGCTGCAGCGCTGCGGCGCGCTCCCTGAGATTGGGATACTCCGTGTGCTCCAGAACATCCAGAATGTTCTTGCCTGTCAATGTCTCCGTCTCATCCTCTGCCAGCGCCGGAAAGGTCTGTTCATCCAGATAGAAGGACTCCAGCTTATTCTCTAGCTCGATCGTCATATCGAGGATTCCGCTGCCGGAACCAGCCGGGCTCTCACTGCCCGTCTCCGGCGTTCCGCCCCTCTCCAGAAGGTCGATCTGTTCCAGTATTCCATTCAGACGGTTGGTGAGATTGCTGTCCTGCTCGGCAAACTTCTGGTTCAGTATCGAACGCACATACTTTCTTGCATCCTCATACTGCCCCAGCCCGACATAGGACATGGCAATGCACTGCTGACAGGCTGTCGTGTGGTAACCGTTCGAGTCTGCGTCGCGCATCCGCGCGATCGCCTGTGCATAGTCGCCCATCTGGTAGCGCACCAGACCCATCCGGAAGTAGGTGAAGCCCACCTTATCCCTTCTCCTGAGCTTCGAGTAGATTTCCAACAGCTGCTTCAGACTCGCCAGCATTTCCTCCCTGTCGCCGACCTTCTGCTGCATCAGATACATCTTCTCATAGTAGCCTGTCTGCTCCGAGGGAATTAACTGCCTGACAAGATACTCGTGCTTCTTAAGACACTCGATTCCTGCCGCAGCGCCCTCAGTGTGCATCAGCATTTCCGAGAGATCCATAAGCGACCTCAGCGCCTTGTCCCCTTTCTGCGCGATTGCCTCCAGAAACTTTTTCTGTGCCTTTTCGTAATTCATCTCTATATGCCACGCGCGCAGACCTGCTGCCTGACTGTCCATTCTGGTCGGCATTGTCGGCGTGTTGTTCATATTGCGGACGACTTCCGCCGTCTGCTCTGCAAGCTCTCTCAGTTCCTCGTTGTCGGAGTTGTTACTGAGAAGTCCCTGCACATAATTGTTCGCCTCACGGTACTTAATCTCATCGTAGAACTGTTCCACTCTTTTCCGAACCAGCTCAACGCTGACCTCCGCCTCCTCGCTCCCGGGAAGATTTCCTTCCTCCTCGAAGATGCTCTCGTCCGACACATCCTCTCCCAGATTCCTACGGCACTGGTTCCGCTTACTCTCGCAGAGAGTGCGCATATATCCGTAATCAATCGCCTTTTCGTAGTTATCCTTCGCCTGTTTCCAGCGCCCCTGTTCGTAATTGCACTCCGCAATGCGGAAGTAAGTCTTGCCGAGCTGGGTCTTACTGTAGTACAGATTTTGCAGGATATTCAGGCTTCCCATGACATCTGTCCAGTTCTTTAAAAGAAATGAAAAGTCGTACTTCTTCTCATAGAATGCAATCTTTTCCTGCCGCTCACAGTTCCTTATGTACTCCCGCATATCGGTGCTCATAACCTCAACGGCTCTCACAAGGCCTTCCTCCACCGCGATCATATCGACATAGGTCAGAATGGCAGTGCCCTTGTCAGCGTCATTTCCCCTGATTGCTGTCATGAAAAACTCGGCAGCCGCCTTGCTGTCGTGCGCGCGGAACCATGCCTCCAGCCCTCTCTCGTAATTGTTGGAGGGTGTTGTGATTTTCCGCATATTTCCCATCTGCGCCATGTAGATGTCCGCACGCTTGCCCAGCTCCGCGACCTGTGCATTATTCGGTCTGTTCTGGGACAGCTGGTTCACAAAATTTTTCAGCTGGCTGGGATTTCCATGCAGCTTCTGCCTGTGAAAGCTGTCCTCATACTCCTGTCTGTAGGTATTGTCATCCTCGATGACAGCTTCCCTTCTCTTCTCCTGCTGCGGCTTCGTCGCAGAAATGCTCTCGTTCTCCTGCTCCTGAAAATACTGCTCCCTGTCATCCGCCTGTAAAAATCCGGCGCAGGTGCCGTCACGGAAGCTTACCCATTCCTCGTCTCCGCTGTCTATTTCCGCAAAAAGTCTGACCCCTTCCACAAGGTCTCCCTGCGGGTCACGCTTCCATTCCAGATAGAGGAGATGCAGGTAGATCCGCCCATCGTCCAGCCCCATGGCGAGAGCCATACGATAAAGCTCGAGCGCATCCTCATAAAAGCCGTGCCGAACAAGCTCCGGCGTGAATTTTGCAATCGAATTAACGCATGCCCTGACATGCTCATAGCTTGCCTCCGCAAGATGAAAAAGGCATTTGCTGTAATTTTCCCATTCTTCACCGTTTTTGAAGATTTCCAGCATGACCTTCCAGCAGACGCACTGGTCGAATGCCGGCTCGATCTTCCTCGCGTACCCGATCAGCTCCTTACAGACCTCAACCGCCCGGGGCTGGTTTCCAGCAATGCTGTAAAGAACGGCACAGCGGTACACCGCTGTTTTCAGGTGCGCCGTCTCTGTCTTCACCGAGGTCATGAAAAAGCGGTAAGCCCTCGGCACATTGCGCTCCACGCCGATGGCGATCATGCCGCGGTACAGCCATGAGCCGTCGTTGATCAGCGTATTCTTCGCATAGCGCTCCTGCGTCTCCGCCAGATAGCGCAGCATCCGCCAAAGTACGCCTACGTCCTGACTGTGCGCGGTGTCCGAATTGGGAACTCTGCCCTGGCTGCGCTCCGTCTCTTGGTCACGGGCTCCTTCCCGGCGGCACTCCACCGCCTCCTTGACCAGATTGGCAAGCCGCTGATAGCCCTGCCTGTCAAACAGCTCCAGCCATTGCTTCCGCTCCGCCGCAGCCAAGAATGTCAGCTGCTGCACTTCGCGCTCAAAGTCATAGCGGTAGCCCTCCTGCAAGAGTTCAACGGACTCTGAGGCGGGGGCAGGGGTTGATGTCCCGGGTGTCGGTGTGGAGGCGGCGGGCTGTACCGCCGCAACTGTGGCTGTCTGCACCGCCGCAGAGGTGGCGGCTTCGAGCGTCAGCTGCTCGAGGTTGGCGGACGCCGGCTCTGGTTTGGAGGCAGTGGGAGCCTGCTCAGGCGCGGGCGCCTGCTCTGGCATCTTTGCCGTTGGTGCCTGCTCCGCCGTGGGCTGGGCTTGCTCCGCCGCGGGTGCCTGCTTCGTTGCAGGCTGAGGCGTTTCCGCTGCTACAGGCTGCTCCGTTGCAGGCTCTTGACTGCGCTTCATCCTGCGGATGCTGACAATCTTGCTGTCCTTAATGCTCGCCGTCTCTCCGTCGCCGACATCTAACATGAGCATATCTTCCTCCTGCCCAAGGAATATGCCCTGCTCCTCAAAATACCGATCGCCTATCTCATAGCCTATTTTTAAGTATTCACCTTTATTAAAAGAAAGCTGCATCTATTTGTCCTCCTCCGAATTTCTTTCGGGTCAAACACATATCTGTAGCTATTGTACCAATTTGCTTGTACGACTGCTAGTCCAAAATGCAAATTTTATATTCTCTTTTATCACTCCCGCTGCCTGTGGGTATGGCGACGGCTTTTCTTCCCCTATACCCTCCCCGCTCGCCACCTGTGGGTACAGCGGCAGCTTTCCCTCTCCTGTACCCTCCCCTCCTCCCGCCGCTATGAATCTTGATTTTCATAATAAAGAGGACATCTGAGCTGTTCTCCGATGTCCTCTTTATTGACTAATTTAATGCTTACTATTTCTCCGGCTTCAGTGGTCCATAGTAATAAGATGAAGTCGCGTCTCCATCAATCAGGAAAGTAGAACCTGTAATAAATGCTCCCTTCTCACTCATGAGAAGCTCTGCCACATTTGCTACTTCATCTGCGGTTCCGGGTCTGCCCGCCGGGCACTTTGCAAACATATTTTTGGTAAAATCTCCACGGGGGTCGTTGAACTCATCAATGGCAAGCGGTGTGACAATAATTCCGGGTGCAATGGCATTTAGCCTCACAACACGTTTGCCCCATTCCACAGACTGCGCCATGACACGTTTCTCGTTACAACGTTTTGCCATCTGATAAGCATGAAGTGTATCTTTGATATTCTCCGGCTGTAGCATCTCAAACTGTAACAGTTCCTCAGTCGGCGTTGTCGCAAGCGCTGCATCCTCCTCCGCTGTCAGCTGTGGCATTCTCCAGCCTGACTGGCTGGAAATGGTTACACCGACACCACCCTCTGCAATCACCTTCCCGACCTCCTCCAACAAGACAGCCGTACCATATAAGTCCACTTTTAAAATTGCCTCTATCGGCGCTTGGCTCGGCGATACCCCGCTCCATTGACGAGCATTTTGATTTCTCCGTATTCCAACACCCTTGCAATCAACGCCTGAACAGACTCTCTCGACGACAGATCCATCTCTACCGGTTCCACATCAAATCCTGCATGATTCATGACCTCGGCGATCGCCTTTGCATTCTGGATGTTCTTATCGCCCATAACAATCTTTCTGCCATAACCCATTCTTCTCGCGATTGCGATGGAAATCTGTCCTGCTCCTGTTACAATCATGACTTCCTTTTTACCCATAATCATTCTCTCCTTCTCATAGATAAGAAATTGCTTCTTTATCCCGATTATATTTCAGTCATACTTCTCGATCAAATCTTTATTCTTATTATATTGATAAGTTCTACTAATCGTTATATGATAGAAGTAACAGGAATTGACCCGCAAAACTTACCCGGAATGGAGAAGCCTTTATGCTGCTGCGTCAAATCGAATACTTACAGGCTGTAATTGAACACGGTAATTTCTATGAGGCTGCGGAACAATGCCATGTTTCGCAATCCGCCATTTCACAGCAGATCAGAAAATTAGAGGATGAACTGGATGTGCAACTGCTTGAGCGCCACAATCGGACGTTTTCCCTCACGGCAGCCGGTGAGCATTTTTATAGGAAAAGTCTGATTATCACTAGCGATATAGGACAAATGATTCGTGAAACCAAACGGATTGCTGCCAAAAATAATGTAGTACTGAAAATCGGCTATTATAAAGGATACCATGGGAATGAATTGTCAGAAGCGATCTCTTTGTTTTCAGAAAAATATCCGGCTATTGATATACAGATCACCGTCGGAAGCCATGAAGAGCTCTACCATGTGATGGAAAGCGGAACTGTTGATCTCGCATTAAGCGATCAAAGATGTGCCTTCTCCGATGCCTATAACAACATCATTATTGCAGAAAGCAAAATACATATTGAAATATCTGCAAAAAATCCCCTCAGCAAACTATCCGCTCTGGAAATTGCTGATTTAAAGAATACCCCCTGCATTCTGGTAATCAACCAATCCGGGCAGAGGGAGGAACAAGAATATTATGAATCCGTTATCGGACTACACGGAGAATTTCTTTTTGCCGATACGATACAGGAGGCACGGCTTAAAGTCGTCACCGGGCAGGGTTATTTGCCGATGGACATAATCGGCGAACAACCCTTGTCTGACACCACCATACACAGGATTCCCCTTGTCCGAAATAAGCAGGCAGTTACAAAAACTTACTGTGCGTTTTGGAAAAAAGATAATTCTGACGGGTATATCAGCGCTTTTACCGAAATACTACAATCATGCTTTTATCATGATACTCCTCACCCCATAAGCCCCTGTTGCTCCCCCACGGGATTTATGCTACGATAAGACAATCAAATGTCAGGACTTGCAAAGCCGACATGACTGCGGCAAATGCAAAGCTTACAGGGAGGAATCATGACTGCGAAACGTTTAAATTATCTGGATATGGCAAAGGGAATCGGCATCATTCTGGTCGTAGCGGGGCATTCCGGCATGTGCGGGGATGCCCTGCTGGCATGGCTGTCCTCCTTTCATATGCCCCTGTTCTTCGTGATTTCAGGTATGCTTCTCTCCCACCGGCAGGAGGAGACCCGCCCGCTCACCCAAAGCGTGCAAAAAAAAGCGCGCTCCATCCTGCTGCCCTATTTTACTTTCAGTCTGATCTATCTGCTCATTGAGCTCATATACAGACTATGGAAGCATCAGGAGCTTTCCCTCTCCGATGCCGTCTTACAGTCCGTGAGCTTTTACGGCATTTCCGTTCTCTGGTTCCTGCCCGCTCTCTTTGCGGGCGAGCTGCTGTTTTTATTTATCCGCAAAAAAACAGGACACCTTCTCACGATCATCTCGTGTGGTGTCCTCTGTTTCGTCGGCGTTTTCTGCAGGAATCTCTACGCCACATATGATTACCCGGTATCCGACTCGCTCTTTTTTGTCTGGCTCGGCTACCTGATCCAGGCAGGAATCCGAATGGGCATCGCCCTCGCATTCCTTGCCGCCGGCTACTATTTCATGATGCTTCTCAACCGGTTCCCCGGCTTTGCCGATCATTCGGAAAAGCCGCTGCGCAGCCGTATGCTTCCCCTCGCGGCCGCTATCCTTTTCTTTGCCGTCAACCTATGCCTTGTGCGCCTGAACGGCAACACGGATTTCCGCAGTCTCTCGCTTGGCAATCCGTTTCTTTATCTTGCGGGCGCACTCATGGGAAGTCTTGCAGTCATTCTTCTCT
>USGM01000068.1 GCA_900554205.1 uncultured Lachnospiraceae bacterium
ATTGGCGGGCATTTCACTGAAGACTGCCGAGGACATCGCGCAGCGTTGTATGCAGATGCGGACAGAGAAGGAAATTATAGAATATCTTGAGACGGCGCTGAGGTGATCGGCGCCGTCTTCCTTTCGTAGTCAAATTTAAGGAAAATTTAAACAACTTTGATACAATTTTGGTTTATATTATCCTTAGATAAAACACATGAGGGGTACATAGGATGCAGGGCAATAACGCGGTCAGACGGAATGAAGAGCCGGAGCTGATCAATATTAAAAGGAATCCTTATCTGGTAGATTATGAGGAGCGGAGAAGACAAGCCGCTTCTCCTGCGCAGCAAAGGAGAAACGTAAGACCAAATGGAAACGAAAGAAACAGGCAGCCGGGAGAGAGGCGGGCAGCCATTCGGGCAAAACGCAGAAAACAGGTACGCAGGCAGCGTGCGGTGGTGGGGCTGTTTGCCTGCGGAATCATTCTGATTTTTGGACTGGTGCTCTTAAAGAAAGGGATTGCCGGTACGGCGGCAGAAAGGCAGGGTGCTGATTTTATACAAAAAGTACAGGAGGAAATTTTTGCCCCTGCATCCGGTAATATACAGGGGATTCCGGCGGAGAAATATAATGCACATCCGGACTGGACAGAGGATTTCCTGACACCGAATGAATACTCCAGACCGGGCGAGCCGTTGGAGACCGTGAACAATATTTTTGTGCATTATACCGCGAATCCCGGCACGAGTGCCGCCCAGAACAGGAGCTATTTTGAACAGCAGAAGGATATGCATCAGGCGAGTGTCAGTTCCCATTTCATCATAGGGTATGACGGAGAAATCTTACAGTGTTTGCCGTTGGATGAGATAGGTTATGCCGTACAGACGAGGAATTATGATTCGATTTCCATAGAGTGCTGTTTTAAGGCGAAGGACGGTTCCTTCACACAGGAGACCTATGACTCGCTGATTGCGCTTCTTGCATGGCTGACGGATGCTTATGGACTTGATACAGAGGACATATTGCGGCACTATGATTGCGGTGGTAAAAAATGCCCGCTGTACTACACGGAGCATCCGGATGCGTGGGAGCGGCTGAAGGATGATGTCGCGGGATACTCAGGAACGTAGAATAATAGTTGAAAAAATGCTTCAGAAATGCTATGATTTCTGATGAATTTCCATTGGCGGCGGTATGTGAGGCACTGATGAAATAAAGAATTGAATATCGCACCTTCGGTATCCGGCTGGCAAAGACCAGCGGAGCCAGACCGACTTGGCAAGATATGAAAATATAACTACCAGGAGGAAGCAGAAATGATTACGATGCAACAGGTATGCAAATCGTACAGGATTGCAAAGAGAAACGCGGGCTTTGGTGAGGCCTGCAAAGCACTTTTTCACCGGGAGTATGAGACGGTTCATGCTCTAAGGGATGTCAGCTTTACCATTAACGATGGAGAGATGGTTGGCTACATCGGACCAAACGGAGCCGGAAAGAGCTCCACAATCAAGATTCTCAGCGGAATATTGACACCGGACAGCGGAACGGTTCTTGTGGACGGGAGAATACCGTACAAGAACAGAAAAGAACATGTCAGCCGGATAGGCGTTGTGTTCGGCCAGCGGTCGCAGCTGTGGTGGGATGTTCCGGTCATAGATTCATTTGAATTGTTGAAAGACATCTATTCCATTCCCGACACACAATATAAGGATTCATTGGAAGAATTGGCAGAACTGCTCAATTTGGGTGAAATTCTGCGCACACCTGCACGCCAGCTGTCGCTTGGGCAGAGGATGCGCTGTGAGATCGCGGCTTCCCTGCTGCATCGCCCTAAGATTCTTTTTCTGGATGAACCGACAATTGGTCTGGATGCAGTTTCCAAGCTGGCGGTGCGTGATTTTATCAGGAAACAGAATCTGGCGCACAGAACGACAGTTATTCTCACGACACACGATATGCAGGACATTGAGGCGCTTGCCAGCCGCATCATTCTTATCGGAAAGGGACAGATTCTGATGGATGGAACTCTGGAGGACATTAAGAGAGGCGATGCCAATATTGATGAAACGGTAGCTGAGCTGTACCGTTCTTATGATATTTAGGAGGGCGGCAATGAAGAAATATTTCTCTTTTTTTCGGATGCGGTTCATCATGGGGCTGCAATACCGCACGGCAGCTCTTGCGGGAATCATTACACAGTTTTTCTGGGGCGCGATGGAGATATTGATTTTCATGGCTTTCTACCGGACGGACGCAGCCGCCTTCCCGATGAGCATGGAGGCAACCTCCTCTTATATCTGGCTGCAACAGGCATTTCTTGCCTTCTTTGGCGCGTGGATGATGGAGTACGAGATTTTTGAGACAATTTCCAACGGCAATATCGCCTATGAGCTGTGCCGCCCAATCGACATTTATGATATGTGGTATGTGCGAAACGTGGCGACCCGTCTCTCCAGAGCAGTGCTGAGGTGTTTCCCGATTCTGCTGGTGGCGGCGCTCCTTCCGAAGCCCTATGGCATTTCGGCGCCTGTGGATATCGGGCATTTTGTACTGTTTCTGTTTACGCTTATTCTGGGGCTGGCAGTTATGGTGTCTCTCTGCATGCTGATCTATGTCCTTACCTTTTTTACCATATCCGCACAGGGACTGAGGATGCTGTTTTCCCTGACGGTGGAATTCTTCGCGGGAGCAGTGATTCCGTTGCCATTTTTCCCGGACAAGGTAAGGCGGTTCATGGAGTTATTACCGTTCGCATCCATGCAGAATGTACCGCTTCGCATCTACAGCGGCAGCATGAGCGGAGCGGAAATGCGGACGGCAATTATGCTGCAGGTCTGCTGGCTCATTGTGCTGACAGCGGTTGGCAGAGGCTTATGTCATGTGGCGGTAAAGAAAGTAACGGTGCAGGGTGGCTAGCGCGGAGGAGATGATCATGATGAAAAAGTTAAAACTATATGGGCATTATGTGTCGATCAATGTCCGCTGTATGATGCAGTATAAAAGCTCCTTTTTTCTGACAACGTTGGGGCAGTTCCTGTTTTCCTTTAATGTGTTTCTGGGTATTTATTTCATGTTTGAGCGCTTCCCGAGCGTAGGGGAGTTCTCATATACGGATGTGCTGCTCTGTTTTTCTATCCTGTTGTTGGAAATTTCGTTGGCGGAGATGTTCGGCAGGGGCTTTGATATGTTTTCGGGAATGGTGCGGTCGGGCGAGTTTGACCGGATACTGGTGCGTCCGCAGGGAGAGATTTTACAGGTCATCGGCAGTAAATTTGAACTGAACCGGATCGGGAGAATCGCTCAGGCGGTAATTATGTTCGTTTACGGCGTACTGAAGAGTGAAGTCCAATGGAATTTTGCAAGAGTGATGACGGTGGTGTTTATGCTGGTCGGCGGAGTGGCGGTCTTCAGCGGACTCTTTTTGATCTACGCAGCACTCTGCTTCTTTACGTTGGACGGACTGGAATTTATGAACGTATTTACGGACGGTGCGCGGGAGTTTGGAAAATACCCGATCGGTATCTACGGGAAGAAAATGCTGTTACTGACAACCTTTTTTATCCCTTATGCGCTGATTCAGTATTATCCGCTGCTCTATCTGCTCGGCAGGCGGACGGAAGCCTATTACATTTTTCTTCCACTGGTGGCGTGTCTGTTCCTGATCCCGGCACTTCTCCTATGGAAGTTCGGGGTGAGACATTATAAATCAAGCGGTTCCTGATGGCAACATTCACAGGCCGGCGGCATGGAGGATGTCGCCCTGAGGTGCAGGGAAAATACGTTTTGAAGTGTTGTTATTACAAAAAAACGGAAAAAACGGGTATGTGGATGAAGAAAATTGTGTTATAACAATAAGTGCATGCAGCTATACGTTTATTGCAGCGCATAGAAAAAGAGAGAAAAAGTGTGGGGGACCCACAGAAATGAGGGAGAGCATGAATATTTTATCGCCATCTATTTTGTCTGCCGATTTTTGCAGACTTGAGGAGCAGATCAAGGACGTGGAGGAGGCGGGTGCGCAGTACCTGCACATTGATGTGATGGACGGACTTTTCGTGCCGTCGATTTCTTATGGAATGCCGGTAATCAAGTCTATCCGCAAATGTACAGACATATTTTTTGACGTACATCTGATGATTGACAGACCGGAGAGGTATATCGGGGAATTTGCGGAGAGTGGTGCAGATCTGATCAATTTCCATCTTGAGGCGACTGAGGATGTGGAAGGTACCATACAGAAAATCCGTGATGCTGGGAAAAAGGTCGGAATCACAATCAAGCCCGGGACACCTGCGAAGGCGGTGGAGCCGTATCTGGACAAGGTGGATATGATTCTTGTGATGACGGTGGAACCGGGCTTTGGAGGTCAGAAGCTGATTCCCGAGTGTCTGGACAAGGTGGCGGAAATACGGAAAATGCTTATAGAAAGAGGTCTACAGACGGATATCGAGGTGGATGGCGGCATCAACGCAGAAAATGTACACCTTGCCTTGGAGGCGGGAGCGAATGTCATTGTCGCGGGTTCTGCCGTGTTTAAAAATGATATTCGGAAAAATGTAAAGGATTTTCTTGATATTATGAAATAAAGCATTTTGGCCGATAATCTTACTGAGAGCAGTTTTGAAGAGCTTGTTGAACCGGAGAATGGCTTCGCAGACGGAGGGAGGCGGCAGTATGCAGCTAGGCGGCATCGACACTGACCACAATTCCCAGAACCATCAGGTGACGGGATGCTTACATGAACATACGACAGCCCAGAAGGGCGGAGCGCTGGCGAGTGCGGCATCTCAGGTTGCACAGCTAAAGCAGCAGGAACAACAGCAGACGACGCAGCTTTCCCTTGCGGGGCTGATGGAAAAGACACTTGAGAAGGGGCGGGCAATTCTGCGCGGTATCTGGGGAACAAGCGGTGAGAAAGGCGAATCTGCCGAGAACGGCAGGGCAGAGCTGGCTCAGCCCGCAATGATAAAGAATGAGAGAGACATTCATGCCGCAGAGGTCGCGGGAACGGTCGGAAGAAAGACGCTGGAGCATCAGACACAGGTCAATCCCTATTTTCAGCCGGTGGAGCACACGGCGGTTCCTGATGTGACACCGGTGCAGAAGCTGCGGACAAAGATCAAGGAGGCGGCAAGCCAGCTTGCGGATCATCTGCCGGGAAGATTCTTCGGCTCGCAGGGCAAAAACTCCCTCCAGACGAAGCAGGAGCAGGCGAAGGAGGATCTGCGCAAGCGCAGCAGGTATAAAAAGGATGAGACAGAGATAGACTGTATTCTGACGGATGAAAGCTATCTGATGGATTCCTATGACCGAAAAGGAGAGTATACCCAGCTGACGACGAAGAAGTAAAAAGCAGACGGGCAGCCGTGCGGGGGGCTTGACAAGCTCCCGGCGATTGTGATAGGCTGTTAAGATAGAATGGAAAAGGCAGTGAAGAAGAGAGTAGATTTACTGAGTGCTTTACAGAGAACGCTTCAGCGGATGAACGCACAGGCTGAGAGAAGCGGGGCTTAGGTAGATGGAACATGGCTTCTGAGCAGCGCACCGAGCCTTTCGGGGTAAGGCTGCGACAGGTTCCGCCTGTTATAGCGGACAGGGTTATTGACCCTAGGAGGTCTGTCTTGCGAGAGGCAGATAAAGAGAAGTGGTAACACGGGCATACGGCTCGTCTTCTTGTACGCATAAGCGTATAGGGAGGCGGGCTTTTTTGATTCCCGCCACGTTAAGAAAGAGAGGAAATAAGAATGCAGAACAAGGGACCCTATTATCTGACTACGGCGATCGCCTACACATCGGGCAAGCCGCATATCGGAAACAACTATGAAATCGTGCTGGCGGACAGCATTGCACGGTTCAAGAGAAAGGAAGGCTATGAGGTTTTCTTCCAGACCGGAACCGACGAGCATGGTCAGAAGATCGAACTGAAGGCGGAGGAGGCAGGCATTACTCCGAAGGAGTTTGTGGACAATGTTGCCGGGATTATCCGTGGAATGTGCGACCTCTTAAATATTTCCTATGATAAATTTATCCGCACAACGGACAAGGATCACGAGAGACAGGTTCAGAAAATTTTCAAGCGCCTTTACGATCAGGGTGACATTTATAAGGGAGCTTATGAGGGGATGTACTGTACTCCGTGTGAGTCCTTCTGGACGGAAAGCCAGCTTGTTGACGGAAAGTGTCCCGACTGTGGCAGAGAGGTAAAACCCGCCAAGGAGGAGGCATATTTCTTCCGTATGAGCAAGTATGCTGACAAGCTCATCAAGCATATCAACGAGCACCCGGAGTTCATTCAGCCGGTTTCCAGAAAGAATGAGATGATGAACAATTTCCTGTTGCCCGGATTACAGGATCTGTGTGTATCCAGAACCTCGTTTACATGGGGAATCCCGGTGGATTTTGACAATAAGCATGTGGTCTATGTCTGGCTGGATGCCCTGACGAACTATATTACCGGTATCGGCTATGACGCAGAGGGCAACAGCTCCGAGCAGTACAAGAAGTTCTGGCCCGCAGATCTGCATCTGATCGGCAAGGACATTATCCGCTTCCATACGATCTATTGGCCGATCTTTCTGATGGCGTTGGGTGAGCCGCTGCCGAAGCAGGTGTTCGGTCATCCCTGGCTTTTGATGAACAACGACAAGATGAGTAAGTCCAGAGGCAACGTAATTTATGTGGATGATCTGGTAGATTTCTTTGGCGTGGATGCGGTTCGCTATTACATGCTCCATGAGATGCCTTATGAGAATGACGGAAATGCAACATGGGCGCTGATCGCGGAGAGGACAAATTCCGACCTTGCGAATACGTTGGGTAATCTTGTAAACCGTACCATTTCCATGAGCAATAAATATTTTGGCGGTGTCGTTGCCGATAAGGGTGCTGCGGAAGCGGTGGACGAGGATCTGAAGGCGGTTGTGACAGGTACCTATGCGAAGGTTGTAAACAAGATGGAAACGCTGCGGGTGGCGGATGCCCTGACAGAGATCTTCGGCATCTTCAAGCGCTGCAACAAGTATATTGACGAGACCGAGCCTTGGGCACTGGCAAAGGATGAGGCAAAGGCAGACCGGCTTGCAACGGTTCTCTACAACCTTGTGGAGGGAATCGTCATTGGAGCGTCCCTGCTGCAGCCCTACATGCCTGAGACGGCGGAGAAGATCGCAGCACAGCTGAATACTTCCCTGAGAGAATTTGACGAATTGGATAAGTTCGGTCTTTATCCCAACGGAAATAAGGTTACAGAGCAGCCGGAGATCCTGTTTGCAAGGCTGGATATGAAGGAAGTGGAAAAGAAAGAGGAAGAGATGCGGGAGAAGATGATCGCCGCAGCCGGAAAGCAGCCGGAGGAAAAGAAAGAGGATGCGCCGGTGATCGACATAGAGGCAAAGCCGGAGATCAGCTATGATGACTTCACAAAGCTGCAGTTTCAGGTTGGAGAGATCATTGCCTGTGAGGCTGTGCCGAAGTCCAAGAAGCTTCTTTGCAGCAAGGTAAAGATCGGCAGTCAGGTGAAGCAGATTGTTTCCGGTATCAAGGCGCATTACACACCTGAGGAAATGGTCGGTAAGAAGGTGATGGTTCTGGTGAACCTCAAGCCCGCAACGCTTGCCGGTGTAGTGTCAGAGGGAATGCTGCTCTGTGCCGAGGACGCAGACGGAAATCTTGCCCTGATGAAGCCCGAAAAGGATATGCCCGCGGGTGCAGAGATTTGCTAGAATATAGAATATGAAAAGAGACTCATCACAACCGATGGGTCTCTTTTATTTTGCAGTATGAAGTTTTTCTATCCAACGGAATTACTTGTCGCCTGGATATTCGCCGACATAGAGCCAGGGTGTAACCCAGTTAGCCGTGGAGTAATTGTAGAGTCTTCTGTAGATTTTTCCGTTCTCTACCTTGAAGACCCACTGGAGATCATCGTGCAGTGGACTGACGATGACATCTGGTGGCAATATGGCTGCCTGTGTGGAAAGGGTCGCTGTTGGACAGAAAGCAGCGGTGAACGCAATGCCTGCTGACGCAAAAAGTACTGCAAGTCTCTTTTTTGCTTGTTTTTTCATATAAAATCCTCCTTTAAGGTTGTTTTATCTGAATTCCCCGATATTGCTCAAGAGAATCAGCATTTTCAATAAAGACACCGTAAATGTAAATATCATATGTCCCATCTTCCAGAGGAATGGCATAAATATCTTCTTCAAGGGAAGGTACACTTTCAAAGGATTCAAAATGTTGTGGAAGCATATAATGTGCTTCAAACGTATAGAGGTAGGAACCTATGTATATAAAAAGTACAAGTAGTGTCAGAAAAATGGCTAAAAGGATATTGCTGCCTCTTTGGCGGAACATCATTTTATAGCGGTATTCCAGATCCTGATTTATATTGTTTCCTGCAGCGGAATTTGCCTGAAGAGCCGGAAAGTCGGAATCCTGGGCGCTTTGGGCGGCAATATCATCCAGCACCTCGCAGTACATTCTACGTGTTTCAGCATCGCCTTTGATAATCTGGTGATCTACATGCATTTCCGAGAGCAGATCAACCTGCTTCTTAAGCCGCTTACAGAGAGGATTCCACCAGTATATTGCACATATGATACTGATGACATCCTTGATTAGCGTATCATGACGATAAAAGTGAGTTGCCTCATGGTGCAAAACAAACACAAGCTTCTCTTCCGGTAAATCCATATCGTAGGGGATCAAAATACTGGGATAAATTGTGCCGACTTGCATAGGTGTTCCAGAGTAAAAGACTCTATATATCCATAGAGGACACTCATGAATAAGACGTTGGCTTTTCTCGACCTGAATCATGATGGATTTATATGGTTCAGAGTCGGTTATGTTGTGAGAATACCGCGCGATATAATGCTCCGTAACCTTTTTCTCAGCAACAATTTTACAAAGATGATAAATTGTTCCAATTGCCCAACCCCATCCGATGAAAAACCAGATGGAAATATGGATAAAGCCAAAAGAAAAGAATGAATGCCGCAAAAGTGCAACAATAGCAGACAACCATTCGGGAAAATAGATATTTTTGGCGAACGGAAATTCAAATGGAACAATACAGCGAAGAACTGTAAGCGTTAAAAACAGAGTTACCAGTTTATAACCGATTGACAACATAATCTCCTGATCCCGAAAACAAAATGAAATTACGATAATCAGGAGATTACTTGCCAATACGGTCATTAGTACTGTAGAAAACGAATAGTTCAGCATGTTTTCCTCTTAAGTGGTCATTAAAGCTTCTTCTCGCAATCGGAAATGACAGCTTTCAGCTTCTTGATCTCAGCCTTCAGCTTCTCGGGTGTATCCTCAACGTGCAGGATAGCAGCACAAATATCAGACTGGGAGATGACATTCTTGAAGTTTGCATAATCAGTTGCAAAGTTGTTCATGATCACCTCTCTGGATTCCTCAGTAGGACGATAGGTTCTGCTGAGTACCTTTCCGCTGTGCGTAACGCCGCAAACCTCAACAAGGTTGTCCTTCAGAAGCTTTCTCAGAACAGCGATAACCGTGCTCTGTGTCAGACCTCTCATTTCGTTTACAATATCGGTAGAAGTCATGGGCTGTCCGGACTTCCAAAGGATATTTAATACATCCAGTTCTCTAGGATTCAACTGTGCCATAGCAATAACCTCCTTATGTTGTCTATGTTTGAGTCTCATTATAATATCAAAAAACTAGCATGTCAATAGGATTCCAAAAAATCATAAAAAAAAACTAATCAAAAACGTTGCGATATTGTCTGTAATGCTTGTAACAGGGAGAAAATCCTGTTAAACTATAATGCAGGGCAGTTGTGTAAACGGCATAATTGCTGGAGAAAGTTGGTTAAATGAGAGATTTAGGTGATAGAATTCTGAATGGAAGAGAGGTTTTGACAAAAAATGGAAAAATTGGCAATATTTGGAGGAGAGCCCGTAAGGCAGCATCCTATATATTATGGACGGCAGTGCATTGAGCAGGATGATGTGGAGGCGGTGGCAAAGACGCTGACAAGTGACCTGATCACCTGCGGGCCCAGGGTATGCGAGGCAGAGAAGGAATTGTGCAGGGTGACTGGAGCGAAGTATGCTGTAATTGTTGCCAATGGAACTGCTGCGCTTCATCTCGCAGCTATGGCAGCAGGCTTCGGCGAGGGCGATGAGGTAATCGTCAGCTCTATTACATTTGCGGCATCCTCAAACTGTGTGTTATATTGCGGGGCAAAGCCGGTCTTTGCGGACATCCGCCCGGATACCTATAATATAGACCCGGATTCGATCAGAAGCCTGATTACACCGCGGACAAAGGGAATTGTAGCGGTTCATTTTACCGGTCAGTCGGTGGAGCATGACGAAATTCGCGCGATCTGTGAGGAGAATCATCTAACACTGATTGAGGACGCGGCACATGCAATCGGAACAAAGTATAAGGGAAAACCGATTGGCAGTCTGGCGGATATGACCTGCTTCAGCTTTCATCCGGTCAAGACGGTTACTGCTGGAGAGGGCGGTGCGGTCACGACAAATAATGAGGAGCTGTATCATAAGCTGCTGCGCCTGCGCGCACATGGAATCACACGCAATCAGTCAGAGATGGTACATCCCACGGACGCAATGTGGTATAATGAGCAGGTTGAACTTGGCTATAATTACAGAATGACGGATTTCCAGGCGGCATTGCTGCTCTGTCAGCTCGGAAAGCTGGATCGGTTTTCGGAGCGCAGAAAAGAGATTGCTGCAATCTATGATGAGACATTTTCACAGATGCCGGAGCTCTTTGTACAGCGTGAGATCCCTGAGTCGGATACGACAAGACATCTCTATATTCTCCGCCTGAATCTCGACCGGCTGACCTGTGACAGGAGACAGTTTTTTGATGCCCTGTATGCGGAAAATACATGCCCTCAGGTGCATTATCTGCCGGTGTACTGGCATTCCTATTATGAGAAGCTGGGGTATGAGAAGGGCTTATGTCCGAATGCCGAAAAGTTTTATAACGAAGTGATGAGCATTCCGTTCTACCCCTCCATGACGGACGAAGATGTTCAGGATGTGATTCATGCTGTGAAAAAGGTCGTTAATTTCTATAAAAAATAGATAGCAAACAGGGGAAAGCTGGTTAAAAGAACAGATTACCGGAACATAGAGAGGAAATAGCACTATGGAAAAAATTGCAGTTCTGATACCGTGTTATAACGAAGCACAGACGATAGCCAAGGTGGTTACAGATGTCAGACAGGCGCTTCCGGAGGCCACGGTGTATGTATATGACAATAATTCTACCGACCGGACTGTCGAACTGGCCCGGGCCGCCGGTGCCAAAATCGGTTACGAATACCGTCAGGGCAAGGGAAATGTCATACGCCGGATGTTCCGGGAGATCGACGCGGAATGTTATCTGATGGTGGATGGAGATGACACCTATCCGATGGATTGCGCGAGGAAGATGGTGGATCAGGTGCTCACACACAATGCCGATATGGTGGTGGGGGACAGACTTTCTTCCACTTATTTCAGCGAGAATAAGCGCCCCTTTCATAATTTCGGAAACAGTCTGATGCGATTCGGAATCAATAAATTATTCCGCACGGATATCAAGGACATTATGACCGGCTACAGGGCGTTCAGCTATGAGTTTGTGAAGACCTTCCCTGTTTTTTCAAAGGGTTTTGAAATAGAGACGGAAATGACCATCCATGCCGTGAATTACAGCATGCAGGTGGAGAATGTCGTCGTTGAGTACCGTGACCGGCCGGAGGGCAGTGTATCGAAGCTCAATACCTACAGTGACGGTATGAAGGTAATTCATAAGATGCTTCAGCTGTATAAAAATTACAAACCGTTCCGGTTCTTTGGTGCGATCTGCTTTGTGCTGGTTCTGGTTGCGCTGATCCTGATGATTCCGATTATCAGCGCATATTTCCAGACGGGACTCGTGCCGAGATTCCCGACGCTGATCGTCTGTGGCTTTTTGACGCTGGCGGGTATACAGGCATTTTTTGCGGGAATGATTCTTGATGTGATGGCGGCGAAGGACAGACGGGATTTTGAATACCGGCTAACCCGCATCCGCACGGAAAAAAAGCGGAATATGGAAGCGGCGGATGAAACAGATGAACAGATATGAGGACAATAATGCCGGGATTTATCTCCGGCTGATGACCGGAGAAGATACCGATTACATTGTGGCATGGCGCAACAGTGATGCGGTCAGAAGAAATTTTATCTATCAGGCGGCATTTACCAGAGAGGGGCATGAAAACTGGATTCATACCATGGTTGAGACCGGAAGGGTAGTGCAGATGATGATCTGTGAAATGAATACGGATCAGCCGGTTGGCTCTGTCTACATCCGGGATATTGACAGACAGCACAATAAAGCCGAGTACGGTATTTTCATTGGAGAACCGGCCGCAAGAGGAAGAGGGATCGGTACAGCGGCGGCAAAGCTGATGCTGCGTTACTGTTTTGAGGAGGAAAAGCTGCACAGGATATACCTGAGAGCCTTTGCGGAAAACAGACAGGCGATACGCAGCTATGAGAAGGCGGGCTTTACGCAGGAGGGGCTGCTGCGGGATGATGTGCGGATAGAGGGTGAGTACCGCGACATTGTCTGGATGGCGGCGATCAATCCGAAGGATGCCTGAGCCGGCAGTATTTGCACCGTTTCATCGGTTATAAAGTATGAAGAAGGATACGGAAATAGTATGAAGAAAGTGAGCTTTGTGATTCCGTGCTACCGCTCGGAGCACACGCTACCGCATGTAGTGGCGGAAATTGAAGAGAAAATGAACAGCCTCACGCAGTATGAATATGATATTTTTCTGGTAAATGACTGCTCCCCGGATAACACCATCGGAACGATCAGAAAGCTGTGCGAGGAGCATGCAAACATCAAAGGAATCGGTTTTTCCAGGAATTTCGGACAGCACTCTGCGCTGATGGCAGGCCTGCGCTATTCCGACGGAGACTATGTTGTCTGCCTTGATGATGACGGACAGACACCGGCGGACGAGGTGGACAAGCTTCTGGATAAGCTGGAGGAGGGCTTTGATGCCGTCTATGCAAAATATGAACACAAGCAGCATTCCGCGTTCCGCAATTTTGGCAGCAAAGTGAACGAGCGTATGACGAGGATGATGCTGGGAAAACCTGCGGATCTTTTTATATCCAGCTATTTTGCGGTGAAAAGATTCGTGGTAAACGACATGGTGAGATATGAGAACTCTTACCCCTATGTGATTGGTCTGGTTCTGCGGGCGACAAAGAATATTACAAATGTCACGGTAAATCACAGGGAAAGGGAGGAAGGCAGCTCCGGCTATACGCTGAAGAAGCTGTTGGGACTCTGGTTTAATGGCTTTACGGCATTTTCCGTGAAACCGCTGCGCATCGCCACGGCGGCGGGGGCTTTCTGCGCGATTGCAGGGTTCCTCTATGGTATCTATACAATTATCAAAAGATTTGTAAATCCGGCTGTGCCGATGGGGTTCAGCTCAACAATGGCAGCTCTGGTATTTTTTGGCGGAATGATCATGCTGATGCTGGGACTGATCGGTGAGTATATCGGACGAATCTATATCAGTCTGAACAATTCACCGCAATATGTGATCCGGGAGAAAATAAACCTTGATGAAGAAATTAAGTAACTGGTGGAAACAGGATAAAAGGAACATCACCCTGCTGAAAGCGCTTCTGCTGGCTGCTCTGCCTGTGCTCTGCTGCCTCGTCAGATGCGTTTCGGAGGGCAGGTCGATCGGGGAGGTATGGCTTCCGGCGTGCGAATGGAATGATGAACTGTTCTATTATAAGCAGGTGGAGGGAATCATACATTTTGGCTATCCGCAGGGGTACTTTGGCTTTAACGAGAGCCATGCGCTGAGGCTATCCTTTGCGGCATGGAGCCCGGTGCTCGTCTTCCCGTGGATCCTATGGGGTTTTCTGTTCGGCTGGAATCTTTTATCGCCGATTATCTGTAACATTGTGCTTTTGACAATTACCTGCTTCCTGTTTGTGTGGCTTGTGAAGCCCACATGGAAGCAGCTGGGTATTCTGACGCTGCTCTTTTGTCTCTATACACCGTTTACGAGATATATGCTTTCCGGGATGCCGGAGATTATCTGTTTCAGCATGCTTATCCTGTTTTATGCACTTACAATGAATTATCTGAACAGGGAACGCGGCTATAAGCTGGTGCTGCTGTTTGCTATGGCTTCCGTCATGACGCTGATGCGCCCGTATCTGCTGTTGTTCCTGTTACTGCCGGCATATCTCTGGATACGGAAGGCGCGCTGGAAGGGGGCGCTCGGTTCGGCGCTGATTATCGGTGTGACGCTCGGCGTTTACGCAGGTATTAAGCATTACCTCGGAGCGGAATACTTTGCACCTCTGTTCTTCACGGACTGGGTGACCGCATTTTTCGAGAGAGGACTGTTCGGCGGACTTCACTTCTTTTTTGGCAAGCTGTATTACATGGGAAAGAGCTTTCTGGCACACACAAAGCAGGGCTTTCTTACAGGGCTTGCATCGGGAGCCTATTTTGCAGGGTACCTGATTATGCTGTGCATATTGCTGGGGCAGAGCTTTGCTGACTGGAAAAACGTAAGGCGGATGAAAAAAGCAGGAGACGTACAAGGGTCGGCGGAGCTTACAAAGAAGCTGATCGTACAGGTACATCTTGCATTCAGCTTTGTTGCCATGTTATTTGCACTTTTGCTCATGTATAAGCTTACAGAGGGCAGCAAGCATCTTCTGACCTTTATCGCGGTGGGGATATTCGTGGTTGCCATGATGGAGACCAGATTTTATAAAAAAGCGGTACTGCTTGGAGTGACCTTCCTGTTCTTTTTCACTTATAAAGCGGTCGATCCTTACGATTACGGAATTCCCTATATTCAGGAAAGCGCATCGGAGGCCTATGAGTATTGGGAAGGTGTGCTTAAGGAAAAGCTGGAGCTTGACACGCAGGATGATGTGCCGAACTTTGAAAATTCAGTAATCTGGGTCTTCAAAGATCAGCTTCCTGACGGCACAGAGGAAACCGTTGCATGGCAATATCTTTACGCCCTGCCGGAAGGATTTGGCATCAGCTGCTGTATGCCGGACTATATCTATGAGAAGTTTGAGACGCTGCAAAGCCGTTATATAGCTACCCTTTCCGGTGGTGGAATTGATGAGATGTGCCGGGACGCCGGCTGTTCAGAGATAGGAAGAAACGGAACGCTGGTCATCTACAGATTGCATGAATAAGGACAGAACTGACAGTTGCAACAGGAATTTATTCCTGTTGCAATATTTTTTCTAATGTATCCATGATATGAGTTGCAAGAACAAGTCTTCCGTACTCGTTCAGATGAATGTGGTCAGCGGTGTATAATTCAAGTGTATCCTCATTCAGGCCCAGCGTGTGATAGTTGTCCAGACTGTACACACCCATTTCTTCAGCTACAGAAATGGATGCATTAACATAATCAGTCAACGGCGCAGCAGTTTCGCTGACGGACTCTGCTTCAAGCGGCGGCATATCCGTAAAGGTAGGAGCCATCAGGAGAATGATACAGTCAGGGAAAGCTGACTTTAGCTCGGAAATTCCATAACGCAGAGCTCCGGTATAAGAATCAACATCATAGGGAGAGTCTCCGTCTACAGGCAATCTGCCAAAATAGTCATTTAGTCCGTAATTCAGCACAAAAACCAATTTTTTGTCGGAGGAAAGAGTTTCCTGAATAGAGAGGTTCCCGTGCGCAATATCCTCTTCGCCTTCCAGAAAACGGGAGACAATCTCGGGGAAAGCAACGGTAGCCGGCGTCCCGCCAATAGAACAATCTAATGCACCGGCACCGGAAAAGCCAGATACATAGCCGCTGACGGAGTAACTGCCTGTAACATAGGCAAGTATGCTGTCGCCGAAATAGACTATATTACAGTCAGACAGATCTGGATAGCGGGTGGGGGTGGTGCGTTCGCGTTGAATGAGTTCCTGAAGGGATGCCAGCATCGCGTCAGCAGTGGTATCGGAAATCTGAAATTTGGCGTCGCAGAAAGTATACAGAAAGAGCTTTTGCGATATTACTTCATTTGCTACGAAAGGATCATCCGTGTAGTTATCGGGGTTGGCGATCAGCCAATACTGATCTCCGGCAAAGAACATTTGTATATTCTGGTGCCCGGAGAGGTCGGAAATCAGACGACGATAAGCGTAAATAGCCGCCGCGGTTTTCGCCTCATCTAATTTCAGCCAGTGAGAGAGGGAAGGTGAACTCAGGAAAATCTCGAACGAAATTTCCGGGTGGCTGTCGCTGTAAGAGAGCAAAAAGGTGGATAACTGGGTATCAAATATAGAATCGTTCTTCCGGCAGCTGTTCCAAAGGATAGCAGGATCAAGGGAAAGGAAGACAGAGGTTATCTGATTTCCCGACGCGAGAGCTGTATCGAGATAGCGTGAAAGTTCCTTTAGGTTTTTGGGAGAATAATTGGCCAATAGGGTATCTGAGTTAAGATACGTTAAAAAATCCTCCGCAGAATAGGTGCCGAGGGAATGCATAGAGACAAAAAAACTGTCATAGGTACGCGTGGATAATTGCTGGAAATCGTCACGTGATCGGATGGTAAAAGAAAACTGAAAATATAAAAAAATAAAAGCTGCGCAAATTATGCTCATAAGCAATAAAAGCAGCCAAATTCTGTGTCTTGATTTCATAATATTCCTTATGCCTTTCGGCGACCTGTTGATACTGGAATAACTATAGCATGTTCTGTGAAATATTTCATTAATTTTTTGGAAAAATACTCACAGGGTTTTACGGATTGAGAAAAATATGGTAGAATACCTTTATTCGTGGCAGAAAACAGGCTGGGAGGATTGGACATGAGAGAGCTTTCTGATACAGAACTTGATGAAGCCGGCAGACAGATGTATGCATTTGCTGAAAGATTGTTTCCGATCGGCAGAAGTCTCACTGGAGAGGGTGTGCGCCAAAGCCTTGGAATGATAAAGGAACTTGTCCCTGAGCTTGAAATCAGGGAGATTCCGTCGGGAACGCAGGTGTTTGACTGGACAATCCCGCAGGAATGGGAAATCAGACATGCCTATATTGAGGATGAGGCGGGAAACCGTATTGTCGATTATGAGGTGAACAACCTGCATGTAATCGGCTATTCGACCCCTGTAGACAGATATGTGGATCTGGAGGAGCTGTTAAATTACATCCGGGTCGAGGATGAGCAGCCGGATGTGATTCCGTATGTCACCTCCTACTATTCTCCAAGATACGGCTTCTGTATGTCCAAACGACAGAGAGATGCATTGAAGCCGGGAACCTATCACATGGTGATTGACAGCAGACTCTTTGACGGTGTGCTGAATTATGCGGAGCTGCTGCTTCCGGGGAAAACGGAAAAGGAAGTTTTGCTGTCTACTTATATCTGCCATCCGTCGATGGCAAACAACGAGCTCTCCGGCCCGGTTCTGGTTACGTGGCTGACAAACTGGCTGAAAACAATTGACAGAAATCTGACCTACAGGATTGTGATTGTGCCGGAAACGATCGGCTCTATCGCGTATCTGAGCAGAAATCTGGATGCAATGCGCAAAAATACAATTGCGGGTTTTGTCCTTAC
>USGM01000069.1 GCA_900554205.1 uncultured Lachnospiraceae bacterium
TATTTCGGCGGAGGCGGACATGCGAGGGCAGCGGGCTGTACGATGCGCGGAACATTTCATGACTGTGTGAACAACCTGTCCCTACATATTGCCGAACAGATTGGAGCCTTATGATTAACGGAATTATCATAGTGAATAAAGAGACCGGTTTTACCTCTCATGATGTGGTTGCGAAGCTGAGAGGCATTTGCGGACAGAACAAGATCGGACATACAGGCACTCTCGACCCGGCGGCGACAGGCGTGCTTCCGGTCTGTCTCGGCAGCGGAACCAAGCTCTGCGATATGCTCACAGACCGAGATAAGGAGTACGTTGCGGAGCTTTTGCTCGGTGTGGAGACGGACACGCAGGACACGACGGGAAGCGTGCTCCGGGAGAGCCCGGTAACGGTCACAGAGGAAGAGGTAAGCCGTGCCTGCCTGTCGTTTCTGGGAGATTATGACCAGATCCCGCCTATGTATTCGGCTCTGAAGGTAGACGGAAAGAAGCTCTACGAGCTGGCGAGAGCCGGAAAAGAAGTGGAGCGCAAGGCGAGGCGGGTCAGGATTCTGGAACTGGAAATACTGGAAATGAGGCTGCCAGTAGTGAAACTTCGGGTCGTCTGTTCCAAGGGCACTTATATCAGAACGCTCTGCTCGGACATCGGTCAGAAGCTCGGCTGCGGCGGCGCTATGCAGAGCTTGCAGAGAACGAAGGTCGGAAGGTTCCGGCTGGAGGATGCGCTGACGCTGGGGGAGCTCCAGCAGCTGAAGGACAGCGGTGAACTGGAACGGGTGGTGCAGCCTGTGGACAGCCTCTTCGAGGAGACACCGGCGCTGCATGTTACGGCGGAGGCGGCGAGACTTCTGGAGAACGGAAATGCGCTTCTTTCGGTACAGTTCGCAGAGACAGTGACACCCGAGCCGGAGAGGTGGGTCAGGGTTTACCGCCCTGACGGCAGATTTGCCGGTATCTATGCCTATGAGGAACAGAAGCGGTGGTATCGGCCCGTTAAAATGTTTTTGTGAGGATGACTATGGAGATTATCAGCAATACGACTGATTTTATTCTTGAAAAGGAAACTGCTGTTGCAATCGGAAAGTTTGACGGTGTACACATCGGGCATCGGAGACTTTTGGAGGAGATCCTGTCCTGCAAGCGGAAGGGAATGGCGGCCTGCGTGTTCACCTTTGAACCGGCGCCGGCTGTTTTCTTCGGCTTTTCTGACGGCAGGGAACTGACGACGAAGGAAGAAAAGCGGCTGCTGTTTGAGCGGATGAATGTGGATATCCTCATTGAATTTCCACTGAATGCGCAGACGGCGGCAATGGCACCGGAGACCTTCGTGACAGACGTGCTTGCCAAGCAGATGAATGCGCGGCTGATCGCTGCCGGAAATGATCTGTCCTTCGGCGATGGAGGCAGAGGAAATGCCGATCTGCTGCGGAGGATGGCACCTGAGCTGGGCTTTCAGGTCAGGACGATAGACAAGGTATGTCTGGACGGACAGGAGGTCAGCTCCACGCTCGTTCGGAGCAAGGTGGAGGGCGGAGACCTCATTCTGGCGGAAAAGCTGATGGGAATGCCCTACATGGTTTCGGGGAAAGTGGTTGAGGGAAAGAGGATCGGCAGGACGCTCGGCTTTCCGACGGTGAACATCATTCCCGGAGCGGACAAGCTGCTGCCGCCGAACGGCGTTTACTATTCCAGTGTGCGCCATAACGGAAGAACCTATCGTGCAATCAGCAACGTGGGCTGTAAGCCTACCGTGACGGATGAGAAGGTAATTGGGGTGGAATCTTATCTCTATCGTTTCGACGGTGAGATTTATGGGGAGAACATTGAGGTATATCTGCATGAATTTCGCAGGCCGGAGAAACATTTTGACAGCCTTGACGACCTGAAGCATCAGCTGCAGGAGGACATTGCCGCCGGACTTGAATGGCGGTGCACACCATAGAGACATGACGATTGAGATGAGGTATCCATATGAATGCTAGTATATTTTTGTCGATGGCGGGCGGCCTGGGGCTTTTCCTCTTTGGCATGCGTGTTATGAGCGATTCAATCGAGAAAGTGGCGGGAGCAAAGCTGCGCCGCATTCTTGAAATCTTTACCACAAACCGGTTCACCGGTATGCTGGTCGGTATTGTGTTTACCGGTATTATCCAGTCCTCCTCCGCCTGCACGGCGATGGTGGTCAGCTTTGTCAATGCCGGACTTATGAATCTTTATCAGGCGGCGGGCGTGATCTTTGGTGCCAACATTGGCACGACGATCACCTCCCAGCTCGTCTCGTTCAACCTGTCGGCATACGCGCCGGTGATTCTTCTCGTCGGGGCGCTGACGGCGATGTTTGTCAAGAAGGAGAAGATCAAGAAGTTCGCCGACATCATCATCGGCTTCGGTGTGCTGTTTCTGGGCCTGAGCACGATGTCGAGCGCCATGGCGTGCATGAAGGATGTGCCGGCGGTGGTAAATCTTCTGGGATCGCTGAAAAATCCGCTGATGGCAACGCTGGTGGGACTGGTGCTGACCTCTGTGATCCAGAGTTCGTCCGTCACAGTCAGCATTGTATTGTTGTTGGCAAATCAGGATCTGCTTTCACTTCACATCACACTGTACATTATCCTCGGCTGTAATATCGGAGCGTGCAGCACGGCGCTGCTGGCATCACTTGCCGGAAAGAAGGAGGCAAAGCGCGCGGCGCTGATTCATTTCTGGTTCAATGTGATCGGTACGGTGCTTCTGTATCTGGTGTTGTTTGTGGCGGAAGATCAGGTGATGAAGATTATCTGGGCGATTTCCTCGGACAAGGGAAGATTTGTGGCGAACGCCCACACGATGATCAAGATATTCCAGGTAATTGTGCTCTTCCCGTTCTCGGGACTGATCGTGAAACTGTCGAAGCTCTGTGTGCCCGGCGAGGATAAGAAGGTCGGCTACAGGGAGAGCTACCAGCTGAAATATATCGGCGACAAGGTGGTGTTCAACCCGGCAACGGCAGTGGTCGAGGTTGTGAAGGAGCTGGAGAGAATGGCTTCCCTCGCAAGCGAGAACCTGAACCGTGCAATGAACGCGTTGATTACGCTGGACGAGGACGACATCGAAGAGGTCTACGAGGTGGAGAAAAATATCAACTTCCTGAACCATGCGATCACGGATTACCTTGTGAAAATTAACCAGACAACGCTGCCGATCGAGGACTTAAAGAGCATCGGTGCACTTTTCCATGTGGTGAACGACATTGAGAGAATCGGCGATCACGCGGAGAATGTCGCGGACGCGGCGAGACAGCGCAAGGAGGAAGGAATTTCCTTCAGCAAGGAAGCCCAGAAGGAGATGGGTGAGATGCTTGACATGGTAAATGATCTCATCCGGTATTCGGTGGATATGTTTGCGAAGGGCGATGAGTCACATATGCAGGAGGTTATCCGGCTGGAGGACATGGTTGACGAGAAGGAGAAGGAGCTGCAGAAGTTCCATGTCCGCCGTCTGACAAAGGGCGAATGCACGCCGGAGGCAGGCATGATCTTCTCGGATATTGCATCCGGACTCGAGAGAGTTGCCGACCATGCGACGAATATTGCGTTTGCAATCATTGACGCGGAGAAAGAGTCGGAAGAACAGGCTTGACAGGAGAAGGGTACAACGCTATAATTTGAATTGGCGTAATAAAATTGTAACAAATTTGTAATTACCTATTCAAATTATGAGGACAAATGAATGAAACTCTTTTCTTATAAAAAACAAATGATCATTGTTTCTGCCGGACTGGCACTGGCGTTCGGCGCTCCGGCAATGTGTGCGGAGGCTGCTGAGAGCATTCTGCCGTCTGCGGGAATTGCCTCTGTTCTTGAGGCAAAGCTGTCGGCAGAGGAATACATTGAGGCGGCAATTCAGGCGCAGGGAGCCTCATGGGGCTACACGAACATCGGTATTGCGGATGTGGAGAGCGGCAACCTGAATGTCCGCGAGACACCGTCCACTTCGGGAAAGCTGGTCGGGAAAATGCCTAAAAATTCGGCATGTGAAGTGCTTGAGACGACGGAGGATGGCTGGGCGCATATCACCTCGGGCGAGGTGGAGGGTTATGTCAGCATGGATTATCTGCTGACCGGACCTGATGCAAAGATGCAGGCAAACGACCTTGTGCGCACAGTTGCGGTCGCAAATACGGACGGACTGAATGTAAGAGACCAACCGAGCACGGACAGCGCGGTTCTGACACAGGTGCCGAAGGGCGAAGAACTGGAATTTGTTGAAATGCTCGAGGGCTGGGTGAAGGTTTCCATCGACGGCGAGGAGGCTTATATTTCGGCTGACTATGTTACGGTCGAGGAGCGTCTGGACACAGCGGTCACGATGACAGAGCTTCTCTACGGAGCGGGTGTTTCCGATGTGCGCGTGGAGATGGTAGAATATGCAAAGCAGTTCCTCGGAAATCCTTATGTATGGGGCGGCACAAGCCTGACAAAGGGAGCCGACTGCTCCGGCTTTGTGATGAGCATTTATAAGAAGTTCGGCGTTAAGCTGAGCCATTCGTCGAGAGCACAGGCAAACGAAGGAAAGAAGATCACGGCATCCGATCTGCAGCCCGGCGATCTGATCTTCTATGCAAACAGCTCGGGAACAATCAACCACGTTGCGATGTATATCGGCGGCGGGCGCGTTATTCATGCGAGCAGCCCGAAGACAGGCATCAAGATCAGCAAGTATAATTACCGCACGCCCGTGAAATACGTCAATATTCTGGGAGATTAAAATGCTTTTTAATTCTTATATATTTGTTCTGCTCTTTTTGCCTTGTGCCCTGGGTTCTTATTATTTACTGAATCATTTTCATAGGTATACTTCAGCCAAAGCGATATTAGTTTTAATGTCGCTTTGGTTTTATGCTTATTTCAATGTCAGTTATCTGAAAATTATCCTGCTCAGCGTGGTACTTAATTTTGCCTTATCAAAGCTGATTTTACATTTCAGGCAGAAGAGCAGGATGGGCTGCTCTAAAGGTACCTTGGCTGTTGGAATACTGGCAAATTTAACACTTATTTTTCATTATAAATATTTTAATTTCTTCATGGAAAATCTGAATGCATTCCTTCATATCGATTTTTCGTTTCGCAATATACTGATGCCTTTGGGAATCAGTTTTTTTACGTTTCAACAGATATCGTATCTGGTAGATTCCTATCGGGAAGAGACCCGGGAATATCGGTTTATTGATTACTGCCTGTTTGTCACCTTTTTTCCACAGCTGATTGCGGGACCTATTGTGATGCACGATGAAATGATACCGCAATTTCAGGATCAGAAGAGGAAAAGCTTTGATCAGGAGAGCTTTGCTGTCGGACTATACTGCTTCGCTGTAGGAATGGCTAAGAAAGTATTGCTTGCCGATGTGCTGGGTGGGGCTGTGGACTGGGGCTTTTCCAATGTCTCTGTATTGACTGCGGCGGATACGGCGATTGTCGCACTGCTGTATACGTTCCAGCTGTATTTTGATTTCAGCGGTTATTGTGATATGGCGTATGGTATAGCAAAAATGTTTCGTATTGACCTCCCTTTTAATTTTGATTCGCCTTATAAATCCCTGTCAATTTCTGACTTCTGGAATCGCTGGCATATGACGCTGGGAAGGTTCCTGCGCAAATATGTCTATTTCCCTATGGGCGGGAGCCGAAAGGGGGAGATACGCACATGGCTGAATTTATTTGTTGTTTTTCTGGTCAGCGGAATCTGGCACGGAGCGAACTGGACATATATTTTGTGGGGAGCCGCCCATGGAGGGGCGAGAGTTTTGCACAGGATATTTAAAAAGCCATGGGAATGTCTGCCGAAGGGCATTCGATGGCTGGTAAATTTTGCGTTTATTTCGTTTGCATGGATGCTGTTCCGGGCGGAATCCATTACGGATTTTGGAATAATGGCAGGCCGGCTTGTAAAAGGTTCATGGAATAGTATTAATCCGGAAATACTGAACAAATTCGATATTCTTGAATTTACCTATGTGGAGGAGCATGCGGCGGTGCTTGGCAGACTGGCGGAGAGCGTTCCGTGGCTGCATCTGGGGATTATGCTTGCGCTGGCAGGAGGGCTGGCTTTGATTCCGAAAAATTGCTGCCGGAAAAGTGAGACACTTGCCCTGACCCCGGTTAATGCAGTTTGCTGTACCGTGCTGCTGGTATGGTCGGTCATTTCCTTTGCGGGAGTATCTACGTTCCTGTATTTTAATTTCTAAAAGATTATTACTTGGTTGAGGACAGGATGAAACAACGAAGAATGAAGGCATCTAAATGGAATAAGATGGTCATAGGAAGTGCGATTGGAGTTCTCGGTGTTCTTGCGGTGGTGACTGCGGTCATTGATCCTTTTTTGCATTACCATAAACCGCTTCCCGGTTTGCAGTATCCCTTGAAGGATGAAAGGTATCAGAACGACGGGATTGCAAGGCATTATGAATATCAGGCAATGATAACGGGAACCAGCATGACACAGAATTTTAAGGCTTCGCAGTTTGAAGAGCTATGGGGAGTAAAAGCAATTAAAACCTCCTTTTCAGGAGCCAGCTTTAAAGAAGTGAATGACGCGGTGCTGCGTGCTATAAGCTATAATCCGGAGCTGGAATATGTCGTCAGAAGCATTGACAGCAACAGGATCAACTATCCTGCTGATGCCAATGAATACACCGATTATCCCGAGTATCTGTATGATAATACCCCTTTTAATGACGTGAGCTATCTGTTGAATAAAGAGGTGATTCCGAGAACGCTTGCGGTTATTAACTACACAAGGGCGGGAAATACCACTCCGGATATGGATGAATATGGAAGCTGGGGACAGTATAAGACCTATGGAGCGGCAGCGGTGAAGCAGACGCTTGCTGTGATACAGGGCGATTTTGATGAAGAACTGGAGCTGTCGGAGGAAGATAAGGGAATCATCAGAGAAAATGTGGAGAAAAATCTGCTTCAGACGGCATTGGATTATCCGGATAAAACCTTCTACTTCTTTTTTCCGCCATACAGCATTTACTACTGGAAGGCTTTGAATGAGACGAAACAGCTGACAGCGCAGCTGGAAGCGGAGAGCATGACCGCGGAAATACTGCTGCAGGCAGAAAATATAAAGGTGTTTGCCTTTTCTGATGATATAGGAATCACAGCTGATCTGGACAACTATATGGACTCGATGCACTATGGCCCATGGATTAACGAGAAGATATTGGAATGGATGTATCGGGGCGAACATCAGCTGACGAAGGACAACTATAAGCAGTATTTTGAACATATTAAGGCGCTTTACTCGGAATATTCGTATGAGGAAATTGAGTAAATTGTATTTACATCTGTAAACAACTGTGTTAATATAGCTAAGTATGGTTTAGCCGACGCTCAGCTTTCGGACACTCCGACCGTGGCTTGGTGTCAGGCGGTACAAATAATAATTTGGAGGAAAACGAAATGATTTCAAAGGAAAAGAAAACAGCAATCATGAACGAGTATGCCAGAACACCCGGCGATACCGGTTCACCCGAGGTACAGGTAGCAGTCCTGACAGCTAGAATCCAGGAGCTGACAGATCACCTTAAGGAGAACCCGAAGGATCATCATTCCCGTCGCGGTATGCTGAAGATGGTAGGACAGAGACGTGGTCTGCTGGATTATCTGAAGAAGAAGGATATCGAGAGATACCGTGCATTGATCGAGAAGCTCGGCCTGAGAAAATAATATCAGAGACAATGAGAGCGGAAGGCAGCCCGGAAGGGCGCTTCCGCTTGTGTTGTGTAAAAGTGTGGTAATTCGGGACAGAAGAAGGTTCCGAGACCGCTGAAAAGGATATGCGGTGCGTGTTTTTTTCAGTAGTTTCGGTGTCTTCTGTTCCTTTACAAATAAGTGAATGCCGCGAAAGCGGCGGAATGGAGGATTTTATGTACAAGAGCTATGAAATGGAGCTTGCAGGACGTACACTGAAGGTCGATATTGACCGTGTCGGCAAGCAGGCAAACGGATGCGCTTTCATGCACTACGGAGATACGGTTGTACTCTGTACGGCGACGGCATCTGAGAAGCCCAGAGACGGAATTGATTTCTTCCCTCTGAGCGTTGAGTACGAGGAAAAGATGTATGCGGTGGGAAAGATTCCCGGCGGCTTCAACAAGCGTGAGGGTAAGGCGAGTGAAAATGCAATTCTCACCAGCCGTGTTATCGACAGACCTATGCGTCCCTTGTTCCCCAAGGACTACAGAAATGACGTTACACTGAACAATATGGTTATGAGCGTTGACCCGGAGTGCCGTCCTGAGCTGGTGGCTATGATCGGTGCAGCAATCGCAACCTGCATTTCCGATATTCCCTTCGACGGTCCCTGTGCCATGACACAGGTCGGCATGATCGACGGTGAATTTGTAATCAACCCTTCTCAGGAGCAGTGGAAGAACGGCGATCTGAACCTGACCGTTGCATCCACGAGGGAGAAGGTAATCATGATTGAGGCGGGTGCCAATGAGGTTCCCGAGGCAAAGATGATCGAGGCAATCTACAAGGCGCACGAGATCAACCAGACGATCATTGCGTTTATCGACAAGATCGTCGCAGAGTGCGGAAAGAAGAAGCACGAGTACACCAGCTGTGCTATCCCGCAGGAGATGTTCGACGAGATGAAGAAGCTCGTAACTCCCGAGGAGATGGAGGTTGCCGTATTTACCGATGATAAGCAGACCCGTGAGGAGAATATCCGCAATATTACGGCAAAGCTGGAGGAGGCTTTTGCAGAGAAGGAAGACTGGCTTCCGATCCTCGGCGAAGCTGTTTACCAGTATGAGAAGAAGACTGTCCGCAAGATGATCCTGAAGGATCACAAGCGTCCCGACGGTCGTGAGATTACACAGATCCGTCCCCTTGCTGCGGAGGTTGACATTATTCCCCGCGTGCACGGTTCCGCAATGTTTACGCGTGGACAGACACAGATCTGTAACGTATGTACCCTTGCACCTCTCTCCGAGCAGCAGAAGCTGGACGGACTTGACGAGAATGAGGTCAGCAAGAGATATATGCATCACTATAACTTCCCGTCCTACTCTGTAGGCGAGACAAAGCCTTCAAGAGGCCCCGGAAGACGTGAGATCGGTCACGGCGCACTGGCAGAGAGAGCTCTGATTCCCGTGCTGCCCAGCGAGGAGGAGTTCCCCTACGCAATCCGTACCGTATCTGAGACCTTCGAGTCCAACGGTTCTACTTCCATGGCATCTACCTGTGCATCCTGTATGTCCCTGATGGCAGCGGGTGTTCCCATCAAGAAGATGGTTGCAGGTATCTCCTGCGGTCTGGTGACTGGCGAGACGGATGATGATTTCGTTCTGCTCACGGATATTCAGGGACTTGAGGACTTCTTCGGAGATATGGACTTCAAGGTAACCGGTACAACGGAAGGTATCACCGCAATCCAGATGGACATCAAGATCCATGGACTGACAAGACCTATTGTTGAGGGTGCCATCGCAAGATGCCGTGACGCGAGACTCTTCATCATGGATAACTGCATGAAGCCCGCTATCGCAGCGCCCAGACCGGAGGTTGGCCCTTATGCACCGAAGATCATCTCCATCCAGATTGATCCCGAGAGAATCGGTGATGTTGTAGGCCAGAGAGGTAAGACGATCAATGAGATCATTGCCCGCACCGGTGTCAAGATTGACATCACGGACGACGGTAAGGTTTCTGTATGTGGTACTGACAAGGAAATGATGGACAAGGCTGTGGAGATGATTAAGATCATTGTCACAGACTTTGAGGAAGGCCAGATCTTCAAGGGCAAGGTTGTCAGCATCAAGGAGTTCGGCGCATTCATCGAGTTTGCACCCGGCAAGGAGGGAATGGTTCACATTTCCAAGATTGCGAAGGAGAGAATCAACCGCGTTGAGGATGTACTGACGCTCGGCGATGTTGTTACGGTTGTCTGCCTCGGCAAGGATAAGATGGGCAGAATCAGCTTCTCCATGAAGGATGTTGCTCAGGCATAAAAAGATAAAGGATATTCCGGGAGCACCGCGGACTGCGAGACTCCCGGATTGTTTTTTTGCGGATTTGTTGTATAATAGAGGAAGAAAGTACGCAAGATAATACGCAAGATGTTGTGGGAAGTTAGCGGGGGCAGCTTATGGGAGATTATCAACCACCTTTTACAATTACAAATGAGATATTGGCGTATGTGTCCTCTATTTCAGAGAAGGTCGGGCGTATTTCAGCGACCAGCAATTTGGAAGCAAAACCGCAGTTGAGAAGAAACAATAAAATTAAGTCTATTCACGCTTCCCTGAAAATAGAAGCAAACTCTCTTTCTTTGGGACAGGTCAGGGATGTAATCAGTGGTAAGACTGTACTTGGAGAGCAAAGGGAAATCCAGGAAGTAAAAAATGCTTATGCTGCTTATGAAAAGCTTTCTGAAATAGAGCCGTTCAGTATCGAAAATTTAAAGCGCTTCCATGGCATTATGACAAAATATATTGTGGAAGAATCCGGTGATTTCCGCAGAGGTGAGGAAGGAGTGTTTAATGGAGAGGAATGTATCTTCATGGCACCTCCTGCCCAACTTGTACCGCAGTTAATGGAGGAGCTTTTCGCGTGGATGAAGAAGGAAAAGAAAAATGTTCATCCATTGATTATGAGCAGCGTATTTCATTATGAATTTGTTTTTATTCATCCCTTCGCTGATGGAAATGGCAGAATGGCTAGATTGTGGCATACAGCGATGCTTGCAAAGTGGAAACCTGTGTTTGAGTATATTCCGATAGAGAGCCAGATAGAGAAGTTTCAAAATGAGTACTATGAGGCGATTGCCAGATGCCACGCGGAAGGGGAATCTACACATTTTATAGAGTTTATGCTGTCCCGGATTGATAAGATTTTGGATGAAATTTCTGTCCAGATCAGCGAGGACAATGGGCAGCTCCCGGAATACCTCAAGAGGCTGCTTGAGGTTATGGAATACGACGTTCCTTACACAAGTAATTCACTGATGAA
This sequence comes from uncultured Lachnospiraceae bacterium, assembly GCA_900554205.1. Taxonomy (GTDB): domain Bacteria; phylum Bacillota; class Clostridia; order Lachnospirales; family Lachnospiraceae; genus Acetatifactor. The sequence goes on from USGM01000069.1 coordinate 11,001, forward strand.
TAAATTGGAATTGAAATCAAAAGAAGGTTTCCGCAGAAATTATTTACGTCCAGCAATTAATATGGGCTTGATTCGTATGACAATCCCGGATAAACCCAATAGCAGGAACCAGAGATATGTCAGAGAGTAGGAGTATTGAGACTGAACTGTTACGTTTTAAAAGCGATTTCGGTGTTGTGGTTGAAAAAATCAAGATTTCATGGTAAGATGGATAAGATAATTGATGATTTATTGCTCAAAGGAAAAGAACAGCTTGAGGAGATAAGGAGAAAAGGACAAGATGGAGGCATATAAAGCTGAATTTATCGAATTTATGGTGGACAGTGAGGTGCTGAAATTCGGCGAGTTCACCTTAAAGAGCGGAAGAAAATCCCCCTTCTTTATGAATGCGGGTGCGTATGTGACGGGGACGCAGCTGAGGAAACTCGGTGAATATTATGCAAAGGCGATTCATGATAACTTTGGTGATGACTTTGACGTATTGTTCGGGCCGGCATACAAGGGAATCCCGTTGAGCGTGGCAACGACCATCGCTTACAGCGAGCTTTACGGCAAGGACATCCGTTACTGCTCGAACCGCAAGGAGATAAAGGATCACGGAGACGTAGGTATCCTGCTGGGCAGCAATCTGAAGGAAGGCGACAGAGTCATCATTATCGAGGATGTCACCACCTCCGGAAAGTCAATAGAGGAGACCTACCCGGTCATCAAGGCACAGGGGAATGTCGAAGTGGAGGGACTGATCGTTTCGCTGAACCGGATGGAAAAGGGACTTGGCGGAAAGGTCGGAGCACTGGCGGAGATCAAAGAGAAATACGGATTTGACGCACACGCTATTGTAAATATGCAGGAGGTTGTGGAGCATCTTTACAACAGACCCTACAAAGGAAAGATTCATATTGATGACACAATGAAGGCGGCGATTGATAAATATTATGAGACATATGGTGCTTAGTGAGAAGATGAGTGAAAAGAATGATATCCTGATTACAGGAGAAAGAAAACCGGAAGGGAGTAAGATTATGGAACAGAAGGTGTATAACACAATGAAGGCGGCGGGAGCGACCAATATCGCAATCGGAGTTGTCAGCATCGTGATCGGCATTGTGTCCGGCATTCTGCTGATTGTTACCGGAGGAAAGCTGATTGCCAGAAAGTCAAAAATTTTATTTTAAAAGTTAGGAGCAGATAATGGGCATTTCCCGGGGCGGACGGCTTCGCAGGGGGAGTGCCCTTTTAGAGTTTTTATGAAGAAAAGAAAAGGCTATATTTTTACCAACAAAAGGCATTCCGATCGGGGCATCATGTCGGTGATCCTCGGGGTCATCAGTCTGGCTTCGCTGGGGGCTGTCGTTTTCCTTTCCTACCGCAACGGTGGGGCGGCGAAAACGGGCTTTGGCTTTACCGGCGTACTGGCATTTCTGTTTTCACTGACAGGAGAGATTCTCGGGGTCCTGACGGTTCAGGACAAGGGATATTACAGACTGTTCCCGGTGCTGGGTACGTTCTTGAATTTTCTGGCGCTGGCGGGCATTGTGCTCATTCTGTATGCGGGAGCGAACCTGTGACACCGGAGGGGAAATTGAAACTCGCTATGCGCAAAGAACGGGCGCAGAAATGAGAAAAAATATGGCAGAGATGGAGGCATTATGGAAGAGATTACAATTTCAACAGAAGTACTTGAGGAGCGCTATGGACTGGCAGTCCAGCGCATCCGCGAAATTCAGGCTGAGAAGTTTGAAAAAGAAAATTTGAAGGATTACTTTGACTGCACGGCAAAGTTTCTCCTGCTGCTGGATGAGACGAGAGCTTTTCTGGCGGAGGACGGTCTGAAAAAGGCAGAGCTTGCAGAATTGCAGGAGCGGAACAAGGCGCTCTATGCGGATATACTGCCGGAACACTACGAGGAGAGCTACGCCAATCCGGCTTGCGCGGTGGGCAGGCTCGGGGAGGAGTACGGTGCAAAGCTGAGCCATCTCTACGCCAGAATGCGCAATCTGATTTCTGCCGTATACGAGGGCAGGCTGGAGGATATCGTTGTCGGAATGGAGCTGTTCCTCGAGGTTTATACCGCCTTTTCCTATGCGCTTGCGGAGGAGGGAAAGCTTCCCACTGGTGAGGAGATCAGAGATATTCTCTACTGGCATGTGAGCGACAATGCGGACAGGGATGAGGAGAGAAACGTCAGCTGCATGGTAAACCCCGCAAACCGTTACTATGTGGATATTGTCTTGAATAGCGATCTGAAGGATGTGCGCTATCTGTACCATTACGGCACCTATGTCACGGAGAATGAACTGGAAATGGCAAGGTACATGGCAGAGCTTCCCGAGGCGACGATCGCAACGATGGCGGATACCTATACGGAAGGATACCGCATTGGCTTTGAGGTCACCGGAAAGGATCTCTCCCGCAAGAAGTCGACGGATCTCAGGTATCACCTCGGGTTTGAACGGATGATCCGCAGGGCAATCCATAATTTTGAAAAACTGAACTTAAAGCCGGTAATCAGCCGGAATATGGTCACGGGCGGAACGGTCAACAGACAGTATCTCTACGACCATAAAGATGACAATGCACTGTTTCTGGACAAGAACTATGTAAACCGCCGTCTGGAGGTACTACACACTGCCTTTGAAAAGTATAAGAAAGAGGCAAACGGCTACGCGGGCCCTGCGGTTGTGGAGACCTTCGGCGAGGCGGACTTCAATCCGGTGAATAAGCCGGAGCGGCTGAAACTGTCCGAGGAGCAGAATAAGCTCTGGGTTGAATTCCTGACGAAATACAGCGAGCTGCGCAAGAATTATATCATTGAGGAGGAGCGGAGCTTTACCATTATCGCGTTCCCTGTGCCGGAGATCGGGCCGGTATTCAAGGAGCTCTTCGACGAGACAATCAAGCTGAACACGCTCGACTATATGCTTTACAGGGATGTACAGCAGAAGCTGATCGACGCGCTGGATAAGGCTGACTATTGTGAGGTCAAGGGCTGCGGCGAGAACCGGACGGAGCTGAAGGTGAATCTCTGGAAGCTGAAAAATCCTGACAAGGAGACGATCTTTGAGAACTGTGTCGCTGATGTGAATATTCCGGTAGGGGAAGTGTTTACCTCGCCTGTACTGGAGGGGACGAACGGACTTCTGCATGTGACGAAGGTATTCCTGAACGGACTGGAATACCGCAACCTTGCGATTACCTTTGAGGACGGAATGATCAAGGATTATACCTGTGATAATTTCGAGAAGGAAGAGGATAATCAGAGCTTTATTAAAGAAAATATTCTGTTCAGGCATGAGACGCTGCCGATCGGTGAGTTTGCAATCGGAACGAATACAACGGCGTATGTCATGGCGAGAAGGCTCGGTGTCGAGGCAAAGCTGCCGATCCTGATTGCGGAGAAGACAGGGCCGCACTTCGCCGTGGGTGACACCTGCTATCACGGAACAGAGGACATTGCGGTGTATAATCCGGATGGAAAGGAAATTGTGGCGAGGGAGAACTCGAGATCCAGACTGCGGAAGGAAAAGCCGGAGGAGGCATATTTCAACTGCCATACGGACATTACCATCCCCTATGATGAACTGGGCGAGCTTGCGGCGGTTACCAGGGACGGCAGCAGGATCGAGATTATCCGCAACGGCAGGTTTGTACTTCCCGGAACAGAAGTGCTCAACGAGGCATTTAACCAAAATTAGGAGTTGCGTTAAGACACTTATTTTAGTAAGATGAAAGTAGCCGTCCGTATCGGCGATACGGACAGGACTTCGGAAAAGAGGGTTATTATGGCTAAGACAGGACAGGCGCCGAAGGTTGGCATTGTAATGGGCAGTGACTCCGATATGGCAGTCATGGCAAAAGCGGCAGATATGCTGGAAGAACTGGAACTTGACTACGAGATGAGAATCATTTCGGCACACAGGGAGCCGGATGAACTGATCGCTTGGACGAAGGGCGCAGAGGAACGCGGAATCCGTGTGATGATCGCGGGGGCAGGTATGGCGGCGGCGCTTCCCGGTATGTGTGCGGCACTGTTTTCACTTCCGGTCATCGGTGTGCCGCTCTCTGGGAAAAATCTGGACGGTATGGACGCTGTCTTTTCCATTTTGCAGATGCCGCCCGGAATCCCGGTGGCAACCGTGGCGGTGGACGGGGCGAAAAATGCGGCTATTCTTGCTGCGAAAATTCTTGCCGCGTCGGATGAAACGCTTCTCGAAAGGCTGAAGGAGTACAGCAGGGCGCAGAAGGAGCAGGTCATTGCCAAGGATGCAAAGCTGCAGGAGAAGGGCTACAAGACCTATCTGGCGGAGAAAAAATAATAAGAACAGTATCGGGCGGGGAAAATACAGAGGCTGCAGGCCGGAAATGAGGAGAAGATGGATTACAAGAACGCAGGAGTTGACATCGAAGCAGGGTACAGATCAGTGGAACTGATGAAAAAGCATGTGAAAGAGACGATGCGCCCGGAGGTGCTCGGAGGGCTTGGAGGCTTTTCCGGTGCATTCTCCATGGAAGCCATCAAGGGAATGGAGAAGCCGGTGCTGCTCTCCGGTACGGATGGCGTTGGTACAAAGATCAAGCTGGCATTCCTGATGGACAGGCATGATACTGTCGGCATCGACTGTGTTGCCATGTGTGTCAATGATGTGGCATGTGCCGGAGGAGAACCTCTTTTCTTCCTTGATTACATAGCATGCGGAAAGAATTATCCCGAGAAGATCGCTGCGATCGTCAAGGGCGTTGCAGAGGGCTGTAAGCAGGCGGGAGCAGCGCTGATTGGCGGCGAGACAGCCGAGCATCCCGGACTGATGCCGGAGGAGGAATATGACCTTGCGGGCTTTGCGGTCGGTGTTGTGGATGAGAAGGATCTGATCACGGGGGAGAACATCAAGGCGGGCGATACCCTTGTCGGCATCGCGTCCTCCGGGGTACATTCCAACGGCTTTTCTCTGGTGAGAAAGGTGTTCGAGATGACGAAGGAGAGCCTTGACACCTATTATGACGAGCTTGGAACGACGCTTGGAGAGGCACTGCTTGCACCCACAAAGATCTATGTTAAGGCGATGAAGGCAATCAAGGATGCCGGTGTCACGGTAAAGGGCTGCAGCCATATTACAGGCGGCGGATTTTATGAGAATATCCCCAGAATGCTCCCGGACGGAATCCGTGCGGTAGTGAAGAAGGACAGCTACGAGGTTCCTGCCATCTTTAAGCTTTTGCAGAAGACGGGTGGTATCGAGGATCAGATGATGTATAATACCTATAACATGGGACTTGGCATGGTGCTTGCGGTGGAGGCCGGAGATGTTGAGAAGACGATGGAGGCGATCCGGGCTGCCGGAGAGACACCTTTCGTGGTAGGACATTGTGAGTCCGGTGAAAAGGGAGTTACCATATGCTGAGAATAGTGGTGTGTGTGTCCGGCGGAGGAACAAATCTGCAGGCGATTCTGGATGCAATCGATGGCGGCAGAATTACAAATACGGAAGTGCTTGCCGTCATCAGCAACAACCCCGGTGCCAAAGCGCTGGCGCGCGCGGAAAAATACGGTGTTCAGGCAATCTGCATGTCTCCTAAGGACTACGCGGACAGGGAGACCTTTAACAGGGTATTTACGGACAAGATGTGTGAGCTGCAGCCGGATCTGATTGTGCTTGCAGGCTTCCTTGTCAGGATTCCGGAGCAGATGGTGGAAAAATTCAGCAACCGCATCGTAAACATCCATCCTTCTCTGATCCCGTCATTCTGCGGGGTCGGATACTATGGACTGAAGGTGCATGAGAAGGCGTTGGAAAGAGGCGTGAAGGTGACGGGCGCTACCGTACATTTTGTGAATGAGGGAATGGACGAGGGGCCGATCATCGCCCAGAAGGCGGTTGCGGTAGAGGACGATGATACGCCGGAGCTTCTCCAGAGGCGCGTGATGGAACAGGCGGAATGGATTCTGCTTCCCCAGGCGATTGACGACATCGCCAACGGACGGATCGGTGTGGTTGACGGAAAGGTTCGCAGAACAGACAGATAAATTGACTAAAATGAGGTGACGGCATGAAGGTTTTGATTGTAGGAGGCGGCGGAAGAGAACACGCCATAGCGGTTAGCATGAAGAAGAGTGCCAGAGTGGACAAGCTCTATTGTGTGCCGGGAAACGCCGGTATCGCACAGATCGCAGAGTGTGACCCCTCCATCGGAGTGATGGAATTTGATAAGATCGTTGCTTATGCGAAGGAGAAGGCGGTTGATCTGGTCTTTGTGGCGCCGGACGATCCGTTGGTCGGGGGACTGGTGGATGTGCTTGAGGCAGAGGGCTTCAGGGTTTTCGGCCCGAGAAAGAACGCGGCGATTTTAGAGGGCAGCAAGGCGTTTTCCAAGGATCTGATGAAGAAATACAACATTCCGACCGCAGCCTATGAGACTTTTACCGATCCGCACAAGGCGCTGGAATACTTACAGACCGCTAAGATGCCGATCGTTTTGAAAGCAGATGGTCTGGCACTTGGAAAAGGAGTTCTGATCTGCAATACTTTAGAGGAAGCAGAGGCAGGCGTCAAGGAGATCATGGAGGACAAGAAGTTTGGTTCTGCCGGTAATC
>USGM01000070.1 GCA_900554205.1 uncultured Lachnospiraceae bacterium
ACCTCTGCTTCGTTCCATGGAGGCTGTCAGCGAACAGGCGCTCCGTATCGTGAGACTTTTCGGAAATACCGAGGCGACGAAGGTTGTTGCAAGCGTCGGCCCCGAGCAGGAATACTTCCTTGTTGACAGGGAGAAATACTTACAGCGTGAGGATCTGATCTTTGCGGGACGGACACTGTTCGGTGCACCGGCTCCCAAGGGACAGGAGCTTGAGGATCACTATTTCGGAACAATCCGCGAGCGCATCGGTTCCTACATGAAGGATCTGAATATTGAATTGTGGAAGCTGGGCGTTACCGCTAAGACCCAGCACAATGAGGTCGCTCCCGCACAGCATGAGCTTGCACCGGTTTATGAGACGGCGAATATTGCGGTAGACCACAACCAGCTGGTAATGGAGACGATGAAGAAGGTGGCAGGACGTCACGGCATGACCTGTCTGCTGCATGAGAAGCCCTTTGCTGGTGTGAACGGCTCCGGTAAGCATAACAACTGGTCTCTGGGAACCGATAATGGCGTGAACCTGCTCGATCCCGGCGACACACCGAACGAGAACATCCAGTTCCTGCTGGTACTTGCCTGCATCATGAAGGCAGTTGACACCCACGCTGATCTGCTCCGCCAGAGTGCATCTGATGTCGGCAACGATCACAGACTGGGGGCAAACGAGGCACCGCCCGCAATCATCTCCATGTTCCTCGGCGAGCAGCTGGAGGATGTTGTGAAGCAGCTCATCGAGACCGGTGAGGCAGCACATCTGATCGAGGGAGGAAAGCTGGAGACAGGCGTTTCCACGCTGCCTGATTTCGAGAAGGATGCTACAGACCGTAACAGAACCTCACCGTTCGCATTTACCGGAAATAAATTCGAGTTCCGTATGGTCGGCTCGGCTGACTCCATCGCAAGCCCGAACACCACTCTTAACGCAATCGTGGCAGAGGCGTTCTGCGAGGCGGCTGACATATTGGAGAAAGCGGACAACTTTGACATTGCCGTACATGATCTGATCAAGGAATATATGACCAAGCACCAGAGAATCGTCTTCAACGGAGACGGATATTCCGAGGAGTGGGTAAAGGAAGCCGAGAGACGCGGACTGCCTAACATCAAGTCTATGGTAGAGGCAGCGTCCACGCTGACAACAGAGAAGGCAATCAAGCTGTTTGAGAGATTCGGTATCTTTACGAAGGTTGAACTGGAATCCCGTGAGGAGATTACCTATGAGACCTACGCAAAGACCATCAATATCGAGGCACTTACCATGATTGACATGGCAAGCAAGAAGTTCATTCCGGCAGTTGTGAAGTATACGAAGACACTCGCGGACACCGTGATCGCCGTAAAGGAGGCGGGAGCAGATGCATCCGTTCAGGCAGAGCTGCTCGGCGATGTGAGCACCAGACTTTCCGCTGCAAAGTCAGCGCTGACCAAGCTGGAAAAGGCTGTCGCAGAGGCAACCGCAATAGAGGATGCAAAGGCACAGGCATTCTTCTACAAGGATACCGTAAAGGATGCCATGGCTGAGCTTCGTGCACCGATCGATGAACTCGAGATGCTGGTGGACAAGGAAGTATGGCCGGTACCTACCTATGGTGAGCTGACCTTTGAAGTGTAAGACAACAGGAAACAGAGAGGAGCCTGCCGCATATCAATGCGGCGGGCTTTTTGTACTTTTGCATATAATAAAAGTGTGAGGAACAAAATTTTTAAAAAATTTGAATTTAGGTATTGCAATTTGGTAATACTTCGTGTATACTCTATCAAGTAATACAGATAGGGCTATCGCCAAACGGTAAGGCAACGGACTCTGACTCCGTCATTTCAAGGTTCGAATCCTTGTAGCCCTGCTCAAAAAACCTCAGTAGAGAAATCTACTGAGGTTTTTTGTGTCTAAGTGCGCCGCGACCCTACTCGACAACACTATCGGTTTGAGAGGGACAACACCGATATAAACAGATTGTACCAACACCCGTCCAGAGACGGACACAGAAAATATCGTAGGGCAGGCATTGAGAAAATAAGAGGCTTGTGGTACTATGATTACAGGAAACAGCACATATTAGGAACAGAAAGAAGGTGTAGGTAATGCCGCAGCAGATTGAAAGTTTATTAAAGATTTATCGGGAAGAACTGGAAAAGGTTACGGATGACAGAGTTAAAAAGGTGATTTTATACGGATCGTATGCGAGAGGAGATTTTCGACCTGATTCGGATGTGGATGTCATGGTATTGGTGGACGCTAATGTGGACAGTGTAAGTCCCTTAGAGAGAAAAATCTGCGATATTACTTATGACTTCAATAATGAACATGAGACGGACATTATGCCGGTAGTGCAGAGCAAGGAGCACTTTGACTACTGGAAGAATGCGGATATGTTCTACCGCAACGTGGAGAAAGAGGGGGTAGTTATTTGAATAAACCGGAATCCGAAGGAACCTTTGCGGATGTGGCAAAGTATAAATGGGAGCAGGCAAAAGATGATCTGGAAACCGCAGAGATCGTATTAGAGGCTGGAAAGTATAAGGCGGCTAATAACAGGGCGTACTATTCCTGCTATCATGCCATAGATGCCGTACTGGCAATCGAACCTATTGCATTTAAGAAGCACAAGGATACGTTGGGATACTTTAATAAAAATTATGTCAATAAAGAAATCTTTCCCAGAGAGATAGGAAGAAAAATATCCCGGTTGGAGGTTATTCGCCATAAGAGTGATTATGATACCTTTTATATTGCGAGTAAGGAAGATGCTCTGGAGCAGATAGGAGTAGCAAGAGAAGTTGTCGAACTGGTGAAGAATTATTTTGTGCAAAAGGGGCTGCTTTGAGAACGATAGGTTAATTCGGAAATTGTGGGAAGACGGAGGATGAACTGTGCAGGAAGCAATCGAAGCAAAAAGACGATTTTCAAAAATAGGGTGGTTCTATATTGCGGATGTGATGGCAATTTATATTGTGCAGCTGCTGATCGGTCTCGTGGTGCAGAAACTGAGGCCGGAGTGGCTTGATAACGCGGACATAACACTTTTTCTGTCGGCAGTTTCCATGTACCTTGTGGCATTTCCGCTCCTGATGCTTCTGATGAAAAAGAAGGTTCCGGCAGAGCCTGTGCCGCGGCGCAAGCTGTCTCCGGGGAAATATATGCTGGCGGCTGTCATCTGTATGGGCATGGCATATGCCTCCAACTTTGCGGGCAATATCATCACGACGGTGATAGGCTTTTTCACAGGCAATCCGGTTGAGAATCAGATCGCGTCGGTCCTGATGTCGGTGAGTCCGTGGGCGGTCTTCTTTTACACAGTGCTCTGTGCGCCAATCATGGAGGAACTTGTGTTCCGCAAGCTGATTGTGGATCGGACGGTACGCTACGGCGAAGGGATTGCGGTGTTGACATCGGGACTGATGTTCGGGCTTTTCCATGGCAATCTGAACCAGTTTATCTATGCCTTTGTCATCGGTGCAATGTTCGCGTATCTTTATGTGAAGACAGGAAATCTGAAGATCACGATTTCCCTGCATATGCTTTTTAACTTTGTCAGTGGTTTTCTGACGCTACTGCTCATGCAGAAGCTGGAGCTGGGAGGTATATTGGAAAGCGGAATGGCGACGACGCTGCCGATGCCGGGGCCGGACACGCTGATCTGGTGGGGGCTTTACGGCCTTCTGATTTTGTTTATCCTGTGCGTCTGCGTGGCGGGGGTAATTCTGTTTATTGTCTTTGCGGCACAGAAGAAATTCCGGTTCGAGCCGGGAACTACAGCGATTCCGAAGGAACTGAAGTTCAGTATTGCCTTCGGCAATGCCGGTATGCTGGTATTCGCACTTTACTGGGTGTTTATGATTATAAAACAGCTTTTGCTATAAAGGGATGGAGATTAATATGTATCAGTTTCAAAGCAGGATAAGATATAGTGAGGTGGACAGTGAGGGCAGGCTTACGATGGCATCGCTGATCAACTACTTTCAGGATTGTTCCACCTTCCAGTCCGAGGATCTCGGAGTGGGCGTGGAGTATCTGAAAAATACGCATCAGGTCTGGGTGCTGTGCGCATGGCAGATCGTGGTGGAGCGGTATCCCATGCTCGGAGAGAACGTGGTGATTGGGACGAGCCCTTACGAACTCAGGGGTTTTCTGGCGCAGAGAAATTTTGCCATGCAGGACGGGCAGGGCAACTATATTGCAAAGGCAAATTCTCTCTGGAGTCTTCTGGACACAGAGACGGGCAGACCGGCTTCCGTGCCGGAACTGATGCTCGAGCGGTACCGGCTGGAGCCGAAGCTGGAGATGGAGTATGCCTCAAGGAAGATCGCTGTGCCGCAGGGAGGAGAGCAGCAGGAGCCGATTATTGTGCGGAAGCACCATCTGGATACGAACCACCACGTCAATAACCAGAAATATATTGATATGGCGATGGATTTTCTGCCGGAGAATTTTGTGATCCGTCAGGTGCGCGCGGAATATAAGAAACAGGCATTTCTGGACGACGTGCTGATCCCCTGCGTTGTCACCGGCGGAAACAGGGTGATTGTGACGCTGTCGGACGAGAGCGGGGCGTTGTACACCACGGCGGAGTTTACCGCCTGATGCCGCCTAAACCCTGTAATAAAAAAGGAGAACGACTTCGATGATTCGATTAGGAGAAAAACAGGAACTTGTCATAGTGAAGAAGGTAGACTTCGGCGTTTACCTTGCGGTCAGCTTTGAGGATGCGGCAGAGCATATTCTTCTGCCGGTGAAGCAGGTGCCGGAGGGGAAAAAGGTCGGGGACCGCGTGGAGGTTTTCGTCTACAGGGATTCCGGTGACCGTATGATTGCCACGGTGCGGGAGCCTAAGCTGCAGATGGGGCAGCTTGCGGAGCTGACGGTGGCGCAGGTGGGAAAATATGGCGCGTTTCTGGACTGGGGACTGGAAAAGGATCTGCTTCTGCCCTTCCGCGAGCAGCGGGGAAGAGTACAGCAGGGAGACAAGGTGCTTGTCATGCTCTATATCGACAAGAGCAGCCGTCTCTGCGCGACCATGAATGTCTACGAGGCGCTGCGCACCGACAGTCCTTATCAGGCAGAGGACAGAGTGCACGGAAGAGTATATGAGCTGAGCGATAATTTCGGCGCGTTTGTGGCGGTGGACAACCTGTATTCCGGTCTCATACCGAAGAAGGAGCTGTACGGCGACATCCAGCCCGGCACGGATATTGAGGCGAGGGTTCTCCGGGTGAGAGAGGACGGCAAGCTCGATCTCAGTGTCAGGGAGAAGGCATACCTCCAGATGGACGCGGATGCAGAGAAGATCTTAAAGCTGCTGGACAGCTATGAGGGAGCCCTTCCCTTCAGCGACAAGGCGGCGCCGGAGGTTATCAGACACGAGACCGGCATGAGCAAGAACGAATTTAAGCGTGCGGTAGGAAGGCTGTTGAAGCAGGGCAAGGTAGAGATCGGGGAGAAGACGATCCGGAGAGTGAATTCTTAAGAATTTGAAAATTTAGTTTCTATTATAGAAAAATGAGAAAAACGTGATAAAATGGAGATGACAGAAGAAAGGGGGCGACGATATGGATATTGCAGGTGTTTCCATAGCTTTGTCTGATTATTCTACGAAGTCCCAGGTCGGGATGGCGGTGCTCAGCAAGGCCATAGACAATACGGAGAAGCTGGGCGAAGGGCTGGTTAAAATACTGGATGCCTCAGCGATGGAACAAAGTGTCAATCCCGGTGTCGGGGCAAATATTGATATTAAGATATAATGATGCGACTGAAAAGCTGTCTGAAAGAAAACTCAGATGGCTTTTTGTGAAAATTCATAAAAACCTATTGCATTTCTGCTCGTGTTTTTGTAATATTTTTAGTATGGTATAATAAGCGTCCGGATGGACAAACAAACGCAAAATGGGGTTACATAGGCAAAGGAGCGGGTTTTTATGATTTCAAATCAAATATTGCAGAATACGATTGATGGGTTGAAGGGTATAGCGCGGGTGGAACTCTGTGTCATGGATATAGACGGCAAGGAGGTTGCGTCCACGACGGAGATGGGCACCAGTCCCAAGGCGGCTGTGGAGTTTGCAGCATCGCCGGCGGATTCTCAGGAGATTCAGGGCTATCAGTATTTTAAGATATTTGATGAACAGCAGTTAGAGTATGTTCTGGTGGCGGGCGGCACGGGCGAGGATGTCTATCTGATCGGCAAGCTGGCTGCATTCCAGATCCAGAACCTGCTTGTGGCATACAAGGAGAGATTTGATAAGGATAACTTTATCAAGAACCTGCTGCTGGATAACCTGCTGCTTGTAGACATCTACAGCCGTTCCAAGAAGCTGCACATACAGACGGATGTGCCCCGTGTCGTCATGATTATAGAATCCGGTAACGGCAGGGATAACAATGCCTTAGAGCTGGCGAGAACACATTTCGGTGCGAACAGCAAGGACTTTGTCACGGCAGTCGATGAAAATAACGTGATCGTGGTTCGGGAATTGTCCGAGACGGACACGGCGAAGGAAATTGACAAGACGGCGAGGGCACTTGAGCAGTATCTCCAGAAGGAGGGCATCAAGGACATCAGGATCGCCTACGGAACCGTTGTGCAGGAGATCAAGGAAGTCAGCCGTTCCTATAAGGAAGCGAAGATGGCACTGGATGTCGGAAAGATCTTCTTCGACGAGAGAGACATTGTCGCATACAGCGAGCTGGGCATCGGACGATTGATCTACCAGCTGCCGATCCCGCTTTGCAAAATGTTCATCCGCGAGATCTTTGACGGTAAGAGTCCCGATGAATTTGACGAGGAGACGCTTGCCACGATCTATAAGTTTTTTGAAAACAGCCTGAATGTGTCCGAGACCTCCAGACAGCTGTTCATTCACAGGAACACACTGGTTTACCGTCTGGATAAGCTCCAGAAGAGCACAGGTCTTGATCTGCGCGTGTTTGAGGACGCTATTACCTTTAAGATCGCCCTGATGGTGGTAAAATATATGAGATACATGGAGAATACGGATTTTTAAGGGAAACGAGGATTGTTATGGCAAATAAGGAACTGCTGAAGAAGAAAAGGGAGAAGCTGATCGAGGAGAAGGGCGTTATCTATCTCGACAACGTGAGCAAGGTGTATTCCTCCGGCTCTCCTGCATTAAATGAGATCAACCTCAGCATCGGGAGGGGTGAGTTTGTATTTATTGTTGGAGACAGCGGCTCCGGAAAATCAACACTGATCAAACTTCTGCTGCGGGAGCTCACTGCGACCAGCGGCAGTGTTTATGTTATGGGAAACGACCTTGCAAAGCTGAAGCACAGACAGGTGCCGAAATTCAGAAGAAACCTCGGCGTTGTGTTTCAGGACTTCCGTCTGCTGAACGACAGGAATGTCTACGAGAATGTTGCGTTTGCGCAGCGGATCGTGGAGACTCCTGCAAATGAAATCCGCAGGAATGTTCCTGCGATTCTGGCAACGGTGGGACTTGCGGGAAAATATAAGGCGAAGACAAAGCAGCTTTCCGGCGGAGAGCAGCAGAGGGTGGCGCTTGCCAGAGCGTTGGTGAATACGCCCTCCATCCTGCTTGCAGATGAGCCGACCGGTAATCTTGACCCGAAGAACTCATGGGAGATCATGAAGCTGCTTGAGGAGATCAACGAGAACGGTACGACGGTGGTTGTCGTGACGCATAACAGAGAGATCGTCAATGCCATGCACAAGCGCGTTGTCACGATGAAGATGGGCGTGATCGTCAGCGACGAGGAGGGAGGCGAATACATCGATGAAGATTAGTACACTGCTTTATACGATCAAACAGGGATTCGCCAACATCTTCCGGAATAAATGGTATTCGCTGGCATCGATTGCCACGATCTCGGCATGCCTGTTCCTGTTTGGCATTTTCTATGCCATTGTTGCGAATTTCCAGAGCATCGTCATGAAGGCGGAGGAAGGTGTCTCCGTCACGGTGTTCTTCCATAATGAATATGACAAATGTGAATCCCACGCGGAAAATCAGGTTCCCACGGAACAGCGCATTGCAGAGATCGGTCAGAAGATTTCCGAGAGGATCGAGGTTTCGGATGTGGTCTACATTTCGGATGACGAGGCGTGGGCGAATTTTGCCTCCGACTATTACGGCGAGAATTATGCGGACGGCTTCCCGGAGAACCCTCTGGCGGGGGAATACAGCTATGAGATTTATCTCAGTGACGTCTCCATGCAGGATGCCCTTGTAAACTGGCTGCAATCGATACCGGAGGTGCGAAAGGTGAATTTCTCCGAGGTGACGGCGGATACGCTCAGCGGTGTGAACCTTCTGATCGCCTATGTCTCTGTGGGAATTATCGTAATCCTGCTTGCGGTAAGTATCTTCCTGATCAGCAACACGGTTGCGGTCGGCATTTCCGTCCGCTCGACAGAGATCAATATCATGAAATATATCGGTGCGACCGACTTCTTCGTAAGGGCGCCCTTTGTGCTGGAGGGTATTCTGATCGGACTGCTCGGCGCGGCAATCCCGCTCGGACTGATACATACGCTTTACAACTATGCCCTGAATTACATTGTGGAGCGTTTTTCCATCCTCAGTAATTTCCTGAATTTCCTGACGGTGGAGCAGGTTTTTGGCGTCCTCACCCCTGTATCGCTTATCATGGGTATGGGAATCGGATTTTTGGGAAGTATTTCAACGGTCAGAAAGCATTTGCATGTATAGACAGGAGCCTATGAGAAAGAACAGTATAAAGAAGTGCCTGCTGGTTCTGGCGGTGCTGGGGCTGGTTCTGCTGTCGGACTCTGCGGCGCAGCAGGCATCGGCGCTGACGCTTTCCTCCATCACCTCCGAGAGCATCAAGGAGAAGGAGGAGCAGATACGACAGGCACAGGATGAAAAAAAATCCCTGCAGAACGGTCTGAGCGATCTGCAGAATATCAAAAAGGATCTGGAGACCCAGCGTTCCAACCTCAAGAACTATGTTGTCCAGCTGGACAAAAATCTTGCCCAGATTGAGGCGAATATCGCAGATCTGCAGGAGAAGATCACTGCCAAAGAGGCGGAGATCGTCCAGACAGAGGGCGAGCTGGAGGTTGCGCTTGAAAACGAGGAAACGCAGAAAGAATCCATGATTTCACGCATAAGAATGGTATATGAGACCGGTGATCCGCAGATGATGGATATGCTGCTGGAATCGGCGGGCTTTGGCGATTTCCTGAATAAGGCGGACTATGTGGAGAGAACCATTTCGTATGACCGCAGGAGATGGCAGGACTACAAGATGGTCCGCGAGTATGTCGAGCTTTGCAAACAGGAGCTTGAGCTGGAAAAGGAGATTCTGGATGAGGCAAAGGCAGGCGTGGAGGAGGAGCAGAGGAATCTCGAGACCCTGATCCAGCAGAAGAATCAGGATATCCGGGACTACGAGACAGATATCAGCAATAAAGAAAAAGCAATAAAAGAGTATGAAGAGGAAATCAAGGCGCAGGAGGAAGAGATCACTGCACTTGAGAACCTGATTGCCGAGGAGAAGAAGAGAATTCTGGCGAGCAGCGGTGTCGTGCTGACCTATGACGGCGGTACGTTTACCTTCCCGCTCGCATCCTATACAAGGGTTTCGGATGATTACGGAATGAGAATCCATCCGACGCTGGGAGTGGAGCAATTCCATAACGGCGTTGATTTTGCTTCGCCGAAGGGAACCGCCATTTATGCCGCTTATGACGGAACGGTGGTTGCGGCTGCCTACAGCGCAACAATGGGAAATTACGTTATGATCGATCATGGTTCCGGCCTTTACACGATCTACATGCATGCGTCCGCGCTTTATGTGGAAAAGGATGAGATCGTGGTTCGTGGGGAGAAGATCGCTGCGGTCGGGAGCACCGGGCGTTCGACAGGCAACCATCTTCATTTCAGTGTCCGGCTGAATGGATCGTATACATCACCATGGAATTACATTAGTAAATAGGAGGCACTATGGACGAGAATCAGAATTATTTCAATCATTTGAACAATGGACCGGCATCACAGCCGCCAAAGGAACAGAAGGGCAGCGGGAAGGCGCTGTTCTTCGGGGGAATGATCGTGGGTCTGGCGGCAACCCTGCTGGTTGTCGGTATTGTGTATCTTGGGATCGGCATTCAGAACTCGGTCGTGCAGAATGGAAGCAGCTCCAGCAAGATAGAGCTGGACGACAACTCGGCGATCAATTCCAATACGATCTCGAAGCTGCAGGCGCTTGAGCAGACGATTGACACCTATTACTTTCTGGATGAAGTGAGCAACGAGGAGCTGCAGGACGGCATCTTTAAGGGGATGCTTGAATCTCTGGGAGATCCCTACTCGGAATATTATACGGCTGAGGAGCTTGCTGAACTGATGGAGCAGTCGGAGGGTGTCTATTACGGAATCGGTGCTTATGTCAGTCTGGATACGGAGAAGAATCTTCCGAAAATCAGCGGCGTGATGGAGGGCTCTCCGGCGGAGGAGGCTGGTCTCCGGGCGAATGATCTGATTTATGAGGTCAACGGAGTTACGACCTACGGTCTGACACTGACCGAGGCGGTTGCACTGATAAAAGGCGAAGAAGGAACCGAGGTAAACCTTACGCTGATCCGGGAAGGAGAGAGCGATTACCTTGAGCTTACGCTGACCAGACGGAGAGTAGAGGCTCCGACGGTTGAGTATTCCATGCTGGAGGGAAGAATCGGGTACATTCGGGTTACTGAGTTTGATTCCGTCACGGTAAATCAGTTCTCTGAGGCACTGTACACGGTAAAGAATTCTGCTGCACGGGGAATCATCCTCGACTTAAGAGGAAATCCGGGCGGAAATCTGGATGCCGTTGTGGATATGTGTAACATGATTCTGCCGGAGGGCATGATTGTTTACACGGAGGATAAGTACGGAAACAGGGAGGAGTATACCTGCGACGGAGAAAATGAGCTCCAGCTGCCGCTTGTTGTCCTTGTCGATATGAATTCTGCCAGCGCAGCGGAGATTATGGCGGGTGCAATCAAGGATTACGGTATCGGCACACTGGTCGGTACAACGACCTTTGGAAAGGGTATTGTGCAGCAGATCATGTCCTTCCGTGACGGCTCGGCGGTCAAGCTGACCATCAGTGCATACTACACGCCGAACGGCAACAACATTCACGGCATCGGAATCGAGCCGGATGTGCTGTGTGAGTTTGATGGCGAGGCTTATTACGGCAGCGAGGATCACCCCGACAACCAGCTTGAGAAGGCGAAGGAAGTGCTGGAGGAGCTGATCAGCAAGCAGTAAGGAACACAATAGATAGCATGCAGAGGAATGTGTTACGGGTACAGAACAAAAGTTCGATTTTGTTCTGTACTTTTTTAATGACAGATGCTATAATATCGAAGT
Source organism: uncultured Lachnospiraceae bacterium (assembly GCA_900554205.1). GTDB lineage: Bacteria > Bacillota > Clostridia > Lachnospirales > Lachnospiraceae > Acetatifactor. Next base: position 11,359 of record USGM01000070.1, read on the forward strand.
AAACGTTCAAAATAGTTTTGAAAAGAAAAATTGTTTAGGAGAGTAACAGTGGATCATTTTGTGCTTCACAGTGAATATAAGCCCACGGGCGATCAGCCGCAGGCAATAAAAGAACTGGTGGATGGCTTCAGACAGGGCAATCAATTCCAGACGCTGCTCGGTGTCACCGGCTCCGGCAAAACCTTCACCATGGCAAATGTCATTCAGGCGCTGAACAAGCCGACCCTGATTATTGCGCATAATAAGACGCTCGCCGGACAGCTGTATGGGGAGTTCAGGGAATTTTTCCCGGAGAATGCAGTGGAGTATTTCGTTTCCTACTACGACTATTATCAGCCGGAGGCCTATGTGCCTTCGTCCGACACTTATATTGCGAAGGATTCCGCCATCAACGAGGAGATTGATAAGCTGCGCCTTTCTGCGACCGCATCGCTGACGGAACGGCGGGATGTCATTGTGGTCGCCAGCGTGTCCTGCATCTACGGACTGGGCAGCCCGGAGGAATTTCAGGGGATGTCCGTCTCCCTGCGCCCGGGCATGACGAAGGACAGGGACCAGGTTCTGCGTGAGCTGGTCGATATCCAGTACAACAGGAACGATATGGATTTGCAGCGAGGCTGCTTCCGTGTGCATGGGGATGTCGTGGAGGTCTGCCCTGCGCAGGGCGGAGATTATTTCATCCGCATTGAGTTCTTCGGGGATGAGATCGACCGCATCTGTGAGGTCGAGCCGCTGTCGGGAAGGATTCACGCGACTCTGAATCACATAATCATTTACCCGGCATCCCACTATGTTGTCTCCATGGAGAAGATTAAGGCGGCATGTGAAAACATCGAGAAGGAGATGGAAGAGCGCGTCCGCTACTTCAAGGGAGAGGACAAGCTGATTGAGGCGCAGAGAATCGCAGAGAGAACGAACTTTGATGTTGAGATGATGCGCGAGACAGGCTTCTGCTCCGGCATAGAGAACTATTCCCGGCACCTGAACTTCATGCCGCCCGGAGCGCCGCCGATGACGCTCCTTGATTTCTTTCCGGACGATTTTCTTATCATCGTGGATGAGTCCCACATGACGATCCCGCAGATCAGGGGCATGTATGCCGGAGACCGTTCCCGAAAGCAGACGCTGGTGGATTACGGCTTCCGTCTGCCCTCTGCGCTGGACAACAGACCCTTGAACTTCGAGGAGTTTGAGACACACATCGACCAGATGATGTTCGTGTCCGCGACGCCCTCAGATTATGAGGAGGCGCACGAGCTCCTGCGCACGGAACAGATCATCCGTCCGACCGGTCTGCTGGATCCTGAGGTGGATGTCCGGCCGGTGGAGGGGCAGATCGACGATCTGATCGGCGAAGTGAATAAAGAGGTTGCAAAGCATAATAAGATATTGATTACGACGCTGACAAAGCGGATGGCGGAGGATCTGACCGACTATATGAAGGAGGTCGGCATCCGGGTGAAATATCTCCACTCCGACATTGATACGCTGGAGCGGGCGGAGATCATCCGCGATATGCGTCTGGACGTATTCGACGTTCTGGTCGGCATCAACCTTCTGAGAGAGGGACTTGACATCCCGGAAATTTCGCTGGTTGCGATTCTGGATGCAGACAAGGAGGGGTTCCTGAGAAGCAGTACCTCTCTGATTCAGACGATCGGGCGCGCGGCGCGAAATGCCGAGGGACATGTCATCATGTACGCAGATACGATCACGGATTCTATGCGGGTTGCGCTTGACGAGACGAACCGCCGCCGTGAGATCCAGATGAAATACAACGAGGAGCATGGCATCACGCCGCAGACGATCAAGAAGGCGGTGCGTGACCTGATCAGTATATCCAAGGTGGTGGCGAAGGAGGAGCTGCGGTTCGAGAAGGATCCGGAGTCCATGAACCGCAAGGAACTGGAAAAGGTCATTACGGATGTTCAGAAGAAGATGCAGAAGGCAGCCGCGGACCTGAATTTCGAAGCGGCGGCAGAACTGCGTGACAAGATGATTGAGCTGAAGCAGAAGCTGCAGGAGTTAGATAAAGAGTAGTGAGAGGTGTAACATGGAAGAAGTAAAGAAGATGCGCCCCAGGGAATATATTAAGATCCGCGGGGCGAGAGAGCACAATCTGAAAAATATAGACGTTGACATTCCGAGAAACGAGCTGGTCGTTCTGACCGGTATGTCCGGCTCGGGAAAATCATCCCTTGCGTTCGACACAATCTATGCGGAGGGGCAGCGGCGCTACATGGAATCCCTGTCCTCCTATGCGAGACAGTTCCTCGGACAGATGGAGAAGCCCAACGTGGAGCGTATTGACGGACTTTCGCCTGCAATCTCCATTGACCAGAAATCGACAAACCGGAACCCGAGGTCGACGGTGGGAACGGTCACGGAAATCTATGACTACTTCCGCCTTCTCTATGCGAGGATCGGTATTCCCCACTGCCCGAAGTGCGGACGCGAGATTGCCAAGCAGACGGTAGACCAGATGGTGGATCAGATCATGGCGCTGCCCGAGGGAACGAAGCTTCAGCTGCTCGCTCCCGTCGTCCGCGGCAGGAAGGGGCAGCATGAAAAGGTTCTGGAGCGCGCCAAGAGAAGCGGCTATGTCCGCGTGCGTATCGACGGCAGCCTGTATGAGCTGACAGAGGAGATCAGTCTGGATAAGAATATTAAGCACAATATAGACATCATCGTTGACAGACTGGTCATCAAGCCGGGAATAGAGCGCAGACTGGCAGACTCTATTGAAAATGTTCTGGAGCTGGCGGATGGGCTGCTCGTGGCGGACGTCATAGGCGGCGAGCCGATGACCTTCAGCCAGAGCTTTTCCTGTCCGGACTGCGGTATCGGCATCAGCGAAATTGAGCCGAGAAGCTTCTCTTTCAATAATCCCTTCGGCGCCTGCCCGGAATGCTTCGGACTGGGCTATAAGATGGAATTTGATGTGGATCTCATGATTCCCGACAAATCGTTGAGCATCAATGAGGGCGCAATCGCCGTCACGGGCTGGCAGTCCTGTACGGACAAGAAGAGCTTTACAAACGCCATTCTTCAGGCATTGTGCCGGGAATACAAATTTGATCTGGACACTCCTTTCAGCGAGTACCCTGAGAAGATACAGCATATCCTGATCTACGGGACAAACGGCAAAGAGGTCGAGGTGCATTACGTCGGACAGCGGGGAAAGGGCATCTATCCGGTTGCCTTTGAGGGGCTGATCAAGAATGTGGAGCGGAAGTATAAGGAGACCTTCTCCGACACCATGAAGCAGGAGTATGAGAGCTATATGCGCATTACGCCCTGTAAAGAATGTAAGGGCATGAGGCTGAAAAAGGAGGCGCTGGCAGTCACTGTCTGCGATAAGAACATTTACGAGGTCACTTCCATGTCGATCCGTGACCTTCACGGCTTTCTGGGAGAGATGACGCTGACCGACCAGCAGCAGTTGATCGGAAAGCAGATATTAAAGGAGATCCGTGCGAGAGTCGGCTTCCTTGTCGATGTCGGACTGGAATACCTCTCCCTGTCGAGAGCTACCGCTACGCTTTCGGGTGGAGAAGCACAGCGTATCAGACTGGCGACACAGATCGGCTCCGGTCTGGTCGGAGTCTGCTATATTCTGGACGAGCCAAGCATCGGACTTCACCAGAGAGACAATGACAAGCTGCTTGCAACGTTGAAAAGCCTCCGGGATCTCGGAAATACCCTGATTGTGGTGGAACATGACGAGGACACCATGCTCGCTGCGGACTATATCGTGGACATCGGCCCCGGCGCCGGTTCTCACGGCGGCGAGGTCATAGCCTGCGGCACGGCGGAGGAGATCATGCAGATACCGGAGTCCATCACGGGAAAATATCTCAGCGGCGAATTGAGAATACCCGTTCCGAAGGAGCGCAGAAAGCCTGCCGGCTGGCTCAAGGTGGTCGGGGCGCAGGAGAACAATCTGAAAAATATCGATGTGGACATCCCACTCGGTGTCATGACCTGCGTGACCGGAGTATCCGGCTCCGGCAAGAGCTCCCTTGTCAATGAGATTCTGTACAAGCATCTGGCGAGAGACCTGAACCGTGCGAGATGCATACCGGGAAAGCACAAGGACATTCTGGGGATGGAGCAGCTGGATAAGGTGATTGACATCGACCAGTCCCCGATCGGCAGAACGCCGCGCTCGAACCCCGCAACCTATACCGGAGTGTTCGATCAGATCAGAGATCTCTTTGCGACGACGGCGGATGCCAAGGCAAAGGGCTATACGAAGGGACGTTTCAGCTTTAACGTCAAGGGCGGACGCTGTGAGGCGTGCGGCGGAGACGGCATTATCAAAATCGAAATGCATTTCCTGCCGGATGTCTATGTGCCCTGCGAGGTCTGCGGAGGAAAGCGCTATAACAGAGAGACGCTGGACGTTAAGTATAAGGGAAAGAGTATCTTTGATGTGCTGGATATGACGGTGGAGGAGGCGCTGCCCTTCTTCGAGAACCTGCCGTCCATCCGCAACAAGATTCAGACCCTCTACGATGTCGGACTCTCTTATGTCAAGCTCGGGCAGCCGTCGACGACACTCTCCGGCGGAGAGGCGCAGCGTATCAAGCTGGCAACCGAGCTGTCCAAGCGGAGCACGGGAAAGACCATCTATATTCTGGACGAGCCTACGACGGGACTGCACTTTGCGGATGTGCACAAGCTGGTGGAGATTCTGCACAGACTTGCGGACGGCGGAAATACAGTGGTTGTCATAGAGCACAATCTGGATGTAATCAAGACGGCGGACTATATTATCGATATCGGCCCGGAGGGCGGAGACAGAGGCGGAACCGTGATTGCAAAGGGCACGCCCGAAGAGATCGTAAAGTGCAAGGGCTCGTACACCGGCGCTTATGTGAAGAAGATGCTGGAGAAGGACAGAAAAGCAATAGCAAAAGAATCAAAAAAATAAAATGACAAAATGATATAAGGACGAGGCTCTGACGAGCCGATAATAATATCATTGAGGCATGGACGCACAGACAGGCGGAAGGAACCGCCGTGTTTGTCGCGTCCTTTTTTGTACATTCTGCCCCTGACCGGTTACATCTAAATTTTTTTTTTCAAAAGAACTTTGAAAATGATGGAAATTCGGTTATAATAGACAATGTATGACTTCGTTTATGGATATCGGAATTGTTTAGAAAGGGGTACAGGTAACATGCAGTGTACAGACATCGGAATTGATTTGGGCACAGCCAGCATTTTAGTATACATCAGAGGAAAGGGCGTTGTATTGAAGGAGCCCTCCGTTGTTGCATTCGATAGAGATACAAATAAGATCAAAGCGATCGGCGAGGACGCGCGTTTGATGCTGGGAAGAACTCCCGGCAACATCGTCGCTGTCCGGCCTCTGCGTCAGGGTGTTATCTCTGACTACACCGTGACGGAGAAGATGATGAAATATTTCATCCAGAAGGCACTGGGCAGAAGAACCTTCCGAAAGCCGCGCATAGCGGTCTGCGTGCCGAGCGGCGTGACAGAGGTGGAAAAGAAGGCGGTTGAGGACGCAACCTATCAGGCAGGTGCAAGAGAGGTTGCCATCATCGAGGAGCCTATCGCAGCAGCAATCGGAGCGGGCATTGATATTTCCAAGCCCTGCGGAAACATGATCGTCGATATCGGCGGCGGTACATCGGACATTGCGGTTATCT
>USGM01000071.1 GCA_900554205.1 uncultured Lachnospiraceae bacterium
GGCATGAAGTTATAACAGACACACTTCACCCCAGCCTCCGCCACACGGCGGATATTCTGACAGAAATTTCCGATATAAAAGTCTCTGGTCTCTTTCCCGAGCTTGATGTCCTCATGTACGGGAATGCTCTCCACGACCTCAAAATGCAATCCGGCAGCCTCAATCTCTTGCTTCAGTTCCGCAATGCTCTCCCTGCTCCAGACCTCTCCCACCGGCACATCATACACCGCCGTGACAACCGTATGCATACCGGGGATCTGCCTGATGTCCTGCAGAGTGACCTTATCTGATTTTCCATACCAACGAAATGACAGCTTCATACCTTACCTCGTTTTCATATCTTCGAGTATAGTATGGGCAGACATCGGTAAAATATGCAGACGGGGATAAATCTTTTCAAAAACATGAGGCGGATATCCTTTTCGGGAATATCCACCTCTTATAAGTGTTCGTTTCTTTTCTGGAACTCTTAGGATGCGCTTGCAACAGCTGCTGCAATTGCATCTGCTTCCTCTTCGGTCAGACGTGCTGCCGCATACATTTCTCCATCATCTGTTATAAGATAGATATCCTCGCCATTCTCCAGATATCCCATCTGCATTGCTCCTACCGTTACCAGCAGATATTCTGTTCCGTCGTCTAACTGTGCATTTTCTACTATGTACTCTGCAAAAACCTCACCTGTTCCATCATTTACATAAGCGATGTCTCCTGCCGCTCCCTCGTAGAATGCGATCATGAAGTCACTGCCATTTCCATCAGCAGCATAAAAGCCATCTACAAAGGTTACCTCAGTGCCCGCTGCTTCGTCATTATCATCCTGCACTTCCTCCTGCACAGATGCATCTGCAACATCAGCCTCCTCGGATCCACCGCAGCCTGCCAGCATTGCTGCTCCCATCACACCTACAATCATCATTGTCAAAAGTTTCTTCTTCATTTTAATTCTCCTCCTCGTGATTATCCTTGCGCGCTTTGCGCGCTCAACTCCATCGACCATTCTAGCCATCTGTTCTCAAAAAGTATAGTACCCCTATGGCTACTTTTCCTGCTTTTTCATTCCATCGGTGTACCGGTTCCCTCGGCTGCATCCATTCTCCCACGGTGAACCAGACCGAGCCTTGCCGCCTTTCTCTCTGCCTCAGCCCTTCCTTTTACCGCAAGTTTTTTATATATATTTCTGTTGTGCTTCTTCAGTCCATCATAGGATATTTTAAGCTCTGTGCAGATTTCATCCATAGTCATCCCCCCACACAGCATCGATAAAACCTGCATTTCACGGTTTGTAAGAGCTATCGTTTCCCTCGGGATAAATCGCATATAGTCGGGATAGCCCGCTGCCACCCGGAAGCATTCCCTATAAATCTCTGCCGCATACGCATCGTCAATATCAGAAAGCTCCCCATTCTCCCTCATTTGCGTAAGCAGTGGAAGCACTGACGCCCCCTCAATCGTGAAAAGCCTTGTGAAATGATACTCTGATGCTTTTTTCACAGCCCTTCTCAGGCATTCCTTCCAGTGTTCATCCCCCATGCGATATAGAACGACCGCCTTTAGCAGTTCATTCTCCATCCAGTAAAAATGTCTCTCGTACGAGAAAAAGTATCCCTCCAGAAAGGCCGCAAGGTCGAAAGCCTCCTCGAGGCGATTTTCTGAAATAAGGCAGCGCAGCTTTACCATCTGCCGGTATCTGTCAAGAATACAGAAGGAAACCCTCGCATCCGGAACGGTCTCTATATAGTTCTCTGCATCTGCATTGGAGCCGCCGAACAGGGATATCCACACCCCAAAGGCTTCCAGATTCGGCAGGAGCTGTACTGCCTTCTCCTGTCTCACCTTCTCATTAAAAGCTTCCGCTATCCGTCTTGCTGCCGTTAATTGCCGCTCTATCAGATGCTGCCGTACCTGAATCCCTACCGCCACAAAGCAAATTTCAATCCTTCCTTCATGTGCCGCAGCTTCAAATCCATCTCCGCATCTTGTCAGGACCTCGTATGCCGGCATTGTCCCTTTTTCAAATCCGCTCTCTGCCAGTGCAATGGTTGTAAGGCCTTTTCCGTATCTCCCCAGAATGACCTCCACAGATTTTCCCATGAATCTGGCAATCTGAGTGTCATTCTTTGACCACTCGCAGAAATCCAGACCGCCGTTCATAAGGGACGGCAGATTTCCTGTCACGCAAAGCTCCGGCAATACCATATCCTCTTTCCGGATAAGTGCAAAGACCTTCTTCATCATGCGCAGCGTGCCCTTTGTCCCCCTGTGAGGAAGTGATATGTCCAGATAAGCAAGCCGTGATCTGGCTTCCCTCCGCTGCTCCCTGCTGTTGCCTTTGTCCTTACTAAAAAGTTCCAGCTCATGATACCACTTTTCGGATTCGTCCGGCTTAAGAAGCAGAGCATACAGCATACTCATCCCCGCCATAAGCACAGGCAGCTTTCTCAGCTCCTCTCTTGGAAATTCCAGATAGTAATCCTTGGTCTCCACATAATGACCTGTCCCCGGATGTGTATTGGCATTATAGATTAATAATTCCTTTACGCACTGTATTTCTCCTGCTTTTTTATAATACTTCAGTGCATCCGGAATGTTACCCTTTCTCTTAAAATACTCCGCCGCCCTGCAATAGTTCTCTGTTATCTCTTTCTTTGACCATATGAGATTCTGTTTCCAGCAGTAATATCCCCTTATTTCCGGACGTATCGAATAATAGCCATCCCTTTTCACCTGGAGCTGGCTCATGGCTTCGTAGCAGTATTCCATTACTCTTCCAACGCTTTCGTCACCAGTAAGTGCTTCTGCCATTTCCTGCGTAAATTCATCATACCGACATACGCACAGAGCAAAATGACGAAATTCCGCTGTGTATTGCTTATCATAATAGCTGTCCCATAAGTGGTAGATATCCTGCCAGACTGCAGCCTTCATATCCTCCGAGTATCTATTTCCATTCTCCATTCTTGCTGCATAGCAGTGAAGTGCACGCACATATCCCTGTGAGGCCTCCGTTATCAGTGCCGCATCTTCCGGGTGGAGCTGTATGCCGCGCCCTCTGAAAAACTCCTTCACCTCCTTCTCCCCGAAAGCAAAGTCCTTTTCCTGTATCCTCACAAAGCCAAGATCCATCTCCTCACTCGCAAGATATTTCGGCACTGCCCCTCTCGTAAGCATGAGTACCTGAATACCCGGAGTATGCAGGAGCTCTCGCAGACAGCCTACCGCTTCCTCTTCCCAAAGCCATTGCATATCCTCCACGATGACCACACTTCCCCGAAAATCCTTCCAGACTGGCTTTTCACGAATGCTTCCACTCTCACAGTGCAATAGGAGCGGCTTTTTCCTCCGGCAGTAATACTCTGCCGCCGCTGTCTTTCCCCAGCCGCCCGCTGCCGTCATAATAACAGGCGCAAAAAGCTCCTCTGCACTTTTCAGCTTTTCATATACTCTCGGCACTTTGATATATCCCATTGCCGATATACTCCTCTCTGTTTCTTTCTGTCCGGCAGATGCTATACAGACTACACTGGAACACGGAAGCATGCAGCATCTCGTGACATCAGGAAAGCCCAGAAAACACGTATTTAACGCACTCTCTGGGCTTTTAAAGCAGATAACGGGAATCGAACCCGCCTCCTCAGCTTGGGAAGCTGATGTACTACCGATATACTATATCTGCTTACGGAACAAATGTATTATAGCATATATTCCGTGAAAATGCCAGAACTTTTTCTGTGCTTTACAAACTTTTTATAACAGCTTCTACTCCTCAACTGCCCCGAGCCACTTCAATGCCTTCATTATACCATCCTGCTCCACCGCACCCGTGACAAAGTCGGCGATCTCCTTCACATCCTCCGTAGCATTTCCCATTGCAATCCCAATATGCGCGCGCTCGATCATCGGAATATCGTTGCTGCTGTCTCCGATTGCGACCGTCTCCTCCACGGGAATGCCCAGCTTCTCCGCCACAAGCTCTATGGCGCTCGCCTTTGAACAGCCCTTCGGCATGATCTCAAAATATCCTTCCTTGCGATCCACAAAGTCAAGCCAGCCCTCAAACTCCTGCCGGAAGGCATCCATCTTCTTCACATCATCGACATAGGCATAAAACTTGTCAAACTGCCCGAGTCCAGCATCAAAATTGTCGTAGCCGTAGCCGTCAAAGCGCTTCAAAAATTCCCGGAAGGTGTCTGTGACGATCTTTTCTTCTTCCTCCAGATAGTTGTTGTCACTTCCCTCGAGGCATGCGTCAATCCGGTATTTTCGCAGACCTTCGACAATGCGTCGGCTCTCCTCCACCGTAAAGCTCTTGTGAAACAGGGTCTCTCCATGGTATACCACCATTGTGCCACAGCCGAGCGCCAGACCGTCAAATTCTGTCTGCCCGGTGATCTCCTCACCTACGAGCGCCAGCGTCCTGCCGGTATTTACCATGCAAATATGCCCATTTGCTCTTGCCTGCTGTATGGCGCTTCTGGCGCTCTCCGGCATTGTTCTTCCATCCTCGCCCACAAGCGTTCCGTCAATATCAAAAAAAATCAGCATACTCTTTCTCCTTCCCGGCATTTACCACACTAAAAAATACAGTTGCGGCCGGCCGGAAGTTCCTCCTGCCACAGCCATAACTGTATTTTTTACAAGAATCTATAATCGATTCATTTATGCAACCTTGGACTTCGCCAGCTCAGCAAGTGTCTTGAAGCCTTCTGCATCGTTGACTGCCATCTCTGCCAGCATCTTTCTGTTCATATCAACTCCAGCAAGCTTCAGACCATACATAAACTTGCTGTAGGAAAGTCCGTTGATTCTTGCAGCTGCATTGATACGAGCGATCCAGAGCTGTCTGAACTGACGCTTTCTCTCTTTTCTGCCTGCATAGGAGCTGGTCAGAGCTCTCATAACAGACTGCTTTGCTACTCTGTACTGCTTGCTTCTTGCTCCCCTGTAGCCCTTTGCAAGCTTTAATACTCTATTGTGCTTCTTCTTGGCATTTAAGCCGCCTTTGATTCTTGCCATTTCTTCTCTTCCTCCTTACCAGACTTATAAATAGGGTAAAATCTTCTTCATATTCTTTACGTTTGTTGCATCCGTCATAGCAGGCTTTCTCAGATTACGCTTATTCTTCGTAGTCTTCTTAGTTAAGATATGGCGCTTGTAAGCCTTATTTCTCTTCAGCTTACCGGTTCCCGTCACTTTAAAACGCTTTGCAGCTGCTCTGCTTGTCTTCATCTTGGGCATAACATATTCCTCCTAAACATAATTTAATCTATTTTAACTTTTGCTAACCAGCGTGCAGTACACTAGCGCTTTTCAGTTAAAAACATTGTCATACTTCTGCCTTCCACCTTTGGTGCTTTCTCAACAACCGAAATATCGGAAAGGCTCTGGGCGAAATCGTCCAGAATGTGCTTGCTGCTGTTCATATGAGCCATCTCACGGCCGCGGAAACGAAGTGTGATCTTCACCTTGTCTCCCTTTGTCAGGAACTTTCTCGCAGCGTTGATCTTCGTGTTCAGATCATTGGTATCAATGTTGGGAGACAACCGGATCTCCTTAATCTCGATAACCTTCTGCTTCTTCTTTGCTTCCTTTTCTTTTCTGATCTGTTCGTACTTGTACTTGCCGTAATCGACAATCTTACACACAGGAGGCTTTGCCGTGGGCGCTATCTTTACCAGATCCAGCCCTGCATCCTCTGCCATCTTCATGGCATCTCTCGCAGACATGATTCCCAGCTGCTCGCCATTCTCACCGATCAGACGGATTTCCTTGTCTCTGATCTGCTCGTTAATCATTAAATCGCTAATGGTCGTACCCTCCATATAAGAAAATATAAAAAAGGTGGACAGCATAGCTATCCACCTAAATCTTCTTCTCACAGTCTCTTGCACGGCAATGTCACGGACTGTTAAAATCTGAACACTTACTGACCTAGTTGTCGTAAGGTGAGAGTGGATACTCTGCTTGCTGGCACGCTTTCTTCACATGCTTAAACAGAATACCACACTCTCTATCCCTTGTCAACAACTTTTTTACTTTTCTTCAAAGGTTGCACAGGCTGTTCCCTGACAGCTGCATGCGCCGCAGCCCTTGATGTCCACATGACCTGCGGTACACTTATAGTCAGAGTTATAGCTGCACTTTGTCGCCTCACAGTCGATGCTGATCGTATTGCAGGCATGGCAGGTAGAATTCTTGAAGGAATCCTGTCCTTCCCTTCTCTGCGAAAAGCTCTCACAGCATGTCTCGTCACAACAGCATGCATTCTTGCCGCCTACAAGGATGTCTCCCTTGCTGCAAAGATGCTGGTCGTTGTAGGTACAATTATCCACTGCACATTTTAAATCTGCCATCGTTTTTCCTCCATTCTGTCACTCCAGCAGTCTGCTTCCCTATTTGCAGACCTGTCTACAGTATGGAACATTCGGCAGTAAATTATGCGTGGTTTTGATTTATTTTGTTTCTTCCTGTACTTCTTCCTTGCGGATCTCCTTTGTGCGGATCTCGGTACAGATCTGTTCTGTAAACTCAGCGAGAGACTTCTGACCCTCATCACCGAGGAAACGGCTTCTGACGGATACCACTCCCTCTTCTGCTTCCTTCTGACCTACGACGATCATATAAGGGAGCTTATCCAGTCTTGCCTCACGGATCTTGTAGCCGATCTTCTCCGAACGCTCATCCACGGTCACGCGGACACCGTTCTTCTTCAGATAGTCAGCAACACTGTTTGCGTACTCTGTAAACTTCTCAGAGATCGGAAGGATACGAACCTGCTCCGGGCAAAGCCATGTCGGGAACTTGCCCTCATATTTCTCAATCAGCCATGCAAGTGTTCTCTCGTAGCAGCCCATCGAGGTTCTGTGAATAATGTAAGGACGCTGCTTCTCACCGTTCTGGTCAATGTAGTACATATCGAACTGCTCTGCGAGCAACGCATCCCACTGTACGGTGATCATGGTGTCCTCTTTGCCGTAAACGTTCTTTGCATTGATGTCCACCTTCGGGCCGTAGAAGGCTGCCTCTCCGTCTGCCTCATAGAACGGAATCTCCAGTTCATTCAGGACATTGCGGATGTGCTGCTGGGTCTCCTCCCATACCTCGGGCTCGCCGATATACTTATCCCTGTTATTAGGATCCCACTTAGACAGTCTGTAAGTAACATCCCCATTTACGCCAAGGGTTTCCAGACAATATTTTGCAAGTGCAAGACACTTCTTGAATTCCTCAACCATCTGGTCAGGACGCACGATCAGATGTCCCTCTGTGATTGTGAACTGACGTACACGGGTCAGTCCGTGCATCTCACCGGAATCCTCATTTCTGAACAGAGTGGATGTCTCGCTGTAACGGCAGGGCAGATCACGATAGGACTTCTGGCTCGCCTTATATACATAGTACTGGAAGGGGCAGGTCATCGGACGAAGTGCGAAAACTTCCTTGTCCTTCTCCTCATCTCCGAAGACAAACATTCCTTCCTTATAATGATCCCAATGTCCGGAAATCTTATACAGATCGCTCTTTGCCATAAGAGGAGTTCTGGTACGCATATAGCCCCACTCGTTATCCTCCAGATCCTCGATCCATCTCTGCAATGTCTGGATGATCTTAGCACCCTTCGGCATGAGCAGCGGCAGACCCTGACCGATAACGTCCACTGTGGTAAACAGCTCCATCTCACGACCTAATTTATTATGGTCACGGTTCTTGACATTCTCCCAGTATGCCAGATACTCCTCAAGCTCCTCCTTCTTATTAAAAGCAGTACCATAAATGCGCTGCAGCCTTGCTTTGTCGGAGTCTCCACGCCAGTAGGACATGGAGGAGGAGGTCAGCTTAAACGCCTTGATTCCCTTTGTGCTCATCAGATGAGGGCCCGCACAGAGATCAACAAACTCGCCCTGACGGTAGAAGGAGATTTCCTCACCCTCCGGCAGTTCCTCGATCAGTTCAACCTTATACGGCTCGTTCTTTTCCTGCATGAACTTAATCGCCTCGGCTCTGGGAAGAGTGAACTTCTCCAGCTTCTCACCCTTCTTGATGATCTTCTTCATCTCTGCTTCCAGCGCATCCAGATCGTCTCTGGAAAAAGGCTCATGCTCAAAATCATAGTAAAATCCAGTCTCGATGCTCGGCCCGATTGTCAGCTTTGCATCCGGGAACAGCTTCTTCACTGCCTCAGCCAGCACATGAGATGCGGTATGACGGATCGTCGCAAGTCCCTCCGCGTCACTCGCGGTACAGATCTGCAACTCACAATCCTTGTCAATCACTGTCCGCAGGTCAACAACCCCGCCATCCACCTTCGCACAGCATGCCGCCCGCGCCAATCCTTCGCTGATGTCAAGGGCAATGTCATAAACGCTCTTGCTCTCTCCGTACTCTTTTACAGAGCCATCCTTCAAAGTAATCTTCATGTTTTCCTCCATTCTGCCGCACTGTATGCGGCGTTCTCCTCTTTCCTTGATAATGCAACACATCAAAAAGCCCCCTGCAATATTTCTATTGCAAGGGACGTCTCTTATCATGAACGCGGTTCCACCCTTTTTGCATCCGGCTCCACTTCACGCAGCGCCCTCTGCCACCTTCATTTGCTTGTAACGGAAGCCACCGGGCTGTATTAGAGCCACTCCGAGATGGTCTTCAGACACCCTCCGCATCAAGCCGCTCTCAGCTCTGTCTCCGATCGGGACAGGCGGCTCTCTCTGGGATCTTCCGGTATCCTACTGTTCTCTTCTTCGTTTTCCTTTTATACTATTGCCTGAAACTTATGATTAACCATCATAGTCCCTTTTATGTAAAAAGTAAAGTGCTTTTTTTAAATTCCTGCGTTCTCGATTTCCTTTGCCGTAATGTCAACAAGCTCCATGCAGCGTTTCTTTTTATTGCCAAAAGCACCTGACAGGCTGGTAAGACCATCCGTCAGTTCGTCCAGCACTGCGTTCTTCACAAGATTTCCGACACCTGCCACCTCTGCGGAACGCTGTACCTGGAACTTACCCTTCGCGCCGGTGATCCAAACCTGATTATTTCTGTCAAGCTCAGGGAACACGATGACATTTGCAAAGCCGTGCTTTACAATAGATGCCTGTCCTGCTTCAAACTTAATGTCCTTGATTGCCTCATACAGTTCTTCCAGTGTGGCAAAATTCCCCTTCAGGTTCAACTTTACAATTTTTACTCCCATCATTTCTCCAAATCCCATTATAATACCCCTTTCCGTCCGCCTGTGCAAACTATCCGATTGTATTTTTCATCCATGTCTTCATAATAATGCGATTCATGTTTCCGCATATTTTTCAACAGAAAACTGGATATTTTAAGTAGTATAACATAGAAAAGCTTTATATGCAATAAAAGTGGCAAATTTTACCGGTTTTTTACACGTCAATTCTCTGTTTCATTTCGTTTTCAATATACTCACCAACTGTTCCCCTGTTGATGTCAAGCGCCACTGCCAGCTCTCCATACAGACTGTCCTCGGCAATATGAAAATACTTATCATCCACCGCCGTTACCTTACGTCCCGACTGTATACGCTTTTCCCGCCTTTCCCGTATCGTCTTAAGCAGCCGTGCCCACTCTTCACATTTCCCTGTCTTCATGCATTCCCGATAGGTCTGCTCAGCGAATTTCTCATTTTCGATCTCCAGCATCGGGAGCTTAGGGATCGCCTTCAGCAGCTCCTGTGCCTCCTCGCGCTCCATCACCCGCCGCATGGACTCCTTCGGGGAATCCACCGGTACATACACAGTGCTTCCCGACATATACTTTGGCTTAAGGATATAATATTCCCTCTCCCTGTCCACACCCGGCATTGTCAGTGTTGTAATATTTTCCACAGTGCAGACACCCTTGCTACCACAGACTACATTCTCGCCTATTTTGAACACACGAAACCTACCTTTCTGATCTTTTTTATCATCGGCTACACTTATGTTATATCCATATTTTAGCATTTCAAACCGGGAAATGTCAGTAAATTGTTTTCCAAATATTAATTTTTGTGAAAATTGCGCAGTAAAACAGGCCAGCAGGTTGTGCACCCTGCTGACCTGTTTTTAGTCAATTACCTCTACACTCTCAATCACCGGCTGGTTTTCCGCTGCAACCGTGCCGTTTCCGTCCGTCACCGGAACTGCATCGCAGATCGCATCCACAACATCCATGCCATCCGTCACATAGCCGAAGCATGCATACTGTCCATCCAGAAACACGCTGTCCTCATGAACAATAAAGAACTGGGAGCTTGCGCTGTCATACGCCCTTGCACGCGCCATGGAAATCGCGCCTCGAATATGGGACAACTCGTTTTCCACACCGTTCTCGGAGAATTCTCCCTTGATCGTCTCCTCCGAACCGCCGGTTCCGTTGCCGAGCGGATCGCCGCCCTGAATCATAAAGCCTGAAATAATACGGTGGAAGGTCAGTCCGTCATAGAAGCCGTCCTTCGCCAGTTTTAAGAAGTTTGTGACCGTGATCGGCGCTGCATCCGCGTCCAGCTCCACCTTTACTGTTCCGTAATCCTTCACCGTGATCTCCACATGATGCTTGCCCGTTGCCAGCTCCTCCTGCACCTCTTCCTCCGTCGATGCGTCCGTGCCGCTGCTTTCCCCTGCCGCGTCGCCACCTTTATTTCCGCAGGCTCCGAGTGCCAGCACCGTGACCATTGCCATAAAGAAGCCCAGCCATTTTTTTCTGTTTTTCATCTTTTCATAACCTCCTGTTCCGATGTCTTCCCGAATCAAAATACGACCCGGTGACATTTTCTTTTGCCACCGGGTCATTGTATCAGATCGACGTCTTCTTTTCAATGCATACGCTATAGTTCACAAACTTTTCAAAAACTGCACCGATTTTCCTGTTTGACATTTTGAGTAAACCTCAGGAGCCGCTCCGGCTCAAGGCAAGCAATATCCTGCTCTCGCGGAGTGCCCTGCTCTGGTCGTAGTCATATTCTATCGTCTGGATATTGATCTCCGGATATTTCTCATGAAGCTTCTTCATGATGCCTCTCTCGCATACATGGCTGACAAGACAGCCGAACGGATGAAGGATCAGCACATTCTCACTGCCCCGCTCAATGTACTGCACGACCTCTCCCGCAATCAGCCAGCCGTCACCCGTATTGCATCCGTAATCGATGATTCCTTCCGCTTTCTCCTTCAGCTCCGCAAACGGCAGATCGTAAAAGAACCTGCCGTCTGCCCCGATTGCGGTGAGAAGCTGTTTCTGCAAGCCGCACAGATAATTCAGCGCAAAGTCATAGCCTTTCGATAATGCCCGGTTCTCAAGATATTTTTCCGCCTTATACTTCTCCGAATCCACCAGATAAATGCAATAGTTCAGGAAGCCGCCGCTGTAGGCTGCACCGCCGTGCTCCAGGATAAAGCTTTCAATATTGTCGTTTCCGAGCTTAGAGTACTTCATATAAATCTCACCGGTAATTCCCACAAGCGGCTTTGCCTTCCCGGTCAGCGGGATCGCTCCAAATTGCTCCACCGCATAACGGTAATTCTGCATCCGGGTTCTTCTGCCGTTCCGGTGCCTGCAGATGCTGTCGCACAGGCTCCGTTCGACCTCCTCCCGCACCCGGTCCGTCTCACCGCTCACCGCCTCGAAGGGCTTGACCTGCTGGTAGAGACACATAATCAGATCGCCGTAACAGACAGCCGCCGCAGCCCCAAAAAGGAGCCCCGGCGTAATGTGAAAACCTGTATGTTTTTCCTCTGTCTGAAGGCTTAGCGAAATGACAGGAATCTGCAAGTCCTTCTTATATAATACCCTCTGCAGCAGGTTATAAATATTTCCCGCCCTGCACGCTCCGCCCGCCTGTGGCTCCATGAATGCCACCTCCTCCGGCGAACGCTCTCCGCTCTCCAGATACTCCAGAAACTGTGCCACGATCAGAACGGACGGATAGCAATAGTCATTGCTGATGTAACGCAGCGCCTGCGTTCTGTCCTTCACGGGATTTTTCAGTGTCTCAAAGGAATACCCTTCCGCCCGGAAGGCAGCTTCCAGAAAAACGTTGTGATATTCCAGCATTTCACACAGCAGTATTGTCCTCTTCTTCCTGTCCTGCCGCGAAAATTTTTTCCGTACTCTGTGAGGCTCCATAGCCAGCCTCCCTTCGCCTGTTTTCTTCTGTTTCTATTATATAGTATATCAGCGAGAAATCAAGCGACAGCACTTTAGCGGTATTCCTCCGTCAGCGAAATATCCACCAGCTCACAGGCTCTTCCGTCCTTCAGCTCCGGCCATTTCTCCAGAAATACCTAGTCATCCTTATGTAATGCCTTTACGCAAATCGTCAGTCTTTCGGGGAAGTCGAAACTTTAATTATATTCGTTGTCACATTTGCAGCCAATGCACCGTATATCCAAAATCATTTCAGCTAAATTGTACACGGGTTAGAGAAAACCGCAAAAAATTGCGCAACACGTTGCTTTTCGTGTTGCGCAATGAATCAGACATCTCTATTCAGCCATAATCTTCTAGCCCTCTTCGTTCAGCTTGCTCAGCTTCGCAGCCTGGTCGGCTGCGATACACGCATCAATGATCTCCTGAATATCTCCGTTCATGATCTTATCCAGCTTGTAGAGCGTCAGCCCGATGCGGTGATCCGTGACGCGCCCCTGCGGGAAGTTGTAGGTACGGATTTTCTCGGAACGGTCTCCCGTGCCGATCTGGCTCCTTCTCATCTCCGCCTCCGCATCATGTCTCTGCTGCTGCTCGATGTCATACAGCTTTGCCCTCAGCAGTGCAAACGCCTTCGCCTTATTCTGGATCTGTGATTTCTCCGTCTGGCTGTACACAACAATGCCCGTCGGATAGTGGGTCAGACGCACAGCGGAATCCGTCGTATTGACGCACTGTCCGCCGTTTCCCGATGCTCTCATGACATCGATACGGATGTCCTTGTCATCGATCACAATATCAATGTCATCGTCCACCTCCGGCATCACCGCCACACTGATGGTGGAGGTATGGATACGCCCGCCGCTCTCCGTCTCCGGCACACGCTGGACGCGGTGGACACCGCTCTCATATTTCATGCGGGAATAAGCGCCCTGACCGTTAATCATGAACTGTACTTCCTTCATACCGCCGATACCGATCTCATCGACGTTCATTGTCTCTACCTTCCAGCGCTGGCTCTCCGCATAGTGCACATACATACGGTAGATCTCCGCCGCAAAAAGCGCAGCCTCGTCTCCGCCCGCTCCCGCGCGGATCTCCACGATGACATTCTTTTCATCGTTCGGGTCCTTCGGCAAGAGCAGAATCTTCAATTCCTGCTCCAGCTCCTCGACACGCTTCTTGCTGTCATTCAGGGTCTCCTTGATCATGGCACGCATTTCTTCATCGTTCTCGCCTTCAAGCATCTCCAACGAATCCTCGATATCCTGCTTGCACTTCTTATACTCCGTATAAGCGTCCACGATCGGTGTCAGGTCGCTCTGCTCCTTCATCAGCTTGCGAAAGCGCTCCTGATTATTTGTCACAGTGGGCTCATGCAGTTCCCCCATGATCTCTTCAAAACGAATTAATAAATCTTCCAGCTTGTCAAACATAAATTACTCCAATCTCTTCTATACTTCAAAGCCAAGGGTTCCCAGAACCACTCTGTCCAGTCCCCCGTAATCCTTCTTCACTTCAACCTCAAGAAAACCGTTCTCCTCCATCAGCCGCTTTACTGCCTCTCCCTGATCGTAGCCGATCTCAAAAAGCAGCATGCCGCCCGGCTTGAGATATGCCCTGCAATCTGCGAGTATCCGCCGGTAAAAGTGCAGTCCGTCCGCACTTCCGTCCAACGCCTGCCGCGGCTCGTGCTCCCTCACCTCCGGCATCAGCGTGTCAATGACATCCGAACAGATATAAGGCGGATTCGACACCAGCAGATCGAATTTTCCTTCGACCGCTTCAAAGAGGTCACTTCTTATAAACGCGGCATTTTCCAGTCCAAGCTGTACTCTGTTCCGCTCCGCGACCTTCAATGCCTCCTCCGAGATGTCCGCCCCTATTCCCTCACAATCATTGGAATACTTGAGAAGGCTGAGCAGAATACACCCCGAACCGGTACACATATCCAGAATCCTCATGCCGTCATGAAGCTCCTGTAGCGCCTCCTCAACCAGCAGCTCCGTATCCTGCCTTGGTATCAGCACATTTTCATCGACATAGAAATCGAGCCCCATAAAGCTCTGCCTGCCGATAATCTGCTGCAAGGGAATGTGTGCAGAACGCTTTTCGAGCATTTCCTTATATTGCGCCAGTTCTTCCTCCGTGACATTTCTGTCGCCGTGTACAAGCAGCGTATTTCTGTCTGTCCCGCAGATTTCCTCCAGAAGCAGTCTGGCATCCAGCTCCGCTTCCTCTATTCCCGCTGCCGCTAAGGTTCCTTTTCCCGTTTCAAATGCTTCCCTGTAATTCATGGCGTTCCGTCAGCGGCCTGTTCCTCATCCGCTGTTTTTTCCGTGTCCTCCATCCATGTCTCGTCAACCTCATAGCCGAAGTTGTCGTAAAGATATTTTTTCCAGTCAAACACTGCCTCAACCGCAGCGATGGCAACCTCCACCATCTGCTTATCCGGCTCCTTGGTCGTCATCCTCTGAATCCACATTCCGGGCGCCGATATAATGCGCACCAGAATATTGTCACTGCGGCCCGCAAG
Source organism: uncultured Lachnospiraceae bacterium (assembly GCA_900554205.1). Taxonomy (GTDB): domain Bacteria; phylum Bacillota; class Clostridia; order Lachnospirales; family Lachnospiraceae; genus Acetatifactor. Next base: position 14,678 of record USGM01000071.1, read on the forward strand.
CCGGATGATCTCATAGGAGATACCCGCGACAACAGGCATCAGCAAAATACGCAGAACCACCTTCTGTACCGGGCTCTCCACGCGGATAAAAAAGAACAGCACAATGCTGACAAACAGTACGAAAAAGATAAAGCTCGTCCCGCAGCGCTTGTGCAGTCTCGAGCTGCGCATGACGTTATGCACCGTCAACGGACGCCCCTTTTCAATACAGTTGATACACTTATGCTCCGCTCCATGATAGCGGTACAATCTCCTGATGTCCTTCATCAGGCTGATTGCCCAGATATACAGAATGAAAATTGCAATGCGGATCACGCCCTCAATGATTGCCATCAGTGATGCGTTCCGCACAAACCCCTTGCAGAGTGATGCGAGGAAATACGGCAGCACGACAAAAATGCCCACCGCAAGAACAATGGAAAAGATCGTAACCAGTGCAGTCGCAAACTTTTCGCCGCCTTCCGAGCCCTTTCCTTTCTTGCCTTCCACATCCTCCTCTTCATAAAAGCTGGCAGAATAGTTCAGGCATTTCATTCCCAGCACAAGGGAATCTATAAAGTTAAAAATACCGCGCACAAACGGGATGTTATTTATTTTGTTGCCGTGCAGCAGCCCCTGATAATTTTCCAGTTCGACCGCTATCTCACCGTCCGGCTTCCGCACTGCCACTGCGTATTTTTCCTGATTCTTCACCATAACGCCTTCCAATACCGCCTGTCCGCCGATACCGGAATAGCATCTGTTCCTTTTCTTAGCCATGATCCTTCAACTCCATAATTCTGCATTTTATGTTATGCCCACGCCCGCAGGCGCTGTCTTATGCCAAAAGAACTTAAAAAAGGTTGAGATACCAGTACCTCAACCTTTTTTCGCAATTCTTATTTAACGCCGTACTTCTTGTTGAACTTCTCAATACGTCCATCGGCTCTTGCTGTCTTCTGCTGGCCGGTGTAGAATGAGTGGCACTTGGAACAAACTTCTACATGGATTTCAGGCTTTGTAGAACCGGTTACAAAAGTGTTGCCGCAGTTGCAGGTTACGGTTGCCTGATAGTACTGGGGATGGATTCCTTCTTTCATCTCTTTCACCTCTCTATATGATCGCATTATTTTTTTGTTCTCATCCGCACTGCTTATGGAACCACAAACAGCGGTATTATTGTACCACACGGTTCGTCTCAGTGCAAGATATATTTGAATTATTTTGTCAGATTCTTAAATAAATTTGTTTTTCTTTACCATCTGCACAAATTCATTATTGTTTTTCGTTCTGGCAAACATGTCAAGGATGCGATCCGTCGCCTCATCCGGCTTCAGTCCGTTGAGTGCCTTGCGCATGATATTGATTGCTTCCAGTTCCTCGCCGTTCAGCAGCAGATCCTCTCTTCTCGTGCCGGACTTTGCGAGATCGATAGCAGGGAAGATGCGCTTCTCGGAGAGCTTACGGTCAAGTACCATTTCCATGTTACCGGTTCCCTTAAATTCCTCGTAGACAACATCATCCATCTTACTTCCGGTGTCTACCAGTGCTGTCGCAAGAACCGTCAGGCTGCCGCCCTCACGCATATTTCTCGCCGCACCGAAAAATCTCTTCGGCATGTGAAGCGCCGCAGGATCAAGACCACCCGACAGGGTACGTCCGCTGGGCGGAACGACAAGGTTGTACGCTCTTGTAAGTCTTGTGATGCTGTCGAGAAGGATCACGACATCCTTCTTATGTTCTACCAGTCTCTTCGCACGCTCGATCACCATCTCGGACACGCGCTTATGATGCTCCGGCAATTCATCAAAGGTGTAATAGATCACCTCGACGTTGTCCCCGTGGATCGCCTCCTTGATGTCCGTCACTTCCTCGGGACGCTCATCAATCAGCAGGATCAGCATATGCATATGAGGGTTTGTCCGCAAAATAGACTTTGCAACCTCCTTGAGCAGGGTTGTCTTACCTGCCTTCGGCGGGGAAACGATCATACCACGCTGTCCCTTGCCGACCGGGCTGACAAGATCCATGACACGCATTGCCACGCTGCAGCCGGGTGTTTCAAGCCGGATGCGCTCATCAGGGAAAATAGGAGTCATGTCCTCAAAAGCAACCCTCTT
>USGM01000072.1 GCA_900554205.1 uncultured Lachnospiraceae bacterium
ACAGGAACTCCGACAGAATCCCCTCCCGGATGCACTCTGTGATGGCACGCTCCACCGCCTCGTTCAACTCCATCTGCGCCGCGTCCAGCGTGACAATATCCAGCGCATCCGTGCAATTCCTCCCTTTTTCGCAGGAGGAACCTTTCAGGCACTCCTGCTCTCAACTTTAATAAATGTGATTGAAAAGCATAGATTCCTGAAATGATTTAAGAACACAGATGGTAATTTCACCACAGATTTTCTAAAATATATGCTTTTGATATATTTTAACACACCAACTACTACCTACGCAACATCTATTTTGCTTGAATTTCCGCAGTCTGAAATCCACCTTGATACATCAATTTCGCTTCTCGTATCCCCTTTCGTTTAGTGAAAAGTAATCTGTACAATCCGCATCTTCATCATCCCGTCCCCGACCTTCGAGAGGAAGCGGAAGAAGCCGCTTACGGACGGAGTTTTCAAGTCACTATAGCCGAGCATATAACCCTTTGCCGAAATTTCCGCATCGGGCAGCCATGAGCGAAGGCCGGCATCAAGATCATCTATGTAAAAATATTTGCTGATGTCGGTGATGCCTGCCGTTTTTACCCATGTTTTCAGCATCATCTTCACTGCTGATTTGTTGGCGGTATCAAACACAAGCCTTCCGCCATGAAACCGCTCTGACATGGCAGTAAACAATTTCTTTACCTCATCGAAAAGAAAATAATAGAAAACACCCGCCGCAAAAAATACCACTCCCTTGCTGTCGTCTATCTCATCGAACCATGTGGTATCGTTCAGGTCTGCACCGATGTTGGTTACATTCCCGGCCGGTGGTATCAGGCGGTTCCGAACCCCGATCACGTCCGGTCTGTCAATATTATAGATCTTGCAGGACGGTTCGGCGTTGTTCTCTGCCGTACAGTCCAGACCACAGCCCAGATTTACTACGGCTGCTGCCGGATGCTCCTTCAGATAGTTTCTTACCTCGATTCCCAGATCCATGTACCTCGCGGCTGCCTCCAGATAGCCAAAGCGGAACAGCGTGCTTTTCTTCTTCGTGTCGAGCACGGAAAAGTCATAATCCAGCTTTCCCATTATCTTCTCAACCATCGGATCGCGGTAAATTTCCGGGTAAATTTCCGAACAATACTTTCTTCCCCACAGGGGAATCACCAAAGTCTCCTGAACGGTGTTGGCTTCAATATGCATCTTTTCATTATTCATATTTTTTCTTTCTCCAATCAAGTTAGAATGGGTTAGATACCTCTAACCCATTCTAACACTGTTTTTCTATAATAAAAACATAAACTTACGGCTTACTAATTCATCCTGAAATATAATGTATCCTCATCTGCAATGTCATAAATGGTTGGATTTTCTATATCAGGCTGGCGTTTTCCGAAGACAACAACCGTTCCATCGTAGCCTGTAGGTATGCTTGCATAAAAATAGAAATCTATCGTGCAGGAAGTTGGATCTGTTTCAATATTATGATAGCAAATCATGTCGCACTCATAATCCGTTCCCTGATAGTTTACCGTGTAGGTTCTATCCGCATAATTTTCCATAGGAATCACGTTCTTGTCCTGACAGCTGCTGTCCCAGCCGTCAATATCATAATAGTCCTCATATAAATAGGCAAATCCCGTTCCACCGACAAAAGGGTTCCCATCAGTAAATTGTGCAACTGCATGCAGAATATGCCATTCATAGCCCTCCTTTTTCTCAAGAGCGTAAGTCAGGTTCTCTTCAACCGTCTCGTACTCGGAGATCGTAAGGCTTCCGACAAGCTCTTTGGAGGGATCGTCATGACAAACCGTGACAAAATCATAGGTGCCGCCGACCTCCATGTTAATGACATAACCATTCTTTTCAAAAGCAGCCGTCAGTGGCTCCTCCTCATCCATCTTGTCCTCGACCGCCGACGTTTCACTCACGGTGCTGTCCTGCTGTGATTCCTGCTCTGTAGCTTCCGTGGTTCCCTGCTGTGATTCCTGCTCTGCAGCTTCCGTGGTTCCCTGCTGCGATTCCTGTTCTGTAGCTCCCGAAGCTTCCTGTTGCTGATAAGTCTCCGCACCCTGAGACGAAGAGCAGCCTGTACTTGCTGCAGCTGCAATGGCTGCGACGGTTAAACATATAAATTTTCTTTTTATGTTTTTCAAGAAATTATCCTCCTTCACAAAATTTTCTGTCCTAAATGTACTGCTTTTTAACCGGAACTGTCAAGCTGAGCCAGAGGTGTGCCGTAGGGACGTCCCTCTGGCATATTGACATATTGGTTAGCTTGTACTAACATCAGTTATAGAAGAATAATTCACTAACGAAACGAGGTGTGGCAAATGAGCAGTGAAAAAATAAAGCCGGTGTTGAACGGCACAGCGGAGACTATGCTGCAATGCTTTTATGCGAGGGCAATGCATAGCAAGAATCCCAAAAACAAGTTTCACGATGCCAAGGCGGAAGAGCTGGTGGAAAAGCTCGACTACGATTTCAGCAATGCAAAGAAGGACACTGCCATGAGTGGCGGCATTGTTGCAAGAAGCGTGGTATTTGATGAGCTGGCCGGAAATTTTATTTCTAAAAATCCCGACTGCACCGTTGTAAATATTGCCTGCGGCTTAGATACGCGGGTGTACCGCATGGATAACGGCAGACTGACATGGTATAACTTAGACCTCCCGGAAACCATAGAGGTAAGGGATTCCGTGTATCAGGAGTCGGGAAGAATCTCTACGATCGCCTGCTCCGTGCTTGATCCGGCATGGGCCGAACAGGTGAAAGTCCGCGGTAAAATGCTCTTCATCATCGAAGGTCTCACGATGTACATGTCCGCGGAAGACGTGAAGACCATGCTGGGCATTATAAGAGACAATTTTGATAATGCCTATGTCTGCATGGAGACACTCTGCCCATGGTTTGTGAAAAAGGAAGGCATTGAAAAATCCATAAAGGCGACCGGTGCAACCTTCACATGGGGAGCTAACTGTTTTGATGACCTGAAGGGTATTGCGGACGGCTTCAAAAGGGTAAAGGATGATAACATTGTCCGCGGAATGCTGACGCTGAATCCCGCTTACAGGCTGGTGACATGGATACCTATTGTCAAAAAGTTTGCGGAAAAGATTCTGGTATTTGAGAAAGCCTGATGATCGCAGGCGTTATACAGGAGAGTATGTGTTATGATGGAATATACAGGTAAGTATTGGAAAATGATAATTCCTTTGGCAAAAAAGAGTCTGGTGAAAAGATATGGGAAGGAATACACGGGTTCGCTGATTAAAAAAGCGGACGAGGTATACCGGGATATGTTAAACCGTGCGGACGATATCGGAAAAGACAATCCTATGGCATCGAATACGTATGAATGTCTTATCTTTCTGGCAATATGGAAGGCTGCGGACGGGCGGATCTCCGTGGACGAGCTGCGCGCGATTACGGTAGAAGTCATGTCTGCACCGCCCTTAAAGCTCATGGGACTTATCATCAACGCGAACAGGCAGAAGGGCATAAACAAAATCCGCGGCATGATGGTCAGGGATGCCGAATGGCTGGAGCAGCACCCGCAGTACAAGAAATACTCGTGGGATTTCCATTTCGATGACAGTAAACACGAGGATGGCTTCTGCTATCACTTCACACAGTGCCCGCTGAATACCTTTGCACGAAGAGAAGGCTATCTCGAGGTTCTGCCGGTAATGTGTGACATCGATTTCCTGACTGCCAAGCTTATGCATGCAAATCTGCACCGTGAACATACTCTGGCGAGCGGCGGCGAGGTCTGCGATTACTGGTTCGTGGGCGACAAAGTCAAGAATCCCAAGTAATGACAATCACTCCGTTATATGAAAGAAGCAATGAACCATATGATTCATTGCTTCTCTTTGTTATCTGCATTTTCTACTCTTTTCTATAAAGAAAACGCACATACCGATTACAATCAGTGCCCCTGCCCCGAGAAGCCATATCTGCCTCTGGGATTTCGGATCGATTACCTCTTCCGTCCAGTCCTCTCCCGTTGCCGGTGCCTGTCTTGTCGAGGAGTTCTCCTCCCCTGACTTTTTGTCAATGACTACCGTGTACTCCGAAGCATGGGTGAACGTCAGCCTCGCCGTTCCATCTGCCGCAATCTTATCTGAACAGATGAACTCAAGCGCACCGGTCTGCTCGTTATAGTAATACAGGTTTGCATAAAGACCCGCATTTTCTGCCTTCACATTCATTGTAAGCACTGCCTTAAGCCCGAACTCTCCGGTGTAGGACAGGCTGAGATTCACGGAATATCTTTCACCCGTTACCCTGTTAAGGACATCGACCGGAATCGTATTGTTTGCCTCCGATCCCGCTTTCACACCGAAATCAATATCCTTTACTTTGTCAGCCGTGATGTCCTTTCCGTTTACACTCCATGTAACGCCACTTCCCATATCCAATACGATATTTATGTCCTTGCCCTTAATTACATCGAAAACATTTCCGGGCACGGTTGTTGTGCCGTTCATTATAACGTTTATGGTAGTATTATCTCCTGCCGAAGCCAGCTGATCCTTTATGACATCCCAGCCATTTTTGCCTGAGTCGCCCTTTATATACGGTGCATCTGCTGTCGATGTATCCGACGGGGTCTCCGGGAGCTTCGGTATCGGCTGCGTATAAGAATCGCCGCATCTCGTACAGGTATAGGTTTTCACCCCTTCTGCTGATGTTGTCGCTTCCTTTGTTACCTCTGCCTTGTAATCATGCTCCAGCGCTGCTGTCGCAGTTCCGTTTGAAATCCAAATACCGCAATCCTTACAGTAGCTGTCTCCCGTATAGCCTTCGCGGTTACAAGCCGCATCCACCGCATCTCTCACTTCCACATTCTCATGCTCACATGCAGAGCGGGTGATTGCAATGACTACGCTTTCCGTCTCATAATTGCCCTTGTCCGCAGCGGTGTAAACTGCTGTTGCATTTACCGTTACCCCGACTGTCAGCTCTCTGTCCTGATCGGCAGCCTGCCATGTCCAGCCCTCTGGAAGCGTGCTCTCGCTTACCTTTTTCGTGCTGTACGGAGGATTCATGATATTGCCCGGCATATTCGGCGTGGCCGCAGACTTCTTCACCGTAACCTTGACTGTCACCTCCACCTTCTCATAGTCTGCCGCATCCTCCGGTGTAAATACCACAGCATACTCTGTGACATCACTGTCTGCCACCGTCGGCCTTACTGTTCCGTCCTTCCAGACAAAGCTTCCCTTTACCGCTGCTGCATCTGTCTGGCTATACTGCACGGCACCGCCTGACAAAGCTGAACGCTCAAGCGCTGCGCCGTATACAATAGCTGCCACAGACGGAATCTCGCTGACATAAGGTGTCACCTTTTCCACAGCAACAGGAATCGTCCTCGTCACCGGTTCATAATTTTTCGTATCATCCGGCGTGAACACCGCCACATAGCCCGTATTGTCTGCCGTCGGAACAATATCTGCCTTCTGCCAGCTCCATGTTCCGGGCACATCCGTTTCCACACCGCCAATCGTATGCTTTACACTGCCACCGATCAGATCACTGTCTGTCAGCGCCGCATCCGGGTGATAGGTTCTTCCCGCTACGGTCGGAGCTGCTGCCACGGCAGGTTCCGCCCTGTTTACCGTAATGGGCACTGTGCCCTGCGCTGTCTCATAAACAGAATCCTCCGGTGTGAATACCCACGCAGCTGTCGTCGTTCCGGCAACGGGTATTTCGTCCGGGTTCTTCCATGTAAGAGTACCTGCGACCAGCTTGGATGTACCTGCCTCCACAAATACCGCCCCATTGCTTCCGCCTGCGTTAAGGGAAAGCTCCGACAGCTTCTGCCCATAGGTCAGCACATTGCTTCCGGCAACAGCGACCTCATTTCCGCTCTTCTCCTCCACCGTGATCTTATCCACAATGGTAAGCGTGAGACGGTAGGTTACATCCCCGTAATTCTGCATCCCGACCGCGACATCAATGATCGCCTTCGCACCTATCTTATCGGTTCCCAGTGAACCCTTGACCTTATAGCTCAGAACCCCATCAACATCTACCTTTGCGGTACCGTCCAGAATGCCTGACACATCCGTGCCGCCGACATGATAGGTCGTCGTCCCTCTGTCCTCCGGCAGCTTTTCCGCCACATTTACCGTAACGACACCTTCTCCGGAGCCGACAATATAGCAATAGCCCTGATTCTCTTCCGGGATCACCGGCGCGTCCGCCTTTGTAACGTTCAGTATACCAGCCCCCGAAGCACTTCCGAGAAAGCTCACCTGATAGTTATCGCTCTGATAGGTTCCCTTGATATAATAAGACCCTGCAACAGAGTTCTTTTCCGCCGTTGTTGTCAATGTAATCTGAACGGCATTCTCCGTATCTCCCGGCACAAGTTCACCTTCCGGAATCATGCAGGTAAATTCCGGATTCTGTTCTCCAAACTTCCTTGCAGCATCATTGATCGTAACATTGATCGGCTTCTTTGAAACCTGAGGTACAACATAGCACGTCACCGTCTGATAAACACCTGTGACAGAAGGCACAAAGGTCAGTTCATACTCTGTAGTAGCTCCGACCTTGGGAACATCTGTCCTGTTCACATCCGACACCGCCCATGTGCCGGAAATCTCCTTCGTGGTATCGGCCTCATCGACAACCCTTCCACCGTCGGTAGACATATTCTCCACCGCAGTTCCATAGACTCCGCTGAGGGAGGGAACCTCTTCGATCTTCACAGGGAGTGCAACGATGTCCGCGGTAGCCGTGGTCTGCTGTCCGCTTGCCGCCAGCTTATAGTTGGAAGCGCTGGCGCCGGTGAGCGTAATGTCTGTGATATTTACGGTCTTTCCCTCTCCTGCCTTTTCATCCGCATAGTTTCCCGTTGCCTTCACCGCCAGAGAATCATCCTCCAGCTTACCGTCGATCACAACGCTGCTGTAAGCCAGAACAGCTGCTGTCGTGCCGTCGTAGCGTCTGCTGATCGCCGTGATGCCGGACACGGTAACTTCCTTCTGTTCAATCGAAAAGGGCTTCTCAAAGCTTCCCTGATAAGCGCCGATACCGGTAACTACCGCCTTTGCCGTATTCGTTCCCGCGTTTCTGTTATTCCTGTAGGTTACTGTGTAATCTGTTCCAGCCGTAAGCGTTGTGCTTCCGAGCTGAACTGACGCAGCCCCCGGCTCCTTCTCTGTTCCGTCATAGGTATAGGAAGGAATATTCCATGTGACCTTTGTATTACTGTCTGTGAGTGTTTTGGGGACAACCGTTTCCGTCGTTTTCTCCAGCCTGCCTGTTTTCGCACTGTTCACGACGACACAGCGCAGGAAGGCGCCGACATCCCCAGCCTGCACCGTGTAAGATGCGGTTTTGCAAAGCTCTGTCACTTCGCTGCCCTTTACTCTGTACCATGTATATGTACAATCCGAAGCACTGCCCGACGTAGGGATAAATTCCGCTGTAAGAGTATCTCCGAATGCAGGTGTCCCATTGTCACCGGTTCCGCCTGTGATGTTCAGCGTGCCGGAAAGGGTCGTCATCGGAACGACCTTGACATTGGAGAGAGAATAGCTTCCTTCACCTGCTGTCGTCGTGCTGTCTGACTTCTCATAAACGTAACCGGACTGCAGCAGGGTGCTGACGTCGTCTCCCGTCGTCCGGTCTGCTGTGTCCACGCCATAATCACTCATTGTAAGTGTACCGAGCTGCAACGTACCGTCAAAGGTATCATCAGCCAGAACTCCCCTATCCAACAAAACACCCCCGGTAAATGCACTGTCTGCAAGAGTGACAGAGGACGTATTATTAACCCGCAGATAACCGTTAAATATAACATTGTCGAATGCCAGACTCTTTGCCTGCTGCACGTTTAACGATATCGTGCCTCCGCTGCTGTTTGTACATTGAAACGTTACACCCTGAAAGCTTACAACCGCATCCGCACCATTGATTCTACAATATGGCACCCCATAGCAGCCAAGCGTAGTTCCTGACACAGACAGTTCACCGCCTGTCACATAAAAAAACGCATCACTAAAGCTCGCATAATTACTCATTCCTAAGTTGCTGCTTAATCTGCCGCCTTTCACCTTCAGGCTTCCGCCGCTTACACAAATGGGATTCCGCATTGAAAAATTAAGTTTGTTTCCATTCAGGTCAAGAATGAAATCATTCCCCTCCTCAACGCTTATTACGTCTTCTATGTTAGTTTGATCTTTTATAAGCTTTACCGCAGAACCGGGATTCTCCTTTGCCATAGCGACTGCATCGGCAAGAGATTTGCAAGGGATCTCCTGCGTTTCTCCGGGTTTGATAACTACTACGGGAGACGGGGTTGTAAACGTATACTTTACCACGTCGGAATAGCAGTCGTCTTTCTTTGCCACAAAATAGTAGGTAAATTCCGTAGCGGCCTCAAGCGGACTAAATGAAAAATCAGCTCTGCGATATGGTTCCTCCAGCGCTATATACCCCGCATCCTTAGTATTTTTACCGTTTTCTTCAAAAATTTTTTCAACAGAAGCCTTTACATCCTGTCCGTCTGCAATATTATCATCACCCGTACTCCTGAGATAATATACAGTCGCCCCGGGTGTATTCGATGTCACTTGCGGGTCTGCTATATAGAATTTTAAACCATTATTATAATATATATTATTAATAATAGAATCCTCTAAAACAGCAACTCTTTCCGTCCGGAAGGTCAGGCTGGCAATCTGGGAAAGAGCGCCTCCCTGCTCTGCCACAAAATAACAGGTATTTTCCGAGTATGCTTTCAGACCAGAGATGGTGATTTCTCCTTCCACTCCGGTGATCGTCTGCGAACCTTCGGTACTGTTTTTGATCTCCTCGGCGGAAAGTGGTGTGTCACTTGCCTTGTAGTAAACTATCGTTTCTGCACCCGCCTTGTTCAACGTCAGCTTTATCTTAGCCGAAGTCACCTCCACAGAGCTCAGCGCCGCGCTTATGCTTAATCCTTCCCTGTTTTTCAGGCAGAACCTGTTGCTGCCCGACGCGCTGACCGTATAACCGGTCTGCTTCATGGCATTGCCGTCGTTCAGGGCTGCCGCCGTGACGGAGATCTCTGTCCCGGCTCCTGCCGGAAGATAACAAAGCATCTCACCATAGGTTTCGCTTACCATGCTGATCTTATCCGGTGCGTAATAGTCACCGTTTTCACGGGTAAGCTCCGCACCGCCCTGCATGACACTGACTCCGGCAACCTCTACATCCGCGGTAATGGCATCGTCATAAATCTGCAGAATAACCGGATAGAGCTGTGTTCCTATGACCGGTGAATAGCTTGTCGTTCCCGTCTCAAAATTCACATCTGCGGAATACTCCCTGCCATCCATCGTGAATGTAAAGGTCTTTGCCCCTGCAAGCTCCCCGCAGGCAATGCTGAATGCAAGCTCCGCCTTTCCCGGTGTATTCACCTTTGTTTCCACGGCTTCGCCCACCATTTTGCCGTCGATAGATACCTTTGCTGCGGTATCGGCTGTAAAGCGCCCATCATAGACTGTAAATCCAAAATTATATTTTACAATTCCTTCTGCTGTATTCTTACCGTAATTAACCTCTCCGGTAATCTTGGGATATACTCCCTCCGCGATCGTCACAGTGCCGCCATCATCGGGATATGATTCTGCATTTCCACTGTCAAATCCCACATTGCCTTTTGCGGTCACATCTCCCCCGGAAATTGTAATTTTTCCAAATGGATAAGCTGTACCGGCTACACCATGTATGCCATTTCCAATAGCCGCTCCCATGGCTCCCTTCATTTCATAGATGGTTGCCGTGACGGTTCCGCCTGAGATTGTAATTTCACTCGCGCTGCCAGCAAAGCCGCCACCGATACCGGCTGCCATATAGCCTCCCTGTGCATTCACGACTCCTCCTGTAATTTCTATCACCGCCCCGCTTGCACCATAAGTTCCGCCAATGCCGGCTCCACCGCTGCATGGTCTTGTAGAACCGAGATCTGTATAACTGCCGCCCTGTGCGGTCACGTTTCCGCCGGCAATGCGGATAGTTCCTGCATATCTTGCTGTCGGGGCTCCCTTGAAAAACATACCGGATGCATAAGCACCGATTCCCGCTGCCCCGCCATATCCGCTGCCGCCTATCGCCGTAACCGCTCCGGTACTCTCCGCCGTAATCTCCAGGGTTGCTCCACTGTTTACCCAGATTCCGGCACCGCCCGTAGAGCCATGTAAATAGTTGGTTCCCTCCAGCGTCAGGTAAAGGCTTCCGCCACCGGTTATACCAATCGCAGACAGCCATGTACTTTGCTCGGACGACCTGTCGATCGACAGATCCTTAATTGTAAGCCGAAGGGTAACGCCGTTTACGATAAGTGACTTATCCGTCGTGTTACCTGTAAGCGTTTTGCCGTCCCAGCCGCTGACATTGCCGGCGTTTATTTCAATCTGCCCGGATGTACCGCCTGCATCGACATCCGCAATGTCAATGCAGCCGCCATTCTCGTTTACAGCGAACATTGAAATGCCACCCTGCTCCTCATTCCCGGAGCCATTGGTATCCTCAGGCAGCGCATCCTCTCCGTTTCCAGACACGCTGCTAATCATCTCCTCCGCATCGCCGGAGGAAACCGTATTTTCGCCGCCAGCCAAAGCTGTATCCGCTTCGCCGGTCATGCTGACCGCATGGACGGGAATAGTGGTCCCCGCCACTAAAACCGCCATTGCTACTGCCGCTATCCGCCTGATTTCTCTTCTTAGTCCTTTCATTCTTCTTCACTCCTGTTTCGTTCTGCGATAAAATGTTATAAATTCTATGTAAACATATATTTTGCTAATCTATAATTATAGGTTTTCCATCGCATCCGGTCAACAAGACAAAAGTTAGGTTTTTGCATAAACTAAGGTTGGGGTTTATATAGTGTTAGGGTTGTTTTTCCTGAATCAGATTTACATATTCCGCCTCGTCGATATGGTATCTCTTCCTGATAATCACATAGGAAACGATCAGCGTCAGCACAGGAATCAGCACCATTCCCAGCCCATACATTACGGTAAAGTAAAATACCAGATTTCCGCTCTCCGAATAGCCGTATTCTATGTAAAAGAAATTCACGCCGAAAATGATCAGGATGTTGCAGGTGATATTAAAAAATACGGAGGTAGCTCCCGCCGCAACCAGCTGATCGTTTCTGGCAAAGATGCGATACATGTCCTTTAGGGATAATTTTTCCGTCTGTTCCTTTCTGTCCCTCTCCTTGATACCAAACGCTGTCAAAAGCTGGAATGCCACGAGCGCCAGCGCCACAACAAGTGCCACCGTCCTGTATGCCTTTACGGCATTTCCCGCGATTACCACCGGCACGACACCCGCCACAGAAAACTGTCCGATACAGATGAAAATGCTCATAATTGTTACAAGGCTGTCTCTGGTTCCCGGATCGGAGCTCAGCGAGGGGAGAACCCCCCAGTAGGCAATGTCGTTCATTGTGTAAGTCATTCCCCATAAAAGGTAAAAAAGGCTGTAAAACCCTACGAATGCCCAGCCACTCGGACGGATTGTGAAAAGACATATGATGACTGCCGCGTTTGTAATACAGCCGATCAATATCCACGGCTTGAACTTCCCCATCTTGAAATGCGTATTCTCGATAATAATGCCCATCAGGAGATCATTTACCGCATCCCACACCATACACAGGATCATTGCTCCGCTGATCACTGCAAACTGTGCGCTTGTCAGATTCATGGTATATTGTACATAGAGGATCAGGTACATGCTCACCAGCGCATATGCCGCGTCTCTTCCGGTCGCACCCACGCAATAGCTCCACTTTGTTCCCGCGTCTAATTTCTCACTCATGCTTTTCCCCCCTGTTCGCCGAATTTATGATTTTCATGATCGTCTTCTTTTTCACGATTCCGCCGCTCTGGTTACAAACGCTGTCAATATTTCCTTCCATGATTCCCCCCAGCATCATGCGCACCTCCGGATCCTTGACCGACTTCGGGAAATACATCAGTCTGACGGCGATTTTTCCTATCCGAATCCACATTCTCGCAAGATGAGAATAGTCCTGCATCTGTGCCAGTGAGTTCTTTGCTGTAAATTCTCCCGGCCTCGTATCCGAAAGGTGCGTGCACCGGTAGGTGTAGATAGAACAGAAGTCCTCCTCCGAAAGCGGTACCGGCGATTTCAGGGTCAACGGACATTTCAATTCTTCTCCTTCTACCGCTATCTTCTCTGACAGCCGGATGTCCTGCAGGGACGCGCCGATCTGGAGCTCGTATACCCCTCCGATCACCCGGAATTCCGAATCCTGATATACCGAAAATGCCCTGCTGTCAAGCAGGATCTCCACTTCCTTTTTCCCACCGGGCTCTAGTCTGACCTTTGCAAACCCTCTCAGCTCTCTTTTCGCCCTGAATGCATTCCCTTCGGGATTTCTGACATACAGCTGTGCAATCTCGCTGCCTGCGGCCGTCCCGGCATTCTCTACAGAAAAGGTAACGCGGTAATTCTGATTTTGTGTCTCCGTTACCTGTAAATCCGAATAGACAAAATCGGTATAGCTCAGCCCATAACCAAAGCAATATCTGACGGGCACCTGAAAGGTATCATAATACCGGTAGCCCACGAAAAGGCTCTCCCTGTATTCAACGTCATCTAAATGTCCGCTCTGTTCTCCCTGCGTGCCAAAGTAGCCATAGCCCGGAACATCGGTCTCTCTATAGGGTATTGTCTCCGCGAGCTTTCCTGATGGGTTCACGATGCCCAGAACAATTTTCGCGCAGGCCGCGCCAACCGCCTCTCCGCCAAGATAGAGCTGCAGCAACGCCTTACACCTCGACGGCAATTCCATGTCATAGGGTGAGCCGCTGACAGAAATAAATCCAATCTGCTCATTCGCCTCCAGCAGCTGTTTTAACAGGGCGGTCTGGTTTGACGGCAGGTCAAAGCTCTCCCTGTCATAACCCTCGCCCTCCGCAATATCTGTCAGTCCGCCAAAAAAGAGCACGGGAATGTGCCGGTCTTTCGCTTCCCTGACCTTATTCAGCGCCTCCCTCTCCAGCTTTTTGTCTCTCTGGAAGGTAGTGCTCTTATATCCTCTGGCAAACTGTAGCTTTACCTGATATTGTTCAAATTGTCCTATGAGTGAATCGACTCTTTCCGTATGGATATGACTGCTGCCGCCGCCCTGGATTCTTGGCGTGACTGCGAGGTCACCGACAATCAGGATTTCCTTTTCCCCGGACAATGGCAGGAATGCATCGTTTTTGAGCAGCACTGCGCTTTCCTCTTCTACCTGCCTTGCCAGGTCATGATTTGCCTTTCTCGTCTCTTCGGAAATCACCTTGCTCCTTTTATCCGAAATGATATTCTGCCTGTAAGCCATATTCAAAGCTTCAATTCTTTTCACGGCAGCTTCCAGCGCCTCCTCAGACAGACTACCTGTTTTCACAGCATTCATGATGTTCGGAAAATGATTTCCGCCGCTGTCCGGCATCTCCACATCCATCCCCGCGGAGATACATGCCGGAAGATCAACACATGCGCCCCAGTCGCTCATTACCAGTCCCTTATAGCCCCATTTTTTCCTGAGGGTCTCCGTCAGGAGATAAACACTCTCACATGCCGGAACACCGTTGACATAGTTATAGCTTGCCATGACGGTTGCGGGGTTCGCCTTTTTGACAGCATTCTCAAACGCCGCCAGATAAATTTCATGCAAAGCCCTCTCATCAATCATGGAATTGGAGGTCATACGGTGTGTCTCCTGACTGTTTCCGGCAAAATGCTTCAGAGAGGTGCCCACTCCGCAGCTTTGCATGGCAAGGATATAGGAGGCAGCTAACTCTCCTGCCAGAAACGGGTCTTCCGAATAATACTCGAAATTCCTTCCGCAGAGCGGGGAGCGCTTGATATTCACGCCGGGGCCAAGTACGACCGAAACTCCCAGCTTCTTCGCCTCCGCCGCGATTCCCTGCGCCATTTTTCCGATCAGCTCCGTGTCCCATGAACACGCAGCGCTGCTGGCAGTCGGAAAACAGGTCGCTTCGTAGCTGTCATTGTTTTTTGCGCCATCCTCCTGCGCGCGGACGCCGTGCGGGCCGTCCGAGACCTGAATATCTCCGATATGCCATGCCCCGCGCCCTGTCACCAGCCTGCACATTTCCTCCAGATTCTTCCCCATAAAAATCCCTCCGTTTGGTTCTCTTTCCCTACTATCAACTTAACATCTCCGGCACTTTATCTATATTAAATTTATGTTGTCTCATATCAAATTTATGGTATGATAAAATAGAAATGGGGGAACATCAAATGACCGGAAACTTTTCAGGGATAGGGTATGAATTTCTTGATCCGACAGAGAATTTTCTGTACGAGGCGAGAGAAACCGGAAAGACGCACACGCCTTTCCGCTATGAAATTCTATTGTTCAATTCAATCCAAAACGGAGATGTCGAGGGTGTGACTGCTGCCATAAATTTATATAAAGGCTCCGGACTCATTATCGGTCATATGTCCGATCACCCTTTAAGGGAAATCCATTACTGGGCAGTATCTACCGTCGCCATAGCAATCCACTACGCCATTCTGGGCGGTCTGGACGAGAGCGAGGCTTACCAGCTGAGTGACCGGTATATTCAGGAGATCGACTCTTTTCAGACGATGGAAAAATGTATCGATTATCTCTGCGAAAAGGCGCTTGAGCTTGTCATGCGGGTAAAAGATAACACGATTCCTATGTGTTACAACACTTTGATTAACAGATGCGTCCACTTCATACATGTGAATCTTCACAGTCGTCTGAAGATCGAAACCATCGCCGAGAACCTTCATGTGTCCCGGGATTATCTTTCCAAGGCGTTTAAAAAGGCTACAAATATTTCCATCCATCAGTACATTCTGGATCAGAAATTAACTGAGGCGAAGAAAATGCTTGCAGCCGGAATGTCCGTCAACGAGGTGAGCTATACGCTCTGCTTCTGCAACGAGAGCCACTTTATACAATTATTTAAGGGGAAATATCACATGACGCCGTTTTGCTATTCCTGTCTGGGGCAAAATCAATAGAATTCATCACCCATGCGAACGCCTTCGCCGTCCTGAGATCCGGTTCCCTAAAGTGGTTGCCCGGATTCCATTCCAGTGTACAGCGGATTCCCTGTCCGTCCAGCCATGCATACCCCTCCCGGATGCAGTCACTGACCGTTGACATAATGGGATTTCTGGTCTTTTCTTCCTTGTCTCCAAGGCTTAGGTAGACAGCCCGGTTCCTGATCTCATGCTGTTTCATATAGTTAATAAATCCGGGAAACCAGACAGACGGCGATGCCGCAGCGACGCCTGAAAACACACCAGTCTGATAAGCAGCCCACAGCGAAAAAAGTCCGGCAAGAGAATAGCCGCCGAGATAATATGTCCTGCTTCCATCCGCGCACAATTTCAGAATTTCCTCCAGAAGCTCCGCCGCGCCGTCACCGAAGTCCTCTTTTCCAAACACGGCAGGCGCGTTCCATGGGGACAAATCATGATTCCAGCTATCAACCTTCACGGCAATCAACCGGAAATCCATGTGTGTCAGCCTCCGTATTTCAACAGCTTCCTTCTCTATTCCCGGCAGATCATGCTCCCCGACGGGCTGAATCAAAATAATAGATGCTTCCCGATTTCCGTATTCGTATATAGTCATCCTCTCCTCCCGCCTTATATGGTATGCCTGATTCAACATTCCTACCTGAGCTGTATCTCTTCTCTTTCAGGCAGGAAATCCATTTTTATCCAAGCTATCATAAATCCAACTCTTCAATAGTCTTTAAAACAGATCCAGCATATTGTCCAGATAAATCTCTTCCCTGACATGTAGCTGGTATTTCGGCTTCGTCAGGTAATAAAGTAAAAATTCCAAAATCAGCGCGCTGCCAAGTCCGCGACCCTCGATTTTGAAATTGGAAAATCCCATAGGCAGGTAGACATTTTTGATGTCATAAACACCGATAAAGCCCGGATTTGTCATGGCTTTGGAAAAACGATAGCCACTGTCTGCGTCCGGGGCAGTGCAGCGGTAATCGGAGCCATCTTCCCCAAGATTTTTGCGGCTGACAGCCTCATAACAGGTTTTCCTGTCCTTACAGCCTATCCGGCAGCACTCATTGCATAGAAATTCGACTTTATCTTTCTGAATCTCGGACAGCGTATTCCATTTGTCAAAAGCTTTGTTCAGGCGAAAGTCCGGTACAACATAGCGGAAATCCTCCCTGTCCACTTCGTCTGTAAACTGCTGAAAATCTGTTATGACCTTGGTCGTGGAGGAGACAAAGTAAAGCCCCGGATAAGTCTTCTTCAGATACTCCAACAGCAGCTCGGAATGAACAATAACACCATTCTGGATGCCTTCGCCCACATTAAGCAAAGCGCAGAGGTTATTACATTTCCTATCCGAAAGATGTTCCTCTCTGAGCAGGGAATTACTGAATGTCAGCCGGGCTGAGATTCCATACTCCCGCATCAGCGCCAGAATCTCCCGCGGATCACGATCACCAATCTCCACACGCCCTCCACCCCAGAGGCAATCTGTGGGCGCGCCATAGATAGAACCGATATCGCACCAATCATAAAAATATTCTCTGTGCTCACGAAACAGCGGCAGGAATACCTGATACAGTTCATAAAATTCAAACAAACCGGGAAGGTGGTAGTATGCAGTTTTAGTTTTCGTTTTTTTTTCTTCGTCCATATGTTCCCCATACAGTCCTTCATGTAAATGAACTACCCCGGGGCAAGCCCTCAAG
>USGM01000073.1 GCA_900554205.1 uncultured Lachnospiraceae bacterium
GGCTGTTCACCAGAAAGTCATCCACCAGGTTCATTTCCTGTAAATCCTTCAAGCTTCCCTCCGTTCCCACAGTGCATCGGGAACAAAGGAGACCTCATACCATCCCTGTTTTCCAATGCGCTATGCAGTTAAAATGTGAGTTTTTAAGCATAGAATCCATTGAAAAATAGAGATCGTAGAACAGCTCTTCGCTGTCTGATATTCAGAATATATGCTTAAGATAAATATAATAACAGATTCAATATAAAAAGGCAAGAAAAACTTTTTAAGGAATATCTCCTGTAGAAACTCCTAATATACATGATTGGAATGTCAAAAGAGCGATTCTTTGAAGATTATCTTCGGCACAGTTTTTTACAAACCACCTTTTGACACCCTAATCATATACACTTTGAGTTCTCACAGGCATTTTCCTTCTCATCTGTGAACAATTAAATAGTACCACATAAAGGATAAAAGAGAAAGGGACAGAGTTGTTCTCAAATTCGACATAAACTGTCGAAAAGCCGGAACAACTCTGTCCCTTGTAGGGGGTAGAAATTTATACTAACGTTTCAATTATATAGATGAAAGGAGCTTCAAAATGAGAAAAAAAATTTGTTCAACCCTGTTACACTTTGTTTCATTATATTCCATTCTTTTTTTACTTTTGGGATCTATAATAAATATACCGCATGACAAAGATTCCTGTTCCAATGATTCTTTCTGTGCTACGTTGAGTAACGATGAATGTCTGCCTCGTGATGATCTGTAATCTTCATCAAATATTGATTATATTCCCTGTTGCATCTTTCGATAAAAGCGTTCTTTTTTCTCATTCTTTGCCATCTGGCTCAGTATAATGCATTTCGTGAGTTCCCTCCCAGTATCTAATTCCGCTTTTATCGGAATGCCCTTCTTTCTCCGTTCAATATAGTTCCAACATTGATCATAAACAGCTCCGGGCAGGAATCGGAATCGCCGTTCCCTCAGACTCTCCTCCGCGATAAATCGGCTGTATTCATCCGCATTGTCAAACTGTCCTCTATTTCCCATCTCACTCCCGATATAAGACATTATGAATTCAAAAGTTCCAATCATCGACTCTATCTTTTCGTTGAACATATAGGGGCGATATGTCTCCTCTAATCGGCACATGCAGAGCTGAAACTCTTCTCCAGAAGAATCCAGACCTTTCATACGGTTGCAGATATAATCCTGTTCACCCGCTGTCAAATATTTTTCGCCTGGCTGTAGAAAAACCTTCAAAGGCAGTGTCAGTTCTATCGCCTCCTGTAACCGCCGGCAGTACTCGTCACGCTGCAATTCCCCGCGATTCCATGCCAACATAGTTTCCTCACCGAGCAGCTTCTGCCTGTTCAATCTCTGCATCAAAGGAAGCTTCTGCTTAACCTTTTCCCACCAATTCTCCACGGTCTGAGTCTGGAAAACGAGAGCTGCATCTCGCATTTTCCGCAGTTGCTGTGTCATTTCCGGCTTATCAGTCAGGACATCCGTATATCTCAGTTCACCCGGAAGTCCAAGCCGCATCAGAAGCTGCGTCACAATTGCTCTCTGTGGTGTCGTCTGCCGATGCTCCAGCCTTCGCAGTGTCTTCACATCACAGAGTCCCTCGCAGAGCTGTTGCTGGCTCAGGCCCAGCATCTTCCTTCGTATCCTGATTACATCGTTGACACATTCCGCGTGCTTTGAAACATAGAGAAATCCCTCATGAAAGGTCTTCTTCTCCACGCCGTAGTCTGTGTAAAGTTCTTCCAGCGTTTCCTTCCACTGTCTGTTTTCCTGTTCCATGCTCTCCATTTCCGGATAACGCGCAATCAGGCATTCCAGCAGCCTTTCTCTAAGCTCCAGAAGCTCCCAGAAATAGTATAATCTTCCCCTGTTTCTCAAAAGCTCTATCGCCTGAGTGCAGGACTCAAGAAGCTGCAAGCGTTCCGAATCTTCCAGCTTCGTCTCCATGCGGCTCCGGCACCAGTACAGGACAGCCTTGGGATAAATTTTCACCCTGTTCGTCTCGTCAATATGATGGTTCTCCAGATAATCCATAACCGCAAGGAAGAACCTGCTTCTTCTCCCCTCTGCCCTGTACCATTCCTTCTCCATGAGCAGATTGATTTCCTGCGCGGAAACAGCCTTCTTATAAAGGTTATGCATGGTCACGCCCTTCAACGTCTGCTCCGCCGCCTGAGTGCAAAGTTCAGCCAATTCCTCTCTGTCGGCATGCTCCCTCCGCCTGATCTGAAACTGCATGTCCAGACAAAATTGCCTCTCCAAGGGGTCATCCTGATCGCACCCGGTCTCATACTTTCTTAATACCTTCGCCGCTTCCTGCATATTATCCCGGAAAAGCTGATGAACAACCGCCTGTCTGGCGAGCCATCGGTCATACTCCTGACAATCCAGCAGCTGCGAATAATCGTCGGGATCTATCCCCAGTCTTGCCGAGAGTCTGTCCCGGAGCATCAGCTCCGGATAGCGCTCCCCCTTCTCCATATAGGAGATGATTCTCGGAGTACATAACCCATCGCACAGCTTTCCCATGGATACTCTGTATTCACTCCGCTTTTGATTCAGATATGCAAAAAAGAGTTTCCCTTCTTCTTTATCCAATCATAATTCCTTCTTCCTACGCCTCGTAAACCACCTTTCCACCGGAGATGGTCTTTACCACCTTTCCTTTCAGGTTCCAGCCGGTGAAGGGTGTGTTAGATGCCTTTGAAGCATACTCCGATGGCTCCCAGTCCGCCGTTGTGTCTATCAGAACAATGTCCGCAGGGCCTCCCTCTGCGAGATAACCGGCGTTGAGATGGTAGAGGTTTGCCGGGTTCGTACTCATCAGTGTCAGAAGCTGTCTCATCGTGAGATAACCGCCGTCGATCAGCTCTGTGATTCCGAGTGCAAGCGCCGTCTCCAGACCGATGATTCCGCTGGGCGCTTCGGTGATGGATTTCGCCTTTTCCTCCGCCGTGTGCGGCGCATGATCTGTCGCAATCATGTCTATCGTGCCGTCGACCAGTCCGCGTATGATCTCCTGCCTGTCTGCTTCTTCGCGCAGAGGCGGATTCATCTTCGCAAGTGTTCCGTACTTTATCACCGCATCCTCCGTCAGCGTAAAGTGATGGGGCGTTGCCTCCGCATGGATGTTATGTCCCTTCTCCTTCGCCTTGCGGATCAATTCAACCGTCTCCCTTGCACTGACATGCTGAATATCGATGCTTGCCCCCGTCTCAAGGGCAAGCTTTAAATCTCTCCCGACCATCGTGATCTCTGCCTCTCGGGGAGATCCTCCGATGCCGAAATGTTCACTCGCCCTTCCCCGGTTCACGCCGTTGTTCTCTATCAAAGCCGGATTCTCTTCGTGAAAGCTGATCGGCAGATCAAGAGCCGCCACATTCTTCATGGCATCGCGCACAATTTTTTCATCCATCAGCGGAATCCCGTCATCCGTAAATCCGACCGCCCCCGCTGCGGCAAGCTCACGCATCGGCGTCAGCTCCTTTCCCTTCATGCCCATCGTCACATTCGCACAGGTGTAGACATGAATGCCGGTCTCCTTTCCGCGTCCGATCACATATTTCAAAGTATCCAGATTATCGACGGTAGGCTTTGTATTTGCCATGAGCACCACCGATGTATAACCGCCCCTTGCGGCAGCGGCGGCTCCGGTGACAATATCCTCCTTCATGGTGAAACCCGGATCGCGGAAGTGTGCATGTACATCCACAAGTCCGGGTGCTACAAGCAGCCCCTCCGCATCAATAATCCTACACTTTCCCTTGGGCGTCTCCAGTCTTTTCCCGATCCTTACGATCGTGTCATTTTCCACCAGAATATCATAATTTCCGTCCCATCCCGATTTGGGATCTATCATATATCCATTCTTAATTAACAGCATGGCACCCTCCTGTTTCTCCCTCATGAGGTATGTTTTTCATATAGTAATATTTTACCATGGATAGGGAAAAAAGGAAAGTGCCGCAAGCCTTTATTCAAAGATTACTGTCTGCTCCAGAAATTCCGTCTTGAGGACAATATAGGGGAAGGAAGGCGTCTTATTGCTCTTCTCTGACGCATCCGGGCCGAGCAGACTCGTATTGACGCAGATATTGCTGTCCGTCAGGTAAAGCTCCTCCACCGCTATGCTGTAGCCGCCGGTTTCCTGCTGCCCGTAGCCGATGCATATGTACAGATTTTCATTATCCGTATAAGTGATCTGGAAGGGCGCCGCCTTCTTCTCCTCGATGATCGTCTTCAGCTCCGCCGGTATTTTCTCCTCGCCCAGCACGGTAAACTCAAGATCGCGCAGTTTGAGCTTTTCCTCGCTTAAGAAGGTACAGCCCGACTGTAACAGTAAAACTGCCGCAAGCAGCACACATGCCAGTCTCTTCCACACATTCCGTCTCATTTTCAATGTTGCCTCGCACAAACCTTTTCTTTGCTGTATTCTATGTACACAAACGGCAATTTATGCTAAACTGTAACTGTCCGGAGGCGGTGTACCGACACAGCTCCGGAACAATACGAAAATTCTGAGCTGTGAGGTTTCTCTATGATACGTTTTATTTTGGTCGTGCTCTATCTTATCCTGTACCTGATCCTGTTCCTGCCGGTGCTGCTCGTGGAGTGGATTATCGGGAAATTTAATCCCGGCCTTAAGGCAAGAAGCTCCAAGGCGCTTGTCAGCTGGGGCTTCCGCTGTATCGCCTTTCTCTCCGGCGCAAAGGTCACGGTAAAGGGACTGGAAAACATTCCGACGGATACGGCGGTTCTCTATGCCGGAAACCACCGCAGCTTTTTCGATGTCATCCTGACACTTTCCTATTTTCCCGGTGTGACGGGCTATGTTGCTAAGATTGAGATGAAAAAGGCCCCCATTCTCCGCATCTGGATGAAAAACATCCACTGCCTGTTCCTGGACAGGAAGAATATCAAGGAGGGGCTGAAGACAATCCTCGCCGGTGTCGAGGAAGTAAAGAACGGCTATTCGATGTGTATCTTTCCGGAGGGTACGCGCAATAAGGTAAATGACACCTTTCTGCCCTTTCATGACGGCAGTTTTAAGATCGCGGAAAAGGGAAAGGTTCCCATTGTTCCGATGACCCTGGTAAACACCGCCGCCATCTTCGAGGATCATCTGCCGAAAATTAAGAAAGCAAATGTCATAATCGACTTTGGCAAGCCGATCTACATAGACCAGCTCGACAAAGAAGACAGAAAAAGCCTTGGTACCTATGTGGGTGGTATCATACAAAAGCGCTATTTTGAATTAAAGAAGGAAATGCAATAAAAAGCGTTACAGATTCTTCAGGAAGTCCAGCACCTTCGTAAATTCCATTCCATGCGAGGCCTTTACAAGAATGGTGCTGCCCTCCGGCACATACTCTTCCTTCTCCTGCTCCAGCGTCTCAAAGAGCGCTGCTAACGTCGGGAAATGTGCGATATGCAGCTTTCCCGTCGCGTGCTCTGCCGCTGCCTCATAGATATGGATCGCATTCTCACCGACACAGATCAGTCCGTCAATGCCTGCTGCCACTGCAAATTCACCCACACCGACATGCAGCGCATCCGAATCGGCACCAAGCTCAAACATATCTCCCAGAATCGCAATTTTCCTTGTATCCGCCAGCGCGAGAAGCTCCAGCGCCGCGCGCATAGATGCCGGGTTGGCGTTATAGCAGTCATCGATCAAGGTATATCTGTCAAGCCGGATCAGATGATTCCTTCCGCTCACCGGCTGAACCCTGCCAATCCCCTCCGCAATCTCCTCATAAGAAAGTCCGAACAGCCTTGCCACGCACGCAGCCGCAGCAGCATTCAGAACCATATGTCTGCCCGGAAGCGGCACATGAATTTCAAGCGTCTTGATCCCCGTCGCCGCTGCCTTTATTCCCGGAAGACATCTGTCATTGTCAAGCTCATCAAAATGCAACACCGCATCGCTTCCCCAGAGTCCGTGGCTCTCGATCTCTCCGGCGCGCACCTCCTCCACGTCATTTCCTCCCAATCCGAAGAAATGAGGGACATGCCCCTTGATCTCCCTTAATGTACTGAGCTTATCATCCTCTCCGTTCAGGCAGATCACACCGTCGTCCGCCATGAAATCAAAGATTTCGGATTTTGCCTTCAGGATGCCGTCGCGTGTTCCGAGATTCTCCAGATGACACTGTCCGATATTTGTCATGACGCAGACATTCGGGCGTACCATCTTGCTGAGCCGGTGCATCTCCCCGAAATCACTGATCCCCATTTCCACTACCGCCGCCTGATGTTCATCCCTGATGCGCAGCAGAGTAAGCGGGACACCAATCTCATTGTTGAAATTTCCCTCTGTCTTTAAAACCTGATATTTCACCGAGAGAACCCCGGCGATAAACTCCTTGGTGCTGGTCTTCCCGACACTGCCTGTAATACCGACGATAGGAATCTGAAGCTTTCTCCTATAGCCCTCCGCAATATCCTTCAGCGCCTGCAGCGTATCCTCGACCAGCACATAGCTTCCCCAGCCGGAGCAGTCTTCCCCCGTCTCCTTCTCCACAAGCTCCGGGCTTTTCCCGGTTATGGCAAGACAGGCTCCCTTCTGAAAAACCCCGCTGATAAAGCGGTGTCCGTCCACGCGCTCTCCCACCGTTGCCAGAAACGCACCGCCTGCCTCTGCCTTTCTGGAATCGATCACAACAGAGCTGACCTCTGTATCGGCATTCATGCCGTCCTTCAGTACAAGCTTTCCTCCGCAGAAAGCAGCGATCTCATTGATACTCAGTCTCATGGGATTCCTCTCCTTTAAAATCCTGTGCCGTTCAATCCGGGACTATTCAGTCCTTGACAGCCATCCTCAATATCTTCTCACAGAGCGCAGCAAAGTCCATGCCCAGAACAGCCGCCTCCTGCGGCAACAGGGAAACCGGTGTCATGCCCGGCAGCGTATTTGCCTCCAGACAGAAAATCTCTCCCCATGTGTTCATTCGGAAGTCCATTCTCGCATAGCTCTTGAGCCGCAATGCCTTGAATACCAGTTCTGCCGCCTGTTGCAGTTCCCTCGTCTTCTCCTCGGAAAGCTCCGCGGGACAGGTCTCCACCGTGCTTCCCGCCTGATACTTATTCTTATAATCGTAAAATCCGACCTTCGGTGCAATCTCGATCACCGGAAGCGCCTTGCCGTCCATAACGCCGACGGAAAACTCCCTTCCGTCGATATACTGCTCAATGACAACCTCGTTGTCATAACGGAACGCCTCTTCCTTAGCAGCCTCGTATTCTGCCTCATTGCGGGCAATGCAGACACCTACGCTTGAACCGCCGCAGCACGCCTTGACAATGCAGGGAAACGGAATCTTCTCCTGCTCGGTCTCTCCCTTTGCCAGCCGGATTCCGGCAGGTGTGGAAATGCCGTATGCCTTGAACAGATCCTTTGTAATTCCTTTGTCCATCGCCATCGCTGAGCTGACGAAATCCGTTCCGGTATAGGGAATGCCCAACAGTTCAAAGCACGCCTGAATCTTGCCGTCCTCGCCGTTCGCCCCGTGCAATGCCATGAATACACAGTCCGCCATCTGGCAGAGCTTCAACACATTCGGGCCAAAGAAGCTCTTGCCGCCGTCCTTGCGCAGTGCCCGGATCTCTGCAAGGTCAGGATTCTTTTCGCTGACATTACCGATCTCTGCCGCCCAGTCCGTATCCCTCTCAAAGATGCCCTCTGTCTCTCCATCATAGCCAAGATAAACATCAAGCAGCATTGCCTGATGTCCATTCGCCTTCAATGCCCTGTAAATCATACTGCCGGAGCTGAGCGATACATCTCTCTCCGTGCTGGTTCCTCCTGCCAAAACAATAATCTTCATACTATGTATTCCTTTCTATTCGCTTTTTGCATCGTTCTCCGCAAGCTGCGCCAACAGCAGCAGATACCGTGCCCTGTCCTCTCCGTTTTCATAAAAGTTGATGGAATCCGGATTCTGTCCCATCAGGTAATGGAGAAAATTCTCCTCTATTCCCGTATACTGATAATTATTCATGACATAGTTGGCACATGACAGTTCAACGGCGCGTTCGAGCAGCTCTGTTGAACCATTATTCCTCGCTGTTACCGGGTGAAGCATTTCCGTATAGCGCCCAGAAATTTCCTCTGCCCTCTCCATCAGCCTGTTCATGAACTTCCCACAAAGCTCCACATCGACCTTCTGGCGTGTTGCCATATAAGTCATAATGCCAAACAGATAACACGGCTCCTCAAGGTAGCTGCTGTTATCCTCAAAAAAACTCTTGTAATCGACGATCTGATTCCTGTAAGTATAGCGGCCCGTCGCGCGGTAAAGCTCAGTCAATGCATAAAAGCTGTCGGCATCTCTGCTGATCGTCGTCTGGGTCTGCCCTAAAACGGTAGATGCCCTCTTCAGGGAATCCGTCGCATAATCATGGTCAAACTTCTGGTAAAGGTATCCGAATTTCGCCAGCAAAGCCGCATAAAGCGCTTCTTCCTCCGCCTCTACTCCGTTCTCCTCCATATACGCCACCCATCCGCGGATCTCTTTCAGGACATCCGGCATATCATCCCTGTCAGCATCCGGGAAAAGCGAGGGATACCATTCATAGGTCTCAAGGAGCATAATGACATCTGAAATCTCCGCCGTCCGCTGCTGGCAGTCCTCCATCATCCCCTCATAGGTCTCAGTAAACAACGTCTGGTAATGCTCCTTCTGCAACGTGAAGTCATAGGAACGTCCCAGAGTATCACACTCCAGATAGTAGTCGCCCGCCGTACTGTAATCGCTGAAATCGACCACTCCCGAGTAGAGCCCCTGCTCTGCGTGATAGACGATTTCCGTCACCAGCCCTGTCAGAACCGCTTCTCCCGTCGCGGCATCCACAAGCCGGAATTCCCCCGGAAGGCTTTTCCCTCTGACCGCCGCTGTCTTTCCACCGTCGATAGAATAGCCCTGCCTGTCAATAAGGACATTCGGTGACAGCTTCGGAACCACATAGTCCACAACCGGAGTCTCCTCCATGCTGACCGCACCCGCATATGGATTTTTCACAGTTGTTTCAATCTCTGCCGCCTCCTCCGCGCAGCCGCCGAAGCCTCCGGCAGCAATTACCAGCGCAGACAGGATACAGAGCTTCAAATATCTTTTCAAGCGCTTCCTCCACGATAACCACCATTCACTGACCATGTGAACATTATATTCTCAATATAACAGATGTGCAATCTTATTTCTCATAACAATATCTGCTCAATCGCCTGAGCCCAGCACTCCGGCAGAATCGTAGTAAACCAGACACGCGCAAAAAGCAGAATCCAGCCCACAAGAATGACTCCCAGAAACAGATTCTGCATCCATTTTCTCACTTTCGCAACGATTCTGTCATAACAGCTCACTGCCAGAAAGGCCAGTCCCGGGAGCGCTGACAGCAAATATCTGCCCTGCATCTGATAGTCAGTGGTATAAGAATTGTAAAGCGAGAGCAGCACTGGAAGCACTATAGTCATCAGAAGACAGAGGCTCAGAGGTCTCGTCCTCTTCTTTCCGGAAAGCAGAACGAGCCCCACTGCCGCGCCTCCGCCCAGCACCAGATAGTACACCCTTACCAGCTTGAGGGATATCCATACATTCATATAGCCAAAGCAGCCGATAAAGCTGTGCAGGGTATTCCGAAACCAGTATGCATCTGTAAGCATATCCCAGAAGTTCACACCCATCTCCTGTCTCGTCTGTATACTGGACGGTTTATATGCATCCGCTGCATTCAGTTCACCACAGTATCTCATCGCCCGCATACCAAGGAAGTCACCGTCATAAATAAAATAATTCCTGATAAAATACCACCCTGCAACAGCGAATGCCGTCCCCAGAATAATCAGAAAATATTTCAGGACATTACCGGGCTTACTCTTTTCTCCTCTGGCAGCCCACGAAAGAAAATAAAAGACCACGCTGCCCAGAATAAAGCCATAGGCATTATAGTATGTAAGGGCACAGCACCCTATGCCGATCCCCAGTCCGATACTGTTTCTCACGTTCCAACCATCCTGTAGTCCGCAGACCCAGAAATACAGCATCACTACCGTTGTAAAAACTGAAAAGCTGTCATTGTTGAAATAAGAACTGACGAAAACAAACTGCGGTAAAAGACATATAAATGCCGAGAACACATAGTCCGACAGACGATTATGAAAAACACGCTTCCCGATCTTCAGGGAAAACAGTGCCGAACCCGCTCCCGCCAATACACTGACCGATCTCAGAGCCATCAGCAGGGCGGCGGGAGAAGCTGTAAACAGTCCGCATAGCTTCATCAGCAGCACACCGATCAGCGAAGGCAGATAGGGCAAAAAGGCGTAAGAAAAACCCCAGATAGGATTTATCAGCTCCGGCTCATTTCCGACCGGCAGCCGCCCGTTCTGCAATATCCAGAACGCCACGTCATCCCTCATATATTCATCCGGACACCAGCTCTGCTGCAAATGACACGCCCAGCAAAAATAGAGTGCGCCGACCATAATCACCCATATGCAGTCTGTTATTCCGATTTTCCTTCCGCGCTCAAGCATAAGCCGCCCTCCTCATACACCACATTTCCGTCAATGATAGTATAAAGCGTCTTCGTGAAAATTTCCATCGGATTTCCCGTAAAAATCGCAATATCTGCATCCTTCCCCGGCTCGAGGCTGCCGACCCTGTCCGCCACGCCGCAGATCTCCGCCGCGTTGATGGTAATGGCGCGGTAGCCTTCCTCCAGCGGAAGTCCCGCCTTCACTGCAAGTCCGGCACAGAGCGGCAGGGAAGCAATCAGCGAAACCGGATGATCCGTCGTGATCGCTGTTTTCACACCCGCACGGTTCAGAATGCCGACAGTCTTGAATGCCATATTCTGCACCTCGATCTTACTCCGGCTCGCAAGATCCGGCCCGACAATCGCAGGAAAGCCCTCTGCCGCAAGCTCCTCCGCGATCAGATGCCCCTCCGAGCAGTGATCAAGCGTTATGCGCAGTCCAAATTCCTTTGCAATGCGGACCGCCGTAAAAATGTCGTCCACCCGGTGCACATGTGCTTTCAGGGGAATCTCTCTGCGCAGGACGGGCAGCCAGCATTCCATTTCAAAATCCGCCTCAAAGACTTCCCCCTGTTCCTGTGCTCTCTCCTTCTTTTTCTCATACTCCTTTGCCTTTGCCAGCTCCCTGCGCAGCATCCCGGCAATCGCCATCCGCGTTGACGGACTCTTTCCCTGCCCCGAGTAATTGACCTTGGGATTTTCGCCAAAGGCAATCTTCATCGCCGCCGGCGCCTTCACGATCAGGTCGTCGATCCTGCGCCCTTTCGTCTTAAGGAATGCGAACTGACCACCCACGACATTCGAGCTTCCCGGTCCGATCATTGCGGAGGTGATCCCCGCGCGCACCGCGTCATCAAAGGCTGCATCCATCGTATTGATGGCATCAATCGCCCTCAGCCACGGGGTGACCGGATCCACTGTCTCATTGCAGTCGTCGCCCTCCATACCTTTTTTCTCTTCCGTGATCCCCATGTGGCAGTGCGCCTCGATAATACCGGGCATAATCAGCCCGTTCTCTATCTCGATTACCCTCTCGCAAGCAGCGGGATGAACCTCAATTTCATCCCGCCTGCCGATCTCCGCTATTTTACCGCCCACAATATGAATGCAGCCGTTCTCAATATCTTTTCCTGCCATGGTCTTAATCGTTCCGCCGACAATATACATAGGTCACTCCTCTGCTCTCTGAATACTCTCTCCCGCCCGCAATGTTCTTTTCCTACCGGAACAGAAGTTCAGGATTTACAGGGGTTCCATCCATTGTCAGCTTCAGATAAAGATTCGCACCCTCTATGCTGTAATATTTCGTGGGCGCTGCGATTGTTCCGACCTGCTCGCCGGGATTTACATAGCTGTCAAGGCTGACGCTGATCTCCTGCAGCTGTCCGTAGGTGATCTGATAGCCGTCTCCTAAGTCCATTGTCACGGCATTACCAATTTCCGCATTCTGGAAAATATCAATGACCTTTCCCTCGGCACAGGCGGCAACGCTCGTTCCCTCCTCGGCATCCAGCATCAGCGCCGGATTATATTTATACTGATCCAGTGTAGAAAAATAGACACTGCTGTCCATGCTGAACGGAATGAGCACTTCCCCGGAAACAGGCCGGAGAAGACCGTCGCTCTCCGCAAAGTGCAGTTCCTTGCTCACTGTTACCTTCTTCGGCTCACTCTTGCTTCCGCTGTCCTCTTTCTTCTCTTCCTTTGCGCCGTTTCCGCTGTCATCGGTTTCCGCCGGTGCCTGCGGCTCCTCCTCGGCAAGAAGATCTTCCTGCCCAGAAATCGTTGTCAGTCCGGGAATCTCAATATTGCCGGAGCCCGCCTCCATGGGCATATAATCGAGATCGTCCTCGGTCACGTCAGCGAAATTTTCCAGCGGAACCGTATTTCCGATAGGATTCGGCTGATTGTTCTGCGCGATCTCCTGCGACTTATTCTCCGTGTTGTTTTCCAGCGCTGTAAAATCCAGCGTATACCCGTTGTCCTTGGACTCCTCGTCCCGCGCCTGCATATAGATGCCTGTCATGGTCAGTGCCGTAAGCACAAAAGCCGATGAGGCAAGCATGATGATTCTCTCTTTCTTTGCACTGTTCTTTCTATTTCTTCTCATGGCTGTCTACCTTCCTTTTCCGATGAAAAATACGTTGTAAGATTTTTTCTTCACAATCATTTTTCCCGAATCGGAGGGATTTATACAACCACCTGATACCCAAGTAATGTCAAATAACGCGCTTTTGCAGCCAGCGGTCTCCGCGGAAGCGCAGGGTGAACACGATTCCTCTCACTGCCCAGTCCGCGAACATGCCGTACCAGACCGCCATCGGCCCCATATTGTATGTTTTGACAAGGAAAATACACAGCACGACCCGCAGACACCACATGGTGAGCGTAGAGGTAATCATCGAAAATTTTACGTCTCCTGCTGCGCGCATGCCGTAGCCGGGTATGAAGGAAAACGCCCAGAAGAGCGGTTTTGCGATCGTGATCGCTGTAACCATCTCTATGCAGAGCCTTGCACTCTCCGGCTCCATCCCGGCAAGCCTTGTCACCGGCTCCGCCAGTCCGAAAACCGCCAGACAGGACACCAGTATGCCGACCAGTCCGATTTTCGTACATTTTACAATGTAGTATCTCGCCTCTTCCTTCCTGCCCGCGCCCAGCGCCTGCCCTACCATCGTCATCAGTCCGATTCCGACGCCGACACCGAAGATACCGTTCACCATCTCCAGGATATTTGCCATCGCCTGCGCCGCGATTGCCGCCGTTCCCATCGCCGACACTGTGGACTGGATCGCCAGCTTGCCAAACTGAAACATGCCGTTCTCTATGCCGGACGGAATGCCGATTGCCAGAATCTTCATGATAAGCGGCATATCCGGGCGGATTCTGTAATAGTCGCGCACCACGATCGGCTGTCCATCCCTGCGCAGGGAAAACAATACCACGACCGCGCAGAAAATTCTTGAAAAAAGGGTGGAAAGTGCAGCGCCCGTGACTCCCATATCCAGCCCGAAGATGAGTATTGCATTTCCGCCGATATTTAAAAGATTGGAGATGACGGAAACGATCATCGGGAAGCGGGAATTGCCCCCCGCACGGAAAAATGCCGCGCCTGCATTAAAAAGCGCCAGAAACGGGTAAGATAGAATCGTCACCAGAAAATAGCTCATCGCCTTATCCATGACTCCGGGTTCAATCTGTCCGAAAATCAGCCGAAGAAGCGGTTTGCGGAGCAGCAGACCGATCAGCGTCAGCGATACCGAAATGACCAGCACCGTCAGGAGCACCTGCCGCGCCGCCTTATTGCTTCCCTCTTTGTCCTGGTGACCGAGATACTGGGAGCAGATAATCGCCGCGCCGGATGCCATCGCCGCAAACATCTGAATGACCAGATTATTGATGGAGTCCACCAGCGACACCGCAGAGATTGCCTCGCTGCCGACATTGCTCACCATCATCGTGTCCGCCATACCCATAAAAGAATTCAGAAGCTGCTCTACAACGATCGGAACCAGCAGCAGGAACATTGCCCGGTTCGGATAGAGCAGATTACTGAAATCTATTTTCTCTTTATCATATAATTTCCTGAATGATGCCATAGCATTCAACACCTTCCGCATAACCGCTTTTTTCCACACAAAAACAGGGAGGTTTTCGCCTCCCTGTAGTCTACGCTTCCTTATAGTATTTTGCAACATCTACATGCTGAACCGTTCCGACATTTCCGTTCTCATAGAGGAACACGCCCGTGTTGCGGACAGCGCCGAGCGTCCTGCCGTCCTGCCCCTTCTGGGTGAAGTCGGTGGAAGCATTTTTAAGACAGATCGCCCCGACTCCCTTTTCCGCAAGCGTATAGAGCACATCCTTGCCGTTTTCGTCCTTCGACCAGATCTTGAGCTTACTCCAGATCTCATCGTTCTCGTCGATCCAGCCGTTGCCGTCCTGATCGTATTTTGCGAGATCGGCAAAGCCGTTGCCGCTCGAAGTTCCGAAGAGTTCATTTCCGTCGTTAATAATGCCGTCTCCGTTCTTGTCGAGCGCAAGATAACCGCTGCCCGCTCCCAGCTGCGACACCTCATCGAGCTCGCCGTCGCCGTCTATGTCAAAATAGAAGGTCTGATCCTCCAGCTGCGCCACATCCGTGTCCAGATTGATCACAAGCGGATCGCACATGGTGAAGCTGGCAAGCTGCAGATCCTCTCTGTAGTACTCCTCAAACCGTCTGCTCATACCGATATTGACATTAAAGTCAATCTCCCTGCCGTCCGAGGTACGAACCTTTCCCACCGTGGAAAAAGCGACATCCTCGCTCTCTGTGAAGTAGGTCTCCTGACAGTAGTCCAGCACCTGTACGTTCATCCTCAGTTCGCGGGGCTGCAAATTCAGGAGTCCGTTTCCGTCATAGTACATTCCCTGCGACTCTCCATCGGTGTTTGTCACCGTATTCTGGCTCTCAGTATTCTGCTGTATGCCATTGTCCTGCATCCATGAATCCCAGCGGTTTCTCCTCGCCGGGAAGAGCAGATCAAAGATGTAACGGATGGTCTGCTGTCTGATGTCCTCAAAGGTCTGGCTGACCGAGCTTCTTATGGACAGATTCGAGGCGGACGCCTGAAATCTTGCCTGCCAGTCCTGAAGTGTGGTGACCTTCTTCTCATTGCCCTCTGCGGTCTTTCCCGCCTCTTTTCCCACGGTATCCCCGGTGTTCTGGGCATTGCTCTCTATACCTGCATTCAGGGTATCCTTTCCCTGCGCCAGATTCTGCTGATAATCCCTTATCATAAATCTTCTGACGGTTGTACCGGAAGCTCTGTAGCTTCTGGCGGATTCCATTCCTACTGCACTGGAATCAATTCTCAATCTATCTCTCCTTCAATTCCCTCCACTTCCGCCGCTCGTCAGCTTTTCGGAAAAAAAAGATGGCATCCGGCGAAGAAATCCCTTTCTTCGCACAAACACCATCCGTGGTCTACTCTGTACTCGGTAGCAGTCGGCCAAACTGCTTCCCTGTACAGAGTATATCGTCACATTTTGTATTTACTTTAGCTTTCTATTGCTATTTTGTCTCTGTCGGCGGAACCGGAGGAACGCCGGTGGGTCTCTGCTGTGCGGCGCGCTTTGCCGCCATCTGCTTTGCCTGTGCGATCCTTGTCGCCACAATGCCAGCGATCATTTCCTTTGGCACGACAACATTCGCTCCCATCGGATTAATGACAAAGCCAACCGCCGGACACTCATTGCCCTGCGCATCCTTGCGGAAGATCATGTTGGCATAGTCGTCAAATTTCAATGAGAAGAACGGAAGATCCTTGCTTGTGGCAGCCCATTTCTTGTACTCCACCGGATCGGTAAAGCCCATGAAAAACTTCCTTCCGTCGGGCGTGGAAAGCATCGGGAACTGCACCTTACCGCCCGGTGTTATCGTCAGCTTTCCCTCTGCGTCCGCAACCGGCTCCGGGTCGATGACGGCGGGCGCCTGAAAGGATGCCTTCAAAAGCTCTGTCACAAACATATTGCGATGATCCGGCGTGTCTTCCTCCTTCACAAGCTCAATACAGCCTACCAGCATTGGATTTGAGACAGTCTTGTTAAATTCCATAAATGTCAGTCCCCCTATACTCTGTTATAATTGATGAGACAACCCTTGAGAATAATCTGTCTCTCCTCATCGGTCAGCTCGCCGAGACTCAATTTGAATTCCTGCAAGCCTCCATCCTTTACCACATATGCGGTAATCTCGTCCGTCTTATCCTCCACAGCCTTCTTGATGTTGGGGATGAAGAGATAATCAAGGTTCTTAAACGGAAGCTCACCCTCCTTGATCAGGAAGGGAAGCATACCCCAGTTAATCAGGTTCGAGCGGTAACGCTTTGTCGCGTACTCGTTGGCAATGTTCGCCCAGCCGCCGAGAACCTTCTGGCAGGAAGCTGCCTGCTCTCTCGCGGAACCGTCTCCCGGCTTCACGGCAAAGATCGTAGAGCCGAAGCCTGTATTCACATGGCTGACCTCCGGGAATTTCTCCTTGATCGGTGCCATTACCTTTTTAATTTCCGGCATCACATGGCAGGGATGTCCGCCCTTGCTGCGCTCTTCCTCGAGACCGCGCATCACCTTCGCGCGTCCGACATACTCGGGATCCTTACGGCTGAGCGTAAACTCAGCAAGTCCGAGCGGGTT
>USGM01000074.1 GCA_900554205.1 uncultured Lachnospiraceae bacterium
CCGCCGTATTCCGCCAGCACACTGATCAGCTCGTCGCTGTTCATCTTCCCCAGAAAGACCACCATCAGCCCCAATATAATCAACATTGACAGGAAGGAAAAGAACACCGCCGCCTTGTCCCTGAGAAACACCCTGCAGTTTCTCTTTGTCAGATAAATTATCTCTCTCATTGCCTTCTTCCTCCCTATTGCTGTATCAGGCTCTTGCCTGTCACATTAAGAAATACGTCATCCATCGAACCCTGGACAAGCTCGAAGCCGGAAATGCGAGTCTCCACACGCTTCAGTATCGGAAGTGCCGCCATGCTGTCTTCCAGCTTCAGTTCCAGAACCGTTCCTCCCTGATCCTCTTCGATTTCCGTCTCCGCCAGCCTCTTGATCTCTGCCTCCTCGCCCGGCTTCGGCAGCAGCCGCAGCTTATCCCTGGCATATCGTTCCTTGAGTTCAAAGGGTGTTCCAAATTCCTTCATTTTTCCTCCGTCGATGATGGCGATGTGCTTCGCTTTCGCAGCCTCCTCCATATAATGCGTCGTGAGGAATACTGTCATGCCGTCCTCCTCCCGGAGCCTGTCAATGCTTTCCCACACCAGCTGTCTTGTCGCAGGATCAAGTCCTGTCGTTGGCTCGTCGAGGAATAGTATCTCCGGTGTATTCACGAGTGCTGCGGCAATTTCACAGCGGCGCTTCTGCCCGCCCGACAGCTTCTCGTAGCGCCTTGTATAGACATCCTCCAGACGGAGCTTTTCACAAACTCTGTCAATGCTTTCCCGCAATGTCTGCGCCCTAAGCCCGTACAGCGAGCCTCTGACATACAGATTCTCCTTAACGGTCAGTCTCTCGTCCAGACAGTTGTTCTGCCAGACAACGCCGATCCGTTTTCTGATTTCAGCATCTTCTTTTCCGAGTCGGTAACCACAGATACTGATGTCCCCCGCCGTCGGCGAGAACAAGGTACACAGCATATTGATCGTCGTGGACTTACCCGCTCCGTTCACTCCCAGAAATCCGAACAGTTCTCCCTTTTCCACGGAAAAGCTGATGTCATCCACTGCCTTTACTTCCTTAAAATATTTCTTTAAGCCGTTCACGCTGATAATTTCATCCATAAGGCGTTCCTTTCCTTCCCTGTTTTACAGTAGTTTTGAATTTCTTTCTCATCTCTGTTATCCGTAGCATACAGAAGAGCCTCAGACTTCGCAACAAATTCTGCGTAAGCTGCATTTTATTTGAGGTAAGTTGCAGAGAAAACCCTCTCCAATGCTTGACCCGCCACTCCGGGATTGCTATACTGAAATTGTTCCTGATACTTTTATATATAGGAGGGTTTCAAATGGGATTTCTGCTAGGTAAAACAGCAATTATTACAGGCGGAGGAAGAGCTGTCCTCGCCGACGGCACCTGTGGTTCCATCGGCTACGGCATCGCTACTGCCTATGCAAAAGAGGGGGCTAATCTGGTCATTACCGGACGTAACCGGAAAAAGCTGGATGATGCAAAAGAAGAATTGGAACGTTTATACGAAGTGAGTGTTCTTCCTGTCGTTGCCGATGTCTCTGCCGGCTCCGACAACGAGTTTGTCGTAAACGAGGTCGTCCGTCAGACAGTCGAAACCTTCGGAAGAATTGATGTACTGATTAACAACGCGCAGGCATCCGCCTCCGGTGTCACGCTTGCAGACCACACCACGGAGCAGTTCGATCTGGCGGTGTACTCCGGTCTGTATGCCGCATTCTATTACATGAAGGCATGTTATCCGCACCTCGCTGTAACCAGAGGAACCGTTATCAACTTCGCCTCCGGCGCAGGTCTCTTCGGCAACTTCGGTCAGTGCGCATACGCCGCCGCAAAGGAAGGCATCAGAGGACTTTCGCGTGTTGCCGCTACGGAATGGGGCAAGGACGGAATCAATGTAAACGTGATCTGCCCGCTTGCATGGACCGCGCAGCTGGAGCAGTTTGAAAAGACCTACCCGGATGCCTTCAAGGCAAATGTACACATGCCTCCCATGGGTCATTTCGGTGACGTGGAAAAAGAAATCGGCCGGGTCTGCGTGCAGCTGGCATCTCCCGATTTCAAGTACCTTTCCGGCGAAACCCTTACGTTGGAGGGCGGAATGGGGTTAAGACCTTAAGCATCTATTTCCGCATACAAAGGGGAGAGAACCGTTTTGTTCTCTCCCCTTTAATTATGCAAAACTACACTATACAAGTTCATTTTTCTATTTCAAGACGACATTTTTTCAGATAGTCGAAGGCCAACATCTGCCCTTCCATCTCTCTGTCACCGCAATATACCGGATCATGAAAGCCTTCTATTACAATGTCTCCCCGGTAATTGCATTCCGCTAATTGTAGCATGATTCTTTTCCAGTCTGAATCACCCATTCCCGGAAATCTGTGATCACAATAATGTTGTCCGAACCACGCGCCGTATTTACTGATATGCTCCTTGTCAATTTTACCGTCCTTCCCATGAACATGAACGATCCTGCTTCCCCATGTCTCAAGCTGCGCGTAAATATCTATAAACTGTTCAATCTGATGCGATGGCTCCCATGTAAGCCCAAGTGCATCACTGTCCACGGCATCAAACATCATTTCCCATGCGCTCGGACAAAAACCGATATTATTTGTCGCCCTGTACCAGAAGCCATGAGAATGAGCGTTCTCTATTCCTATTTTCACCCCATTTCCTTCCGCTCTTTTTGTCAGTTCACCAAATACTTTCTTAAATGCCCCCATAGCCTCCGGAACCGATGCTCCCTCAATTGCCCCCGCAAATGTTGAAACGATATTTGCGCCAAAACACCTTGCGCTGTCTATACACTTTTCGACAGCCTGCCTCTGTCCTTCATATTGAAGCGGATTGACATAAATGCCGATACCTGAAAAGGAAATTTTATCCTCCGCAATTTGCTTCACCCTCTCAGCCAGCGACACCAATTCTACATTCTTAAGTCCATTGTCAAAATAAATCTCCACCGTTTCAAAGCCATGGAGGATAATATCAGGCAGCATGGGAAGTATCTCCTCGCCTCTCACACATGTTCCGATTTTCATTATATGTTCTCCCTTTTTACTCCTCGCTTAAAGTACGTCATACAATCTCTACCGCCACACCGTAATGATCACTTGCTGCCAGACCAATATCTTCGTAGATAGTTTGTCCGAAGGTCATACACATTTTTAAGCTTGGAAACTCACCCGGATAAGGATTTCTCAGCAAAATTCTATCCACCCTGGAATTCGTCTCTATCGTATTTTTCCTGAATCTTGGATTTTCCCGGAAATTCAATGTGCATTCCATCTGTGCGAAATTGATTTCCGCATAGGCGCAAGCCAAATCAAACCAACAAGGATTTGCCTCTGCTCCATCCAGCAGGCACTCTCCCTTTAGAAAACGATGTACTTCTAAATGGCATTCCCTGTTCCGAATTCCATACATTATAAGTTGCTATTCTCATTTTCATTAATCCCCGCTGGCTGAACGTCCAGACCTAATCATTGTGCAAATATATCACTATTCCCTTCTATTCCAGTATACGGTATTGTCTACCATCCCACAAGATTTTTTCAAACCATCTGCATTTTCTACATTTAATTCTTCCCGCTTGCGCCCTGGGTATGGCGGGGACTTTCTTGTTCCTGAACCCTGCCACGGTTCCCGCCGTGGGTATGGCAGACGCTTTCCTGTTCCCATGCCCTTCCACGGTTCTAGCCGTGGGTATGACAGACGCTTTCTTGTTCCCATGCCCTGCCATGGCTTTCGCCTATCACTCAAAAACAGGGAGCGTGAACACATCCATTCACACTCCCTGTTTTATATGATTTCTTAATTTTTAAACCAGTCTTACGGTCTCACGAGCGATTGCAAGCTCTTCGTTGGTCGGAATCACCATGACTGTGGTTCCGCTGTCCGGCGTGGAGATTGCAATATCCTCACCGCGCTTGTTGTTCGCATCCTGATCCAGCTTGATTCCCAGATAGCCGAGATATTCGCAGGTCAACGTGCGGACAATCGGCGCATTTTCGCCGACACCTGCGGTGAAGCAAATGACATCCACACCATTCATCGATGCCACATACGCGCCGATGTACTTTGCCACATTATAACAAAATGCCTTCACTGCGCGAATCGCATTCTCGTCACCTGCATGATATCCATCCTCCAGATCGCGGAAATCAGAAGAAAGGTTGTCGGACAGTCCCAGCACGCCGGATTTTTTATTCAATATCGTCATGATTTCGTCGATGGATTTGCCTTCCTTATGTGCAAGGAACTCGATGATTGCCGGGTCAATGTCTCCGGATCTCGTTCCCATGATCAGACCCTGAAGCGGTGTCAGTCCCATAGAGGTGTCCACGCATTTTCCGTTTTTCACTGCTGAAACACTGGCACCGTTTCCGAGATGGCAGACAATGATTTTCAGGTCATCATATTTCTTTCCGAGAACCTCTGCCGCTCTCTTGGAAACATAGGAGTGGCTGGTGCCGTGGAAACCGTATCTTCTGATCTTATACTTCTTATAATATTCATATGGAAGCCCATACATATAAGCTTCTTCTGGCATCGTCTGATGGAATGCGGTATCGAACACAGCTACCATGGGGGTGTTCGGCATCAGCTTTCTGCAGGCATTAATTCCGATCAGGTTGGCAGGATTATGAAGGGGTGCCAGATCGTTACAGTCCTCGATAGCTTTCATAACATCCTCGTCAATGACAACGGATTCTGCGAATTTCTCTCCGCCATGTACGACACGGTGTCCGACCGCGCCAATCTCCCCCAGTTCTTTTACCACGCCTGTCTTGGGATTTGTGAGTGCCTCCAGAACAAGTCTGATCGCCTCGGTGTGATCCGGCATAGGGGTAATGGTCTTTTCTTTCTCACCGCCTGCCGGAGTGTAAGAGATCATGCTGCCATCAATTCCGATTCGCTCGCAGATACCCTTTGCAAGGCATTTCTCCGACTCGGAATCAATGAGCTGGAATTTTAAGGAAGAGCTTCCGCAGTTGATAACTAATACTTTCATTTTACTATATCCTTTCTTTTCATAAAACGTAAAAACGTCTAAGGGCAGCAAGCCAGCTCGTAAAGCTGACGCTTTCCTCGCGGCTTTCGCTCGCCCTAACGGCACGAGTGAGACTGCTCAAGCAAGCTTGGCAGCTGCACTCGTGCCGTCATGGCTCTGCCCTTAGACCAGTTGTGCCTGAACGGCGGTGAGGGCAACAACGCCGACAATGTCCTGCCACGAGCAGCCTCTTGAAAGGTCATTGACGGGCTTTGCAATTCCCTGCAGCATCGGGCCGTATGCCTCGGCGCCGCCCAATCTCTGAACCAGCTTATATCCAATGTTTCCGGCATCCAGATTCGGGAAGATCAGAACATTTGCTCTTCCGCCCACAGGGCTTCCGGGTGCCTTGGACTTCGCCACGCTGGGCACCAGAGCCGCATCGGTCTGTAGTTCTCCATCCAGTGTCAGATGAGGGTACTGTTCATGAGCGATCCGGGTTGCCTCTACCACCTTGTCCACAAGAGGATGCTTTGCGCTGCCCTTTGTGGAATGGCTCAACATAGCGATCACGGGCTTCGGTCCGATCAGTGACTTAAAGCTCCGGGAGGATGTGTCCGCTATCGCAGCCAGCTCCTCAGCTGTCGGATCCTGATTCAGTCCGCAGTCGGCAAACAGGAAGGTTCCGTTCTCGCCCTGATCCTTAAACTGGGTATCCATGATGAAAAACGCGGAAACCAGCTTGACGCCGGGCGCTGTCTTTAAAATCTGAAGCGCAGGTCTGAGCGTATCCGCCGTCGAATGGCACGC
Organism: uncultured Lachnospiraceae bacterium; assembly: GCA_900554205.1. Taxonomy (GTDB): domain Bacteria; phylum Bacillota; class Clostridia; order Lachnospirales; family Lachnospiraceae; genus Acetatifactor. The sequence continues at coordinate 5,821 of USGM01000074.1, forward strand.
ACCTGCTACCATGCCGTCAGCGTCATTCGCCTTTACCATGACAATACCGAAGGTCAGATAATCCTTCAAAAGAATTTCACGCGCCATCTCCTCGGTCATGCCCTTTGCCTTTCTTGTCTCATAAAGAAGATTTACATACTCATCCAATTTATCGGTGGTCGAAGGGTCGATCACCTTCACACCGGAGAGATCTACCTCCAGCCATCCGGCACCATCCATGATCTTCTCCTCGTTTCCGATCATGATAATGTCAGCAATCCCCTCCTCCATAATTTTCGCGGCAGCCAGCAGTGTTCTCTTATCATTTGACTCCGGCAGCACAATCGTCTTTTTGTCCAATCTTGCTCTCTCTTTGATTGTGTCAATGTAGGACATTCCTATTCTCCTTTCCGGCGGTTCCCCGCTTATCCCGTTCATTCATCCATTTGCAGTATTGTGAAACTGCGTTTTTTATATTATACTAAAGACGAGTGTTTCACACAAGAGAAATGTGTTCGATAAATTGTATATTTTCAAGTACATTCGTCGATTGTGCCTTCAAATTTTTTCTTATATTTTAAGCATTGTAAGCTCTTTCATAGTGTGTTATTTTTTTCACATTGCTAGTTGATATTCATTAACGCAATATTGATAATCATTAAGGAGATGCCCATGATTGTAAACGGAATTGTAGCTGAATATAATCCTTTCCACAACGGTCACAAATACCAGTTGGAGGAATCCAGACGCCTGACCGGCGCTGACTACACCGTCATCATCCTCAGCGGCAACTTCGTACAGCGCGGTACCCCCGCCCTTATCAATAAACATCTCCGCACCGAGATGGCACTGAAAAACGGCGCTGATCTTGTTATTGAGCTGCCTGCCATCTACGCAACCTCAAGTGCGGAATTTTTTGCCATGGGGGCAGTGTCGCTGCTCGACCAGTTGAAGGTCGTCACAAATCTCTGCTTCGGCAGCGAATGCGGTGACATCTCTCTCCTGAACCGCATCGCAACCATCCTCGTACAGGAACCGGATGATTTTTCTGCAAAGCTGAAGCAGCTGTTGTGTCAGGGCTACTCCTATCCCAGCGCCAGATCAGAGGCATTGATGCATTATATGCCGTTCCTTGCCGACAGCAACAACATTTTCCGCTCCCCGAACAATATCCTTGGAATCGAATATCTCAAGGCGCTCCTGCGCCGCAAGAGCCCCATCGCTCCTGTAACCGTCAGACGCATAGGCGCCGATTATCATGATCCTCTGCCCGACTCCACCGGTTACTGCTCTGCCCTCGCAATCCGCCAGTCCGTCTGGGCAGGCGACGACATTACAGGGCTGTGCTCCTATGTCCCCGCAAACGCATACGAGCTGCTCACAGCGCAAAAGGCCGACGGTAAATTTATCCGTTCGGCAGATTTATCGGTCATTCTATATTATAAACTGCTTTCGGAAAAGGAATACGGATTTGAAAAATATCTCGATGTCTCAAAGGCACTGTCCGACCGGATCGTGAACTCCCTGAACAGCTATCAGGGCTTTGAGAGCTTTTGTGATGTGTTGAAAACAAAAGAAATGACCTATGCCAGAATCAGCCGTTGCCTGTTGCATATTCTGCTCGGACTCACCAGGACAGACCTGCATGACTGTACCCGGCTCGGCTACACGCCCTACGCAAGAGTGCTGGGTTTCCGGCGGGATGCCGCCCCGCTCCTCTCCGCGATCAAGGAAAATACATCTATTCCCCTGATCACGAAGGCAGCGGATGCCGAAAAGATATTGGATGCGGATACCGCTCGTATGTTCCGTCAGGATATGGAAATCAGTCAGCTTTACCACGGCATTTCCGGTGTACTCACCGGCAGCGTTCCCTTAAATGAATACTGTATACCGCTTGTGATTGTGTAGGATGGATATATCGCACACCGTCACCTACTATCTACTTCTTCTCATATATCTCGCATCCTTATAGGTGCCGATTTTGGTAATTCTATTATCTTTAAGCATTTTACCGAGTACAAGCTCTATTGTTTTTATACTAACGTCGGGAAGCTTGTTCTGAATTTCCTGCTTTGAAATCGGAACAATGGCGCTTAACAATATGCTTTCTACTCTTTCGCTTTTTTTTGCTTTTTTTAAAGATATTTTCATAAAGGAATCATCCAAGTCCTTGAAGCATCTATATAATATTTGTAGAAAATTTAAAACAAAAGGAATATAATCATTCTTTTCCTCGTGCCATGAAACTGATGCCTGTTCTAAAGCCGCATAATAGTTTTCTTTATATTTATTAACCTGCCCCTCATATGAAATATATTTTACAATATCATATCCAGAATGATACAAAAGCAAAACAGTAAGCAGTCTGGACACACGCCCATTACCATCATTAAACGGATGAATACATAAAAAATCCAGTATAAAACAGGGAATCAATAACAGTGACGATATTTCCGAGTCCTGCCTTGCTTCGTACAGCGCAAATAGCATCTGTTCCATTGATTTTTCAACATCCTTTGCACCAACAGGCTTAAACCTGACTCGTCTCGATCCGTCCGCACTATATTCCATAATAAAATTATTGTTACTTTTATATTTTCCTGCAGCATCACTGTTCGTCTGCTCTTCTATCATTTTATGAAGCATGAGAATGGTATCTTTCTCGATCTCTAAATGATCATGCCCGTTATGAATCAGATTTAGAGCATCCTTGTACCCCGATATTTCCATTTCATCATGTGTTATGGGCACAGCAGCCCCTGTAACAATGTCTCTAATTCTGGAATCCGTCGTTACAATACCTTCAATGGCATTACTGCCCTTTACTGATTCAATAATGGCCTTTTTCTTTAAACTCTCAAACGTATCTCCGTATTGTAATTTGCGAAACTCTTCCCTTGCTTTCAAATCCGTAATAATATCTGTTAAACCGATGATATTTCCTTGAATCTCTCTTTTTAAAAAGGAATAGTCATATTTGCGCACAAAAAACCTCCAAAAGCATTTTACTACCTAAAATATATCATATTTTAGGTAGTAAATCAACTTATTATCTACTTTTTATGCTTTCTCATACCCTCCGGTAACCTCACAGACATTGTGATCCGGGTCAAAAATGTGGAAGTAGTAATAGCCCTCATGCACCTTTCGGATTTCTGTCATTACTCCAATGCCCAGCTCTCTCAGCCTGTTATATTCCCGCGCCAGATCCTCCACCCAGAAATTAAGGACAAATTTGTAATCACCTTCCTCATAGTGATGACCGATCAAATTGCTTTCATTCATAAGTGAAAGACATTTATTGTCAAAGAAAAACTCCGCAAATTTATTTCCGCAATTTCGTGTTGATACCGTCATTGACAAAAGCTTTTCATAAAAGGAAATAGACTTTTCAAAATCCCTTGCAATCAGGTAGATCGAGCCGAGATGCACCTGCTGGGGTCTGAGCTGTTTCCTATCCGCTTCCTCTAACAGTATTGCATTTGTATCGACGGAAAACACCTTGCTCATAAGGATTACCTTGTCAATCTCCGGCAAAGACTGCTCCATCTCCCATTTTGATATGGATTGTCTCGACACACTCAGCTTTTCTGCCAGCTGTTCCTGCGTCAGTCCGCTGTTTATTCTCAGTTGCTGAATCCTAGTTCCTATTCCCATCGTAGCCTCCTTGCATTTTGTTTACAGAAATCATAACCGTCAGACCGCACAAAATCTACCAACTACGCTTGGAAACTTTGCAACCTGAGGTTGCGAACGGAAACCAGAGCGGCAATCCCCTATCAAAGCTTAAACTTTGCCGCCTGTACCTCCAGCGAATCACTCATCTGGATCAGTTCCTTTGTCTTTCCGGTACACTCTTCTACCATCTGGGACAGATGATTCATGTTATCGCTCGCCTCCGCAGTTGAGGAAACATTTCTGTCTGCGTCCTCCGCGAGCTTGTCGATCGTCGTTCCAACCTCTGTCTTCAGGGCATCCAGCTTACCGGTCTGCGTATGAATGTTTTCGGAAACCTTGGAAACGTTTTCTGCCTCTGTTCTCAGTCCGTGGAAGGATTGCTCCGTATCCTTTAACTGCATCTGCTGGCTTGTCACCTGTTCCTCGACTTCCCTCATCTTGTCCACATTGGCTTTGGAGTTTGCGATCAGCTCATTGACAACAGAAGATATTCCGTTTGCCGCATCATTAGAGCCGATTGACAGATTGCGGATCTCCTCAGCCACAACCGCAAAGCCCCTGCCAGCTTCTCCTGCTCTCGCCGCCTCAATGGAGGCATTCAGGCTCAGAAGGTTTGTGCGCTCTGCTATATCCGTGATCACATCCACCGCATTCTGGATCTTCACCGCCGAGTCATTCGTCAGCTTGGTCTGGAGCATTACATCCTCCACCGCAGCCGCCGTCTTATCACATATCTGGATCAGGCTTTCCAGCGAGTTCAATGCCTGCCCCGCATACCGGTTCATGTTGGTGACAGATTCCTCAAGCGCATTTGCGCTGGCAGCATTTTCCTCAATTCCGGCTTCTATGTAATTAACCTTCTCCGATGCCAGCCCCGTTTCCGATGCCTGTGAATTACTGCTGAGCGCAATACCCTGTACCAGTCCGTTCACATCCGAAACATTCTTCATAATGTTGTCAAACGCACTGCTGAAATCGGAGCTGTTGCTCTGAATACCGCGAATCGACTTCTGAAGCTCTGCAACAATCTGTCGCAGATTACTCTGCACCTGCTGCAGTCCGCGCGCCATGTCACCGACCTCATTGTTATTAGCCAATGTCTTCGCATCAAAATCCACCTTCAGATTTCCTTCTGCCAGAAGTGCGGTATTCTTCGTCAGTCTGACAATCGGGTTACATATCCTGCTGCCGATCACATAGATTGCAATGCTTCCCCCGACAAGAAATAACAGGCTCAGAATGATCAGTCCGATCAGCAGCTTGTTTGTTCCCGCAAGTGCCGCCCCCTGCTCGCTGGTTATTGCGAAGGACCACTGTCCGCCCAAAATCGGTGAATATCCGATAAAATACTTCTTTCCGCCAAAACTGTAGGTGTCCACACCGCTTTCTCCGGCGATCATCTTCCGCTCTACTTCCGCCAGCTCGTCATATCTCGCATCCGCCGCAATCGCTTCAACGCCATCTGCCGCTTCTCTGCCCTCACTGTTTGTGATATCATTCTGGGCATTTTCCACATCCTCATAATTTACCGCTGTCATCTTGGTTCCCGACTGATTGATGACAAAGCAGAAACCGTTGTTCTCCACATTGATCTCATTTACCAGATCATTCAACAGCGAAGCATCTGTCACTCCGGTCAGCACTCCGATCACTTCACCCTTCGCGTTGTAAATAGGCGCGCTGACACAGATTACCATCTTCAGGTCGATTCTTGCGAACAGCACATCCGAGATATTCGAGATACCTGCCGCAGCCTGTTTAAAGAACGCACGGTCTCCCGCATTCGCAGTATCACCTGTCGTGGAAATGACATCGCCTACCGCGTGTCCGTCCCTTTCGTCCACATATCCGACCTGAAAGCGCTCAAAGCCGATTCTCTCTGCTTCCTTGATCAGCACACCCTTCTGGACGCTCCAGTTCATCGTCCGTATATCCTCTCTGCTGGCAATGTCCTCTACCTGTGCGATATAGGTGTTGATCTGCTGCTCCACCAGCTTAGATGCATCTTCCGCACGGTTGCTCATCTCCGCCGAGACATAGTTTCTCAGAAGTCCGCTCACAGACGCGACCGTTATCACCGCAAAGATCACACAGATCACGGCGATCAGCATAATCGTACTGAGCAATAGCTGTGTTTTAATTGACTTTTTCTTCTGTCCTGCTGCCATACTCTCTTTCTCCTTCATCTAAAAATTCCCATTGTATGCACACTGCTTTTGTTGCATATGTACATTGTATACAATATTCATCTTAACATAAATGGATTTTTTTAACAAGCACTATTTACTTTATGCTATACTTATGTAACAAAAGTACTTACGAAAGCAGGTGGCATCATGACTCTCCAACAGCTAAAATATGTGATAACCGTTGCCAGTGCAGGAACCATCACGGAAGCTGCAAACGCGCTCTACATCTCCCAGCCGAGCCTTACAAACTCGATCCATGAACTGGAAAAGGAAATGAATATCACCATCTTCAACAGGACGAACAAGGGAATCAGCCTCTCCAAGGAGGGCGAGATCTTTTTAGGCTATGCACGCCAGATTCTGGAACAGGCTACCATCCTTGAGGATAAATACAAGAGAAACAAGGGCGGCAAAAAACAGTTTTGTGTGTCAACGCAGCACTACTCCTTTGCCGTCAACGCCTTTGTCGATCTGATCAAGGAATACGGACAGGACGAATACGATTTCAGTCTGCGGGAGACACAGACCTATGAAATCATCGAAGATGTGGCAAGGCTGAAAAGCGAAATCGGCATTCTGTTCTTAAATAATTTCAATGAAATTGTGCTGACAAAACTTTTCAAATCGCAGGATCTGGAATTTCATCCGCTGTTTGTTGCAAAGCCCCATGTATTTATCAGCCGCAGGCATCCCCTCGCGGGCAAAAGCCTGATTACCAATGAAGAACTGCAGTCCTATCCCTACCTCTCCTTTGAACAGGGAGAACACAACTCCTTCTATTTTTCCGAGGAAATCTTTTCCGTATCCGAAAGGAAGAAAAACATCCGCGTCCGGGACAGAGCGACCCTGTTCAATCTCCTGATCGGTCTGAACGGCTATACCGTCTGCAGCGGAGTCATTGATAAGAAATTAAACGGAAAGGACATCATTGCCGTTCCGCTGGCGGATGAAAGCGATATGCAGATCGGGTATATCACACACCGCAGGGGAATGATAAGCCGGCTGGGTACCTCCTATCTGAATGCATTGCAAAAATATCTGAAGCCGTAATAAAGCGACGAATCCCGTGTTGTTTATAGTTTAAAACTATGAACAACACATTTTTTTTGTATTATACAGCCCATTTCTGATGCCTTATACTGAACCAATAAATTACAAAATATGATCAGGAGGTCATTATGCAGACATCAGTTATCGGTTTTCCCAGAATAGGCGCTTTAAGAGAATTAAAATTTGCTTCCGAAAAATATTTCAAAGGAGAAATAGATGCGGAGGCTCTGCAGCAGACAGCGGAAACGCTGAGACAGACACACTGGACCACGCAGAAAAACGCAGGAATTGATTTCATTCCCAGCAATGACTTCTCTTTCTATGACACGTTTCTGGATACTGCGGTATTGTTCGGTATTGTCCCGAAGCGTTATAAGGAATTGAACCTATCCCCGCTGGACACCTATTTTGCAATGGCCCGTGGTTATCAGGGCACGTCCGGCGACGTAAAGGCACTGGCAATGAAAAAATGGTTCAACACCAACTACCACTATATCGTTCCGGAGCTCGAGGACGATACCGACATCCGCCTTTCCGGCGATAAGCTCTGGAAGGAATACGAAGAGGCAAAGGCACTTGGCATCGAGACGAAGCCCGTTGTAGCCGGTGCCTATACCCTGTTGAAATTATGCAGATGCACCGGTGAACGCCCCGTCTCCGATTTTATCGACGCTACTATCAGGGCTTATCAGGAATTGCTCGAAAAATGCAACCGGGATCAGATTGCATGGATACAGTTTGACGAGCCTGCTCTGGTGCGGGATATGGATCAATCTGATAGCGACCTGTTCCATCAGATCTATGATGCTCTTCTGCCCTGCGCAAAGCAGTGCCATGTTTTATTGCAGACCTATTTCGGGGATGTGCGGGACATCTATCCCGGGCTGATAAAAATGCCTTTTGCGGGAATCGGTCTTGATTTCGTGGAAGGCAAAGAGACTCTGGCTCTGATTCAGAAATATGGTTTTCCAAAGGATAAGCTGTTGTTCGCCGGACTCATCAACGGTAAAAATATCTGGAAGAACCATTACGAAAAGACCTTAAAAACAGTAGCGGAATTAAAGGCTGCCGGAATCCAGACCGTATTGTCCACCTCCTGCTCTCTTCTCCATGTGCCCTATACCCTCAGACAGGAAGACCGGCTGGCACAGGAATATCTTTCCTATTTCGCCTTTGCGGAGGAAAAGCTCACAGAGCTCGGGGAACTGAGCGTTCTTGCCGACAGTAAGGACTACACGGCGGATGCTCTCTATCAGAGCAACCACACGCTCTTCACCGCTGACAGAAATTGCAGCCATGCCGAGGTGACGGACAGACTTTCCCATATAACGGAGCGCGACTATATCAGACTGCCCGAGCGGAGCGAACGCCAGAAGCTCCAGAAAAAGGTACTGGGATTACCGGAGCTTCCGACCACAACCATCGGCTCCTTCCCTCAGACCAAAGATGTAAAAACAAACCGCTCCGCCTTCCGCAAGGGTGAAATATCTGAGCAGGAATACAAGGACTTCAACCGCAAAAAAATCGCAGAATGCGTTGCATGGCAGGAAGAAATCGGTCTGGATGTCCTCGTTCACGGCGAGTACGAAAGAAATGACATGGTAGAATATTTCGGCGAGGCTCTCGGCGGATTCGTGTTCACGGAAAAGGCGTGGGTACAGTCCTACGGCACAAGATGTGTAAAGCCTCCGATCATCTGGGGCGATGTCTACCGCAAGAAGCCGATCACAATCGAATGGTCGGTTTACGCCCAGTCCCTGACAAAGAAAATCATGAAGGGAATGCTGACCGGCCCTGTCACCATTTTGAACTGGTCGTTCCCCAGAGAGGATATTTCCATCAGGGAATCCATCTCCCAGATTGCGTTAGCCATCCGCGATGAGGTTCTGGATCTGGAGGCAAACGGCATCCGTATGATCCAGATCGACGAAGCCGCCCTGAGGGAAAAGCTCCCCCTCAGAAGATCCGACTGGCATAAGGAATACCTCGACTTTGCCATTCCTGCTTTCCGGCTGGCTCACAGCGGCGTAAAACCGGAAACCCAGATTCATACCCATATGTGTTACAGCGAGTTCACGGATATTATCCCGGCAATCGACGATATGGATGCGGACGTAATCACCTTCGAGGCATCCAGATCCGACTTGCAGATTCTGGATGCCCTGCGCGAGAACCATTTTGAGACGGAGGTCGGCCCGGGCGTTTATGATATCCACTCTCCCAGAGTTCCCTCTGTAGAGGAAATTGTAAATGCGCTGAACACCATGCTCACAAAAATCAGCCGGGATAAGCTGTGGGTGAACCCCGACTGTGGTTTAAAGACAAGAGCAAAGCCTGAGACCGACGCAAGCCTTAGAAATATGGTTGCTGCCGCCAGACAGGTCAGAGAAAAGAAATAAACCGGAAAGCTGGAAAATAAATGAGGATTTCTGAGATACATAAAGAAAAGGGAAAAAGCCTGTCCTTTGAAATTTTTCCGCCGAAGAAGGACAGCGAGCTGAAAAATATTGACGAAACACTGGCTGTTTTATGTGAGTTAAAGCCCGACTTCATCAGCGTAACCTTTGGTGCAGGAGGCAGTTCAAACTGCAACCGCACCATAGAGCTCGCCAAGAAAATCAAGCGCGAATACCATGTAGAGCCTGTGGTACATCTGACATGCCTGCACTATAACAAGGCAGAGATCAATGAATTTGCCAAGATTCTGACCGCAGAAGGCATTCAGAACATCCTCGCCCTCCGGGGAGACAAAAATCCAAACATTCAGGAAAAAGAGGACTTTGAACATGCCTCTGACCTGATCCGCTTCCTGAAGCCGCAGACCGACTTCTGCTTTTTAGGCGCCTGCTACCCGGAATGCCACCCGGAATCCGGCAGCAGAATTCTGGAAATGAAGTATCTGAAGGAAAAGGTGGATGCCGGCGCGGAGGTACTGCTGTCGCAGCTGTTTTTTGACAACGAACAGTTCTTCCGCTTCCACGAAAACTGCAGGATTGCGGACATCAACGTTCCGATTATCCCCGGCATCATGCCCGTCATCAATGCCTCACAGATTAAAAGAATGGTAACCATGTGCGGCGCTACGTTCCCGGAGCGTTTTCAGAAAATCATCTGCAAATACGAGACAAACAAGGAAGCCCTCTTCGACGCCGGAATGTCCTATGCCTTAAGCCAGATCATCGACCTGCTCGTAAGCGATATTGACGGAATCCATCTGTACACGATGAACAATCCATTTGTCGCGCGCAGAATCTGCGAGGGAATCCGCAATATCATATAGACTACGCATAATACTGTGCCTGTGCGTGCCAGAGCTCATAGTTCAGGCGCAGCGGTCGGCTCATCCAGAATGATGAACGGTGCATTCTTATAGAGCGCGCGGGCAATGGCGATCTTCTGAGCTTCGCCGCTACATTCTCCCCCAGCTTCAGACCAAAGAGCTGGGAATCCTGAAATACGACGGAAAAGATGTCCATATACTCCCGGTAGTTGTACTTGCGAATGTCAATGCCATTCAGCAGAATCTCACCCTCAGTAGGATCGTACAGCCTGCAAAGCAGTTTGATGAAAGTCGTTTTTCCGCTTCCGTTCATGCCCACGACCGCCAGCCTTTTACCGATTTCAAAGTTCAAGGAAAGCAGCATTATTCCGCATATCTCCAAAAGCAGCCACAAGATTTGACATGCCACCGGAAACCTTCGTGATGGAAGTGACATACTGCGTTACCGCACCAAGCCCAAATGCTCCGGCCAGCGCCTTTAAGCAGACGAAAACATAGACAACACCCATA
>USGM01000075.1 GCA_900554205.1 uncultured Lachnospiraceae bacterium
ATATACAGTGATGAAACCTTAAGTCCTGTCTGCTCAAATACATATGCCTTTATCTGCTCATAAGTTGCTTTTCCCTTGAATTCAGATAAATCCATATCCTCCAGAGAGAAGTCCACCTTCACTTTTCTGCTGTCGACCATTCCCTTGGAAAGTAAAACAACCGTCTCCACGTGCACCGTCATCCCGAACTGGTCTACTCCCCTGATCCGCTTTACCTCATACCCGCCGTCGCAGAGGATGCGCAGGTCGCGGGCGAGGGTCGCGGAATCACAGCTGACATAAACGATGCGGCTTGGCTGCATCTTGAGCATGGTGGCAAGGCACGCCTCGTCGCAGCCCTTGCGGGGTGGATCGACCACGATAACATCGGGATGACGCATATCTGCCCCATCGGTGTCTGCCGGAGAGACGCCTACTGCCGCCGTCACACCGGAAGCACCCACCGCGCCCTCCGGTCCGTGCTGCTCGTAAAATGCCGGCAGAACCTCCTCCGCCTTGCCGACAAAAAATTCCGCATTTTGAATGCCATTTCTCTGCGCATTCGCCTTGGCGTCCTCGATCGCCTGCGGAATGATCTCGACGCCGTAAACCTTCTTCGCGCTTCCCGCGAGGAAAAGCGAGATCGTGCCGATGCCGCAGTAGAGATCCCAGACGGTCTCCTGCCCGGTCAGCCCAGCGTATTCCAACGCCAGACTGTAGAGCTTTTCCGTCTGCACCGGATTGACCTGATAGAAGGACAACGGCGAAATGGCAAAGGTCAGCTCGTGCCCGGTGAAAGGATAGCCAGTTTTCTGCATATCGCGGACATGAATGGTGTCAGAAATCGTGTCCTTTCCCCATAGTGTGTGGATTTCCTTACCCATAATGACATTCGTTCTTTCCCTGTTGATGCTGATTGACACACTTGTCATATTTGGAATATCAGTCAATCGGCTGAGGAGCTTTTCCTGATTGGGAAGGGTTTTCTTATCCGAGTTCACAACCAGACAGACCATAATCTCCCCGCTCGTAAAGCCTTTGCGGATCAGCACATGACGGATCAGTCCCTGTCCTGTCAGCTCATTATAGGCACTGACGCGGTTTTCCTTCATATACTCCAAAACCCGCTCCAGAATTTCCTTATTCTCCGGTACACCGAGCGCACAATCCGTGTTAGCAATGATAGAGTGCGTTCTTCCGGCATAGAACCCGGTGATCGGGTTGCCATCTTTATCGGTGCCCACCGGGTATTGTGCCTTGTTCCGGTAATGCCATGGCTCGTCCATGCCGACAATCGGCTCCATCCTCTGATCGACATATTCTGCATCAAAACCACCGATGCGAATGAGATTATTGCGAATCTTATTCTGCTTGAATTGCAGCTGCTTCTCATAGGAAAGCGACTGTAACTGACAGCCTCCGCACTGTCTGTAGTAACGGCATTCCGGCTCTACACGAAAAGGAGAAGGTGTCTCCACCTTCTCTAATCTTGCGTAGGCATAGTTTTTCTTACACTTTAAAATCTTAGCAAGAACAGTATCTCCGGGAACCGCATCCTTGACAAAGAGCGTAAAGCCTTCTACCTTGCCGATTCCCTCCCCCTCTGTACCGATGTCCTCGATTGTTACCGACACTGTCTCATTTTTCTGAAATTCCATAGCCACCTCTTTAATTACCGCTCTTCGTGCTCCTGAGATTCGATTCAAACAGTCTGCTGTAACCGAACCAGCCCGCATTGTCACGATTATTTTCCAGAATTTCCTTAAAGGTTTCCAGCTTGGCATCCGTGTCATCCGCATGGTTCAAGGCCAGCGCCTCGATCAGTGCCGGAATTTTCGGAGAGCCAAATTCATATTTTCCATGGTGCGCTAAGATGCAATGCTGCAGCTCCGACAGCACACCATGAGGAAAGCCGTCAATCTTTGCGGCTCTCTCCGCCACCATCTGCGCTCCCATGACAATATGTCCTAACAGCTGTCCGTCATCCGTATAATCATTTTCAGGAAACGGCGAAATCTCCTTTGTCTTACCGATGTCGTGGCACATTGCCGCAGTGAGGAGTAAATCCCTGTTCAGGACAGGGTATGCACTGCAATAGTAATCGCAGAGCTTCGTAACACTCAATGTATGTTCCAGCAGCCCGCCGACAAAACCGTGATGAACTGTCTTTGCCGCAGAGGATTTTTTAAACGCTTTTGCAAATGCCTCATCTTCTACAAAGAATGCATTCAGAAGCTTTTGCAGATAAGGATTCTTAATGCTCTTAATCAGTCCCAGCAATTCCTCATACATTCCGTTAATATCCTTAGAGCTTACCGGAAGGTAGTCCGACGGCTCATATTCCTCTTCACGGCAGACACGGATGCGCTTGACACTGATCTGGAGAGACCCTTGAAAATTATTCACATCTCCGTAAACCTCTATGTAGTCCAAAGTATCGTAATCTCCGATCCCCGGGTTATTCGGCTCCCAGACCTTCGCGTCTATCGTTCCCGTCTTATCCTGCAGAACGACGCTCTCATAAGGCTTTCCGTTCTTTGTCACAGCCGCCTGCTTATGCTTGCAGAGATATATGTCAAATACTCTGTCTCCCTCTTTCAAATCCTTAATGTACTTCATCTTTCCCTCCATAATTATTTCTTTTCATAGGCATTTGCAAAACTCAAAATTTCCATTAACAGCTGTACAGAATGCATATGACCACAAGCAGCGCACTCTGGAGCCGCCGGTGCTTACATGGCGTATTCTGACATGTTATGCACCGTTGCGTGCGGAAGGTAGCGCGAGCGTGCCTGCGGTGGTCTATGCATTTTGCGTAGCGTCACTTACAGAAATCTGAGTTTCGCAAATGCCTCTTATTCCGTCTTTTCTCCGACCTCAATCGCAAAATTCATTTCCTTAAACTCATCCTGAACCTTCCTCATGACCGTTATGTTAATGGTCTGTCCCGGTTCCAGCATCATCAAGGCGTTGGAGTAATCGTTAAAAATCACAACATTTCTGCCGCCGATGTTCGTAATGACATCTCCCTGCTGGATGCCGGCAAGCATTGCCGGGGAATCCATATCGACCTTCCTCACAAATGCTCCCTGCGGCACTCCCAGCTCCGTGTTGATGTCCGCGGAAACCGTCACGCCGCTGATTCCCAGATAAGGCACGGCATTTCCGTTTGAAAGCTTCTCCATGATCCTGCGCAGATCCGTTATTCCGTAGGCATAGATCACATTTTTTACATCCGACCCGGTTTTGTTCTCCGTAATCACGCCAACGATCTGACCCTCCAGATCAAAGAGCACACCACTTGCATTCTGACTGCCATTGATGTCCGTCTGAAGGATTCTGTAGGTTCTGTCGATCGCCGAATAGATATGGCTCGATGACGTAATCATGCCATAACCGACAGAATTACTGATTCCCATCGGGCTTCCCATGGCGATCACCGGTATGCCTGTCATGTTATTACTGTTGGCGGAGCCCAGCGCCGGATAAACAAGCTCTTCCTTGTTCACACTGTCCGGAATATCTGTCAGTGCCACAGCCAGAATTGCAAGTCCGGTACTGCTGTCCTGCTGTTTTATGGATGCGTTCACCTGCGCGCCGTTGTAAAAGGTGAGCGTGAGACTTTCCGCAGAGCGCAGAAGCCCTGCTGCCGTCAGCACGAGCAGCTCCTTCCCGTTGTCCGTAATGATAACGCCCGCCGTCTGGTTCTTGCTTTCCTGAACATTATTGAACCAGTCGATGTTGGACGTCACCGCCGTCACTGTGACAATATATCTGTTCAGCTCCGTCGTGTAATCGGACATGGCAGTATAGAGCTGCTTGTAATTATCCTTATCCAGCACAACCCCGGAAAGAATGTCCTCGATCTGCTGTTTATCCAGCACCACATCCTGTGGTTCCGGCGTCGGTGTCGGTGTCTCCGTAGGCGGAAGGTTCTCCGCAAGCATATCCTCCGGGGACATCTCCTGCTGATCCTCCGGGAACACCACAATCTGCGGTTCCTCCTCCGGGTACAGCCAGTTATTGATCAAGGGCTCCAGTACAAGAAAGGTCACACACGCGATCAGGCCGAAGATCACCGCCATCGATGCCGTAATGATCGTTCTGCGGAGCAGCTTTTTCCTGTTCACCGGTCGTTCCTTGATCTTTTCTATCATAAAGTCGCTCTGATTATTCTGTTCTTTTTCCGGCATAGATTCTCCTCTCCCAGCCCCTTAAGTATACAAAATCAATGGAAAAAAGTAAAGGTCAGCCTGCGCTCGGGCGCTTTGCACCATCCTTGCCGCACAGCAAAATTCCAACCAGTAAGAGGAGAGGGAAACAGATCGCCGCCAGAATCCCTTTCTTCAGGTCGTCGCCAAGGGCGCTCGAGACCATACCGACCACCGTCGGCCCGCCGGAGCAGCCGAGATCACCCGCCAGCGCCATCAGAGCAAACATTGCCGTTCCGCCGTTTTTCATCGCCTTTGAAGCCTTGCTGAAGGTTCCCGGCCACATGATTCCCACCGAAAGACCGCACACGGCACATCCGACCAGACCGAAAACCGACCCCGGAACCAACGAAATGCAAAGGTACGAGAACATGCAGAGAATACTGCTGCCAATCATAAACCGGTCGAGATCCAGCTTATCTCCCCACTTTCCGTAAAAAGCCCTCGAGGTTCCCATGAGCACGGCGAAGGACATGGGCCCCGCCAGATCACCGACCGTCTTGCTGACGCCAAGACCCTTCTCGGCAAAGGTGGATGCCCACTGGCTCACCGCCTGCTCGCTCGCACCGGCGCACAGCATCATCAGCATAAATACCCAGAATATCTTCTGCTTTGCAAGCTCCTTTATGGTAAGTCCCTTCTCCCCCTCCTCGATCAGCGGAGCAATCGGCACCTTCGTAAACACCAGACTGTTGCAGAGCGGAACCAGCGCCCAGATCACCGCCAGAATCTTCCAGTTATGAATGCCGAATACCGCGAAGAAGATTGTGGAAATCAGGACAACACCGACATGCCCCCAGCAATAGAAGGAATGCAGCATGCTCATCGCCGCTTCCTTATTGTCCGAAGGACATGCTTCCACGACGGGACTCACCAGAACCTCCAGCAGTCCGCCGCCAATGGCATAGACTGTCACAGAGATCAGAATGCCCACAAACGGGTCCGGCAGAAGCTCCGGCAGGAAAGCCAGCGAGGCAAGCCCGACTGTCGCCAGAATGTGCGCAAGGATCATGGATGCCCTGTAACCGATCCTGTCCACAAAGGTCACGGAAACCAGATCGACGATCAGCTGCAGCCCGAAGTTGAAGGTGATCAGCATTGTAATTTTCGAGAGCGGAATATCATATGTGCTCTGAAACGTCAGAAAGAGCAGCGGCGCAAAATTGTTGACAATCGCCTGCACAATATAAGCGATAAAACACGCTGTGATTGTTTGTTTGTAACTCATTTTCCCGGACATAAAAAAATTCTCCTTTCATCTTCTCTGATTATTTTATTGAATCGTAGAAAAGTCAAGATATTTTGCGTTTTTTTCAGTACTATGCTATACTTTTGACATGAGCGTCTTTCACGCAGATAGGAGCACTTTATGAATCAGAAGGTTTTAAAAACACTTGAATACAATAAGATTATCGATATGCTGACAGAGAAGGCGGATTCGGAGCCGGGTAAAAGGCTTTGCCGGAAGCTGCTGCCCTCGACAGACCTTGAGGAAATCGTCAGGAACCAGAAGCTGACCGAGGACGCGTTGGGCAGGCTCTTCAAGGTGGGAAGCACCTCCTTCGGCAGCAACAGCGACCTGAATTTCTCCATTAAATCACTGGAGATCGGCAGCACTCTGTCCATTGTCGAGCTGATGAAAATCGCATCCATGCTGGATAACGTATCCCGCATCAAGACCTATGGAAAAAAGGACAGAGAGGACGCACCGGATGACAGCCTGACCGAATACTTTGAGCAGCTGACCCCTCTGACCCAGGTGGCAAACGAAATCAACCGCTGCATTCTGGCAGAGGACGAAATCGCCGATGATGCCAGCCCGAAGCTGAAAAGCATCCGCCGCTCCATGCTGCAGACAAACGAGAAGGTACACTCCCAGCTCAACTCCATGCTGGCGGGAGCCTACCGCACTTACCTGCAGGATGCCGTGATTACCATGCGGAACAACCGCTACTGCATCCCGATCAAGGCAGAGTATAAGGGTCAGGTCAACGGTATGATCCACGACCAGTCTGCAACCGGATCAACCTACTTTATCGAGCCTGCGGCAGTGGTAGAGCTGAACAACAAGATCCGGGAGCTGGAACTGGAAGAAAAGGAAGAGATCGGTGTCATCCTCGCCTCCCTCAGTGCAATGGCCGGGGAGCACACGGAAGAACTGTCCGCAAACCAGAAGCTCATGACAGAGCTGGACTTCATTTTTGCCAAGGCGAAGCTCGCCATGGACATGAACGCGACGACACCCATTTTCAATACAGACCACTATATCAATATCCGCAAGGGGCGTCACCCACTGCTTGACCGGAAAAAGGTCGTTCCGATCGACATCAACCTCGGAAAGGATTTTGACCTGTTGATCATCACCGGGCCGAACACCGGCGGTAAGACGGTCTCCCTGAAAACGGTCGGACTCTTTACCCTGATGGGACAGGCAGGACTGCACATTCCGGCGCTTGACCGCTCGGAGCTTTCTATTTTCAGTGAGGTTTATGCGGACATCGGAGATGAGCAGAGTATTGAGCAGAGTTTATCCACATTCTCTTCCCATATGAAGAGCATTGTCCACATTTTAAAGCACGCGGATGCGGATTCCCTGTGTCTTTTCGACGAGCTGGGCGCCGGAACCGATCCGACAGAGGGCGCTGCCCTCGCAATTGCCATCCTGAACTATCTGCACGACAGAGGGATTCGCACGATGGCGACCACGCACTACAGCGAACTGAAAATCTATGCACTCTCCACCTCCTTTGTGGAGAATGCCTGCTGTGAGTTCAGCGTGGAGACCTTACAGCCCACATACCGGCTGCTCATCGGTATTCCCGGAAAGAGTAACGCCTTCGCCATCTCCTCCAAGCTGGGACTCTCCGACGAGATCATCAACGCCGCCAGAGAACAGATTGGCAACGAAGATAAGAGCTTCGAGGATGTCATTTCCGATCTGGAGCAGAGCCGTATCACGATCGAGAAGGAGCAGCGGGAAATCGCGGAATACAAGGAACGCATCCGCACCTTGCAGGAGCAGCTCCAGCAGAAAAATGAAAAGCTGGATCAGGCGAAGGACCGCATCCTAAGAGAGGCAAACGAAAAAGCAAAGGAGATTCTGCAGGAGGCAAAGGATGTCGCGGATGAGACCATCCGTGATTTCAACAAGGCGGGAGCCGGAACAGACATCCGCGAGCTGGAAAAGAAGCGCCAGAAGGTCAGGGATAAGATCAACGAGAAGAATGAACGCTTATCTCTGGGTGCAAATAAGAAGCAGCCCGAGAAAAAGACTCTTGACCCGAAAAAGCTGAAAAAAGGTGACACCGTAAAGATCGTATCCATGGGTCTGAAAGGAACTGTCAGCACATTGCCGGATGCAAAGGGCGCTCTCTTCGTACAATGCGGTATCATGCGCACCCAGACCAATGTGAGGGATCTGGTTCTGGTTGACGAAGCGACTGTAACCACCCCGACCCTGCAGCGGACCGGGGCAGGCAAGATCAAGATGTCCAAGACGCTCTCCGTCTCCACGGAGATCAATCTTCTTGGCAAAACCGTTGACGAGGCTCTGCCTGCACTTGACAAATATCTGGATGATGCTTACCTTGCCCATCTGCCGAGTGTCAGAGTCGTTCACGGCAAGGGCACCGGCGCTCTCCGCAGTGCCGTCCACAACCATCTGAAACGCCTGAAATACGTCAAGGAATTTCGCCTCGGAGAATACGGGGAGGGAGATGCAGGCGTAACGATCGTCACCTTTAAATAAGTAAGGGAGAATAGAAATGGTAAGTAAACAACGAATTTTAATTGTAGATGATGACAGCAATATCGCGGAGCTGATCTCTCTCTATCTGACGAAGGAATGCTTCGAGACCTTAATTGTCAACGACGGAGAGTCGGTGATGCCCTCCATGGAGAGCTTCTCTCCAAATCTGATCCTGTTGGACATTATGCTTCCCGGCATGGACGGTTATCAGGTCTGCCGGGAAGTGCGTGCGAAATACTCCGTTCCGATTATCATGCTGTCGGCAAAGGGCGAGGTCTTTGACAAGGTTCTGGGACTGGAGCTGGGCGCGGATGATTACATCGAGAAGCCCTTTGATTCCAAGGAGCTGGTTGCAAGGGTAAAGGCTGTTCTGCGCCGTTATAAGCCGACGACTGCCGCTCCCGAAAATCCTGATGACAAATGCGTGGAATACACTGATCTTTCGATCAATCTGACGAACTATTCCGTAGTTTATCTCGGTGAGACAATTGACATGCCGCCGAAGGAGCTCGAGCTTCTCTATTTCCTCGCCTCTTCTCCGAACCATGTCTTCACGAGAGAGCAGCTGCTCGACCAGATATGGGGCTATGAATACATCGGAGATACCAGAACCGTTGACGTACATATCAAGCGTCTGCGGGAAAAGATCAAGGATCATGCCAACTGGAAGATCGGCACAATCTGGGGCGTCGGCTATAAGTTTGAGGTAAGAAACTGATGAAGAAGACCCTTTATCTGAAATTTGTACTGGCATATTTCATATTCAGCGTTTTCAGCTTTATCATGGTATCGATCTTCGTGCCGAGCATTACAAAGGAGCATCTGGTGAGGGAAAAGGCGGAGGTGCTCTATTCCGAGGCAGCTCTGATCTCAAATACCTACGCCACCGGACTGTACACTAGTGAAACGGATCTGGAAACGGTGAAGACCCAGCTCGACTTCCTTTCGGTCTATCTGGATTCCACGATCTGCATCATCAACCCCTCCGGCCGTCTGGTTCTGGACACCAGCCAGCCACTGAACGTTGAGGATGTCGTCATGATAGAGAATTTCGACCCGACTATGACGGGCGGCTCCTATTATATGGTAAATAATTTCTTCGGAAACTTCGACTCGGACATGCTCAGTGTGCTTGCACCGATCACGTCCAGCTATATGGTGAAGGGCTATGTTGTCATTCTCTGCGACATGAATGACATTCAGGCCTCCTGCAACAGCATGCTGAATATTTCCTATATTACACTGGTTATCCTGCTGCTGCTCTCCCTGATTATCCTGATTTTCTTCACGGAGATTGTCTACATTCCGCTGCGCAAGATCACCTATGCGACGGAGCAGTACGCGGCGGGAAATATGCACTACGAATTTCAGGTGGAAAGCGAAGATGAAATCGGTTATCTCGCCGCCTGTCTGAATTACATGGCAAGCCAGATCGCCAGTGCGGAGGACGACCAGAAAAAATTTGTGGCAAATGTCTCCCACGATTTCCGTTCGCCGCTGACTTCGATCCGCGGTTATCTGGAAGCAATGATCGATGGGACGATCCCCCCGGAAATGCATGAAAAATATCTGGGGATCGTGTTGAACGAGACAGAACGGCTGACGAAGCTGACAAACAGTCTGCTCACCCTGAATAACCTGAACACAAAGGGAATGCTGCTCGACCGAACCGATTTCAATATCAACAAGGTAATCCGCAATACTGCTGCCTCCTTTGAGGGAACCTGCCTGAAAAAGACCATTGCGATCGAGCTGATCCTTACCGGCGACGAAATGTATGTCAACGCCGATATGGGAAAGATTCAGCAGGTATTGTACAACCTGATTGACAACGCCATAAAATTCAGCCATCACGACTCCGTAATCAAGGTCGAGACCTCGGTGAAAAAGAGCAAGCTCTTCATTTCCGTCAAGGATACCGGCATCGGCATCCCGAAGGATGATTTAAAGCTCATCTGGGACAGATTTTATAAATCCGACCTCTCCCGGGGCAAGGATAAAAAGGGCACGGGTCTCGGACTTTCCATTGTCAAGGAGATCATCAACTGCCACGGAGAGCACATTAACGTAATAAGCACCGAGGGAGTGGGAAGCGAATTTATCTTCTCACTGCCCCTGTCAGCAAAAAACGACGAGGAAGATTAGCCTTCCCCGTCGTTTTCTTTATTCTGTCATCAATCCCTGTTTTTGTATCCGATTCATCACCCTGCGAACCGGGTGATACAATATCAGCATGATCACAAAATTTCCGATACAATGTCCCACATCCCATGGGATTCCCGCTACCCACCATGTAAATCCGGCATACAGACCGCCCCTGATTCCTTTATCCGTGATACCGATCACGAAATAGGGAATCGCGCACATCAGACCGAAGAACAGTCCGAATACGCCAGACAGCACGCTCCAGAACCAGACGGATGTCTGCTTCCTGTTCAGATAGGCAAGCAGCGCCAGAAGCGGCCATACATACAGATACATGACCCACCAGAGTCCCATTCCGTAGATACAGCCCTCTATCAGGATAAATACAGGCACAACAAACAGTATTCTCCATCCGAAAAATAGCGTGAACAGAATGATCCAGAAGGACACCAGTTCCACATTCGGAACAAAGCTCAGGGCTTCCTTACACACCACAATGACCGCAACCATAGCGCCGATCAGAGCAATGTCCCGGATCGTGATCTTTCTGTTTGTTCTCTGCTTCTCCATACTCTGACCTACTCTGCTACATAGGGCGGAGTATACTCAAACCGGAATACGTCTCCGTCTGCCACAGGCTGGGTGTCAACACTGTAGTTGCCATAGTCACCGTTTACATAAATTGCCCAGTAAGAACCGTCTACATTCCAGTCATGTGTCTCGCCGTTGATGGTAAAGAGAGAGTAACCATAGTCTCCTGTCTCACCGTCAAACGTAAGATCCTTCGCATCTTTCATTGCGTCGAGCAGATATTCTGCATCAGTGTGAACCTCGTACTCCTTCGTCTCAGACTCCTGGTTCACTACCTCGAGAGTGATCGCCTTGCTTCCCTCAACAGGCTTTTCCTTAAACAGGTTGAAAACCACCAGCAGAGCCGCTACCAGTGCAACCAGCACGACAACTGCGACAATGACTTTCTTGTTGGATTTCTTTGTCTCCATTTTTCTCCTCCGTTTCTTCGTTGCTTTGCAACATTTACTCAGTGAATAAAGGTTCCTGTAAATGCACGCAAAAAAGAAACAGAATCGGATAGCTGCTTCCATCGTACTAACCAAGTCCTCGTGGTCACACAGTACTCACTACAGGCAGGTCTTCTGACTGAAGTATCAACACTGCATTTCGCCTTCCCGATTCCCTGCCGTAGCTTCCGCCAGTTCCTCAGTGACATTACTGTTCCTTTATCCGAAACAGGAAATGCAGCTCCTCTATCACAGCGACGAGATCGTTCAGGTCTTTCACCTGCTTCCCTTTTCACCGGATCAAACAAAGCTGTTCACCCGACACCTGTAATGCTCTTATTCACTCGGTTTTTCATTCTAGCACAGAGAATAAAAAAAAGCAATGAACTACATGCCTCATCATATTGCCGTTGTAATCTTTCCTGTGCTACAATGATTATCATACAGAATTACAGAACGAGGAAAACCATGCCTGACGAGAAGGCTTTTGAAGCAGCAAAACAGAAAATAATCGGTGTTGACAGACAGCGGCTGGGAATCGGAACACTTTCCGAAAAAACCGTCCACGCGATCCTGAAAAACTATTATGAACCCGATGAAGACCATCAGGAAATTCCCATCGAAAACTATGTCGCGGACATCTACGCAGACGGTGAGATCATTGAGATTCAGACCGCGCAGTTTAACCGGATGAGGGAAAAGCTCAATGCCTTTCTGCCCCTTTATCCCGTGACGATTGTATATCCGATTCCAAGACAGAAGCGGATCATCTGGATTGACGAGGAAACAGGCGAATGCAGCTCAGGCAGAAAGTCTCCGAAGACGGGAACTCCGTATCTGGTATTTCCCGAGCTTTATAAGATCAAGATGTTCCTGAAGAACCCAAACCTGCGCATCCGTCTCGTGCTGCTTGACCTCGAGGAATATAAGCTGCTGAACGGCTGGAGCAGGGATAAAAAGAAGGGCTCAAGCCGCTACGACAGAATACCGACCGAGCTGGTAGAGGAAATCGACATCCGTTGTCTGCAGGATTATATGCAGTTCGTTCCTTATGAATTAAAGGATGCCTTTACCTCAAAGGAATTTGCGAAGGCTGCCCATATTCCGGTCTCGCTTGCCCAGACGGTGCTGAATATCCTGTACCATGTCGGGACAATCACGAGAGTCGGCAAAAAAGGAAACATGTACCTTTATGAAATCATAGAAAACCTATAGCAAGGAGTAACACATTCATGAACCTGATCCTACAGATACAATCTTCCTACAATCAATTTACCAAGGCTGAAAAAAAGGTTGCGGATTACTGTCTCGCACACAGGGATGAAATTCCCTACCTTTCCATCACCGAGCTTGCCGATGCCTGTGAGGTCGGTGACACCAGCGTATACCGTTTTTGCAGAACCTTGAAGCTGGAAGGCTATCAGGAATTTAAAATGAAATTTTCCCTGAGCCAGAACGCGGCGGATCATTCGGAGGAAGCTGTATCGGAATTTGAGACTTCAACCACCGCCTTTGATGCTTTCGCTAAAAAAATTATGAACTCCCACAAAAATGCGATCGAAGAAACCTATCATTTGCTGAATCCTTCCACCTTTGAAAGGGTTCTCGACCTGCTGGAAAGCGCGGAGCGCATTTACTTTTTCGGCGTCGGCGACAGCCTTCTTGTGGCAGAGGAGGCAAGAAACCGCTTCTTGCGTATCACAACGAAGGTAAACTGTATCACAGACCCGCATATGCAGGCGGTTGCCGCCTCTCTCTCAACCGAAAAGGATCTGATCTTCCTTATTTCCTATTCCGGCTCTACCAAGGACAATATCCAGATAGCGAAGCTCGCTAAAGAACGCGGCGCGAAGGTAGTATGTATCTCCCATTTCCAAAAATCCCCTCTGACGGCTTACTGCGATGCCGTCCTTTTGTGTGGCTCCAAGGAAGGGCCTCTGAACAGAGGGTCAATGTCTGCAAAATCTGCGCAGCTGTATCTGATTGATCTTCTCTATCAGAGTATGTATGAGCGTAATCCGGAGGAATCCTTTAAAAATAACGAACTTGCGACAGCTTCCGTAGTTGATCGCTCAGTTTAAAAAACATTTTCACTTTTTTTGTTTTTTTGAAAATTTTTTCTTTTTTCTATTGTATTACCCGTGCTGTCGTGCTATCATGAGGTCAGTAAGATACTGAACGGAGGTATGACTTTATGAAAATTTATGCAGCAAAGGACTATGCAGACTTGAGCAGAAAAGCAGCAAACATCATTTCTGCACAGGTTATTATGAAACCGAACGCCGTGCTCGGTCTGGCAACAGGCTCTACTCCGATCGGCGCATACAAGCAGCTGATCGAATGGTATGAGAAGGGAGATATTGACTTTTCCCATACCCTCAGCATTAATCTCGATGAATACAAGGGATTGTCGGGAGATCACGATCAGAGCTACCGCTACTTTATGAATCACAATCTCTTTGACCATGTAAACATTAAAAAGGAAAACACCAATGTTCCGAACGGTCTTGCCGAAAATGCCGAGGAGGAATGTAAACGCTACAACAATATCATCCGGTCGCTCGGCGGAATTGATCTGCAGCTGCTCGGTATCGGTGGAAACGGTCATATCGGTTTTAATGAGCCGGGAGCCGCTTTCGAGAAGGAAACGCATCTCGTCACACTGACAGAGCAGACCAGACAGAGCAACGCAAGATTCTTCACCTCCATCGATGAGGTTCCCACACATGCTTTTACCATGGGAATCAAGAGCATCATGTCCGCGAAAAAGATTCTGCTTCTGGCAACGGGCGAAAAGAAAGCAAAGGCCTTGTACGATTCCTTCTTTGGCCCTGTAACGCCCGGTGTTCCGGCATCTATCCTGCAGCTGCACAACGATTGCATTGTCATTGCGGATGAACCGGCATTGTCGCTGATCCGTGAAAAGACAGGATGGGAGGATAGCAGCTATGATAATTAGAAACGGCATGGTTTTTCAGGAAAATAAAAATTTTGTCCAGAGAGATGTCTATATCGAAAACGGAAGAATCGTTCATTCGATTCAGGATGTAAAGGACACTACTGAGGTTGACGCAAGCGGACTGTATGTGTTACCCGGTCTTGTCGATATCCACAGTCACGGTGCTGTCGGACATGACTTTTCGGATGGTGATGAAGAGGGCTTAAAGGAGATTCTGAAATATGAATATTCCCACGGGATCACCACCTACTGCCCTACCTCGATGACGGTGGACAAGGAGAAGTTGACTAAAATTTTCTCTTCCATGGCTGACTGGAAAGACGAAAAGGGTATGTCTCATGTAGCCGGTATCAACATGGAAGGGCCTTTTCTGGATGTCAATAAAAGGGGTGCCCACAGACCGGAATGGATCTTAGATCCCGATATTGACCTGTTCCGGGAATGCAACAGGCTTTGCGGAGGTAAGATTCGTCTTGTCACCCTTGCGCCCAATATTGACGGTGCAATGGAATTTATTCAGGCATTAAAAGAGGAGACCGTTATCTCTCTGGGACATACTGCCGCAGATTATGATACCTGCAAAAAGGCTCTGGACGCGGGTGCGTGCCATGTAACACACCTGTATAACGCAATGAATCCTCTGGAGCATCGCGCACCGGGTCTGATCGCTGCTGCCTCAGAGGATGAGAATTGTGTCGCTGAGTTGATCTGTGACGGCATCCATGTACATGCAAGCATGATAAAGGTTGCCTTTAAGCTCTTCCCCGACAGGATTGCCCTGATCAGTGATTCCATGAGGGCTGTCGGACTGGCAAACGGTACTTATGAGCTGGGCGGTCAACAGGTACATGTGGACGGCAGACGCGCCACTCTTTTAAACGGCACGATTGCAGGTTCCGCGACAAATGTCTACGACTGTATGTGCACCGCTGTCTCCTTCGGAATCCCTCTGGAGGACGCAATTGCCGCCGCAACGATCACTCCCGCAAAGAGTATCGGCATCTTTGATGAAGTCGGCTCCCTGACACCTGGAAAACGCGCCGATGTCCTGCTTGTCGATAAGAATCTGAAGCTCGTAAGAGTGATTTAGGAAAGAGACAGATTCCACGCCCACAGTGCGGCGCCGGAAGCGGCATCCATATCCGGTTGTTTCAGGAGGATGCCCTCATATCCGGTTTTGATCCTTGTCTCAACTTCCTGTCGAAATATGGTCTGATGGGTCAGTAATCCTCCCATCAGACAGAGCGGCAGGGTCTGCTCACCGAGTCTGCGATAGACCGTGGCAGCCAGCTCACACAGATCCTCCGCATTTTTCCGCAGTATTCTTTTCGCCGTGCTGTCTCCGGCAGAGGCTCCGTCCTCCGCTGCATGAGACAGTGCGGCGATTGTGCTTTTATCTGTTGACGAATAAGTTTTCGCAATGATCTCTCCGATGCTCTTACAGCCCCAGTAATTCTGCACTAGCTCTGTCAGCACCGTCTTTTCGCCTCTCCCGTCATATGCTCTCACAACAGCTGTCAGAACATCTCTGCCTATGGCATAACCGCTTCCGACGTCGTCAATCAGATGCCCCCATCCGCCGACTCTCACTGTCCTGCCGTTTCTGTCTCTTCCGTTACAGATGCTCCCTGTCCCGGAGATCAGAATTGCCCCTGCTCCGCCGCTCATTGCCCCGTAGAGTGCGATCTCCTGGTCGCCCTTTAATACCAGTTTGTCAGAGAAGCCGTATTGCTCCGCTGCCTCATGCGCGATCCTGCCGACATCGGGATTACTGATCCCTGCAGCACCGATGCAGATCTTGCTGCATTCACCGGACTGCGCAATCGCCTCAAAAATCTCCGATAACAGTTCCCTGTACTTCTGTTCACCGATACTGTTCAGATTAAAGGGGCCGAAAGTCCTGCGGGTTCTATCTTCTCCGCTCCCCCTCCAAAGCTCCAACGTTGTCCTTGTACCGCCGCCATCTATTCCTGCAACCATTTTCCTTCACCCATTCTATAACCTGATCGGCAGACTTCCCGTAGGCTGCCATTCTCCGCGGAACATTTCCTCTAAAACCTTCAATGTCATCAGGGAATTATCCCATGCGGCAATTCCGACTGCATTCTCCGGCAGCTCTGCGAGATCCGCCGGCATGGGCATGAGCCCCCGCAGCGTCCGGATATCCTGGAGGTAACTCGCCATCTGCTCCTGGGTTGGGATCGCGCCCACGGCCCAGTCCGTCTTAGGGGACACATCTACGTCATCCGCCGTATAGGGGAGGGAGAAGAGCGGGGACGGGGCCACGCCCCTCTCGTCCAGATAGGCATCCAAGTCCGTGAGCCTGGTCAAGAGGAGCGTCCGCACGGCGTCCACCGCAAGACCCACCCGGTT
>USGM01000076.1 GCA_900554205.1 uncultured Lachnospiraceae bacterium
GGCTTCCTCGGGGCGCAGAGCTATATTGCCGAGGCATTCGGTGTGGAGCTGAATGAGCGCACGAACGTGAAGACAAAGGCGGGTGAGTACCGGACGAGCAGGGAGAATGTATTTGTCACCGGGGATATGCACAGAGGACAATCTCTTGTCGTATGGGCAATCCGCGAGGGCAGAGAGGCGGCGAGAGCAGTCGATGAGAGCCTGATGGGGTACTCAAATCTGGTAGTACAATAGGGTTAAATATGCAGTTTTCGAGAATTTTGGGGAAAACTGCATATTTTATTAATTAGTATATTGCAATGTATAATAGCTTGTGATACAATCAACCGTACAAAGAATAGTATTGAAAAAGGAGGAGCTATTATGTATTGTATGATAAAAGAGTTTTTTATGTGGCGAAAAAGAATGTTCTTGCTTTAACAATGTTGAATGCTGTAAAGGGAGGCTTTTCATGAATACACAATTTAAGAAGGGAGCTCTGGAACTGTGCGTATTGTCTCTGCTTGTGAGAGGGGATAAGTACGGTTATGAATTGACGGAGAGGATTTCCGTAGAGATGTCCATTGCGAGTGGAACGCTTTATCCGATCCTGAGGAAGCTAAAAGAGGACGATTATGTGACAACCTATCTTGTTGAGTCGGAATCAGGTCCTGCCAGAAAATATTACCGGCTGACGGACAAGGGAAGAGAGTATCAGCAGACGGTCAGGCAGGAGTGGGAGTCCTTTGTAAGGGCGGTCAATGAACTGATGGAGAATTGAAGGGTTATATATTTGAGGAGAGAAAACGATGACAAAATCAGAGTATATGCAGGCGTTACAGAAAAAGATGGAGAAGTTTAACCGGGAACTACAGACGGAAATTGTGGAAGATTACGAGCAGCATTTCGCGGAGGGACTTGCAGCCGGGAGAACGGAGGATGAGATCATTGAGGAACTCGGAAATATTGAAGATATGATCAGTGAACTTCCGGAGAAGGACATCAAGCAGGAAATCAGCGTACCGCAGGGAGCAGATACCGGGAAGGATACCTATGCTGCTTCTTATAACGCAGTTGTGATCGACGGACTGGTGGCAGATGTGCGTGTACAGGACTCGACGGATGGGAAGATTACGGTGGAGTATCATAACGAGGGCGATGAGGCACAGAAGAAGCTTTATATGTTTTATCAGTATGAGGATAACGGTGTTTTACATCTGGGCGTAAAGCGGAATGATAATGCCGTCTATACGCGGCGGGCAAAGCGCGCAGTAAAAGTTATGCTGCTTGGCAGAAGCTATGAATTTAACCTCGGTAACGGCATGGACGGCAATGACAGTGAAATCAGTCTGGTGGTTGGGATTCCGGTTGGGATGCCGAAGGTAGAGGTATCGACCGGCAGCGGCAATCTTGAGGTGGAAAGCATCAATGTTGTACGGCTCAATGCGCATACCAGAAGTGGAGAAATGCTTATAAGGGATGTAAAGGCAGAGTGGATGGATGTGAAGACTGGCAGTGGTGATCTTGAGGGAGTGCAGCTTACGGCAGATGAACTTCGGATTCAGACTGGCAGTGGAGATTTGAATATCTCGAAAATCAAGGCAGGCAGCATGGCATGCCAGACAGGCAGCGGCGATATTGATGTCAATGAAATCAGTGGCAGGAAAGTGGTGGTGCAGTGTGGCAGCGGTGATATTGAGCTTGACGGGGACTTTGAGGAATATATCGTCAGAACCGGCAGCGGCGACGTGGAGATGCGTGTCGGCAGCAGAGCGAAGGCAGTGGTGGTCGAGACAGGCAGCGGCGATATGGATATTGATCTCGGCAAGGTGAAAGATCCGTCCATTAAAGCGCACACCGGCAGCGGTGAATGTTATGTCTACAGTGTGGACGGCACAAGAAAAAAAGTGCCCTCGCGCTATACTGTGGGCAATGGAGAATGTCAGGTAGAGATCCATACCGGCAGCGGTGACGCTGAGGTGAGATGTTACTAAAATTTTGAGGAATTGTTTATGCCATGTTTCCGTCGGAATGTGTCAGACGGAAGCATGGCATTTTTGACTTTATACCGGATAGATGCTATAATAATTCCGCTGCCGCGGAATGCAAGACAGCAGGGCTGCGGTGTTGTTGGCATCTATTACAAAGAATGGACGGTGCAATCGATATGCTGTTTAATTCCTTACAATTTGTCATCTTTTTCCCGATTGTTGTCCTGATTTATTTTTTTATTCCGAAAAGGATGCGGTATATTTGGCTATTGGCCGCCAGCTATTTCTTTTATATGTGCTGGAATCCGAAGTATGTACTGCTCTTGCTTTTTTCCACGGGAATCAGCTATGCGGCGGGACTTCTGCTTGAGCGATGGCGGGACAGACCGAAGCAGAAGAAAGCTGTTGTCGCAGTCGGCGCAGTCTTGAATTTCAGCATTCTTTTCCTGTTTAAATATCTGGACTTTGTATGGCAGAGCGCGGGTGCTGTTCTGGAAAAATTTCATTTCAGCCTGCCGGAAAACACACTGGTACTGCTCCTGCCGGTTGGAATTTCCTTCTATATATTTCAGGTTGTGGGCTACATTGTGGACGTTTACCGGGGCACGATCGAGGCTGAAAGAAACTTTGCGCGATATGCTCTGTTTATCTCCTTTTTCCCACAGCTTGTCGCCGGGCCGATCGAGCGATCGAAAAATCTCCTGCCCCAGATCAGGGAGCTGGAAAAGCTGAAGCTCTGGGATTCGGAGAGAATACAGAAGGGTGCGCTTGTCATGGTGTACGGTTACATCCTTAAGATGGTTTTGGCTGACCGGGCGGCGCTTTATGTGGACACGGTATTTTCGGTGGAAAATTTCGGAGTGTATCAGGGGATTCCTGTCTTCGTGGCGGCAGCGCTTTTTGCAGTTCAAATTTACTGTGACTTTGCCGGGTATACTTATATTGCGATTGGAGCAGCGCAGATTATGGGTATTCGGCTCATGAACAACTTCAATGCTCCCTATTTTGCGGTTTCATTTAAGGATTTCTGGGATCGGTGGCACATTTCGCTTTCGACGTGGTTCAGGGATTATCTGTATTTTCCGCTCGGTGGCAGCAGAAAGGGAAGGGTCAGGAAATATCTCAACATTCTGCTGGTGTTTTGTGTCAGCGGACTTTGGCACGGTGCGGCATGGCATTATGTCATATGGGGTTGTTTACATGGCATCTGCCGGGTGATTGGGGAGTTGACAGCTGGTTTCAGAAATAACGTGTGGCAGAGGCTTAAGGTGAATACGGAGGTCTTTTCCTTCAGACTGTGGAGAAGGCTGTTTATGTTTACGGCGGTCAGTATTATCTGGATATTCTTCAGGGTAGAAGCTGTTTCACAGGCCTTTTTGCTGATAAAGAACATGTTAGCGGTCTGGAACCCATGGGTGTTGTTTGATGGCTCGCTGTTTAGCATCGGCTTGGACAGTAAGGACTGGAATATATTGATTGCGGCGCTCGTTCTCCTGCTTTCTGTCGATCGATACAGGGTAAGACAGAAATCTCTGCCGGAAGCGTTTGTACAGCAGAATCTGGTCTTTCGCTGGCTGGTGATTTTTGCGGGTATCTTTGCGGTTCTGATTTTCGGCGTTTACGGCGCTGACTATAATGCGGCGCAATTTATCTATTTTCAGTTTTAGGGAGGCGCGAAATGACGAAATATACAAGGATAGTCAAAAACGTAATTCTTACAATCCTTTTCCTCGGTCTCTTTGTACTGATGCTTGCACGGGTAATGTATATCTTTCGTGAGAAGAGTGACAATCTGGTTCAGGATCGGTTTGCCGCGCTTGCGCCGGATTCGGTGGATACAGTCTTTATCGGAACCAGCCATCAGTTCTGTTCGATCAATGCAGATCTGCTCTATGAGGAATATGGTATTAATTCTTTCATGCTGGCAACGTCTGCCCAGACAGTGCCGATGTCCTACTACGCGGCGATGGAGGCAATAGAGCGTCAGCACCCGGAAAAAATTGTGTTTGAGGTGCTTTACTGCACGAATGATTATAAAACGGTAACACCGGAAATGTCCCATACCTTTTTTGATGGTATGCCGATGTGCAAAGCGCGCAAAATGGCGATTGATGACCTGATCGAACCGGAGCAGAGAATCTATTATTACCTCAATTTCGGGAGATACCACAGCCGGTGGAAAAATCTGACACAGGATGATTTTCAGGTTCCGTCCGCCAGTCCGCGTGGGACATTCCATTCCGAAGAAATAACCTATAACCAGAGCATTCCAGTCATCGCCAAGGAGGGAAAGGAGGAGATGCCGGAGGAAATGTTCAATTATTTTGAGAAACTTGTGGGGCTCTGTCGTGAAAATAATGTGAAGTTGATCCTGTATGCAGCACCTTTCAATGCATTGTATGATGATGACAGTATGCGGGAGGATTTATTCAGACGCCAGAGAATTTTTAACTGGATCGGAGACTATGCCTTGCAGGAGGGAATTCCCTTTCATAATCTGTTCTATGAGTTGGACGAGATCGGTTTGGATGGTGGACATGATTTCATGGATACACAGCATCTGAATTGTTACGGACAGGAAAAGCTGACGCGTTATATGGCAGAGAAGGGATATTTTGATTAATATATGTTTGGAGGAAGAAAGACCATGGCGGGGAAAAAACGTATGGCAAACCTGGAGTTGTTGCGCTGCGTGGCAATGCTGATGGTAGTGGTGCTGCACTATCTGGGTAAAGGCCGGCTTTTGCCGGAGCTGACAGGAGAAAGCTTAGGAGTGCAGGGGCTGGTGGCATGGCTGCTGGAGGCATTCTGTGCTGTCGCGGTCAATGTCTATATGTTTATCAGCGGCTATTTCCTGTGTACATCTTCTTTCAAGCTGAGCCGTCTTTTGAAACTTTGGCTGCAGGTATGGCTGTATTCGGTCGGCTTTGGGCTGATCGGCATGTTGACGGGGGTTATGGCGGAGACGAGTGTGGACATACACTTTTTCCTGACACTGTTGTTTCCGGTCTGGATGGAACATTACTGGTTTATGACGGCTTATATATTCCTGTATCTGCTGTTGCCCTTTGTTGGGATTGCACTCAGACACATGACAAAGCAGCAGCTCCGCTGTACCGTAATCATACTCCTTATCGTGTTCAGCCTGATCAAGAGTGTTCTTCCGCTGCGGCTGGAAATGGATACCAAGGGATATGACTGTATCTGGTATCTGTGCGTGTTTGTTGCAGCCGCCTATGTCAGGAGATTTGGAATCCCTTTTCTGGAGAAGAAGGGGCGGGGCGTTCTGCTGTATGTGGTTTGCAGTCTGTTGGTATTTGGCGGCACGATGATGCTGAGACAGGTTTTCCAGAGAACAGGCAGTCTCGAGAGAATGCTCGGAATGTGTATGGAGTATAACCATATTTTGCTGTTCCTGGCGGCGCTGGGGGTGTTCTATGCTTTTCGAAGAATAAATTTTCATGGTAAAATAGCGGATGTTATTGTAAAAATCTCCCCATATACCTTAGGCGTGTATCTGCTGCATGAGAATCTCGGACTGCGTTATACATGGCAGAACTGGCTGGGGGCGGACAAGGTGAACGGTATTTTCAGTCTGCTTCTGCACACGATTCTTGCAGCGGTCATAGTATTCGCAGTGGGGATCATCGTGGATGCGCTGAGAGCTTTGGCAATGAAGGGGATACATGGAATCTTGCTGAAAACCAGATGCTACCGGGGACTGATGGATGGAATCAGGAGAGTGGATGAGGTTTTTGAAGGTGATAAGAAAGAAAACGCATGATATTTATTGCCGCTTACCAGAGGCAATGCAGGGAAAGGACTGGACACGGAATATGCAGGTAAATACGGGCAGAACCGCCATGACAGAGCGGATCGCTGCGGGGAAAAGGCTCTTGGAGAGTATTTTTATAGTGATATTGGCGCTTTATCCCCTGCGGCATATCAACTGGGGACTCGACCTGATGGATACGGGCTATAATTATGCCAATCATACCTTCATGGGGACAGAACACATGGATTCCATGTGGCTCTTTTCCACATGGATCTCAAATGTGGCAGGACATTGGATTACCGGTCTGCCAAACGCGGGCAGTCTTCTCGGGATGAATTTTTACACGGGCTTGCTGGTGAGCATTCTGGCTCTGGGAAGCTACTGGTTCTGCATAAAGAGATTGCAGATCCGCCCATGGATTGCCTTTGTGGGGGAGATGGTGGCAATCAGCCTCTGCTGGTGCCCGACAGCGCTTCTATATAACTATTTAACCTATCTTTTATTACTTGGATGTTCCATTTTGTTATATGAAGGCTTAACAAAAGAGAAAAAAGGCTGCCTGATTGCTGCGGGAGTCTGTCTCGGCATCAATGTTTTTGTACGATTTTCAAATCTTCCGGAGATGGGATTGATTCTTGCGGTCTGGGCGTATGATTTTATCTGTGTGCGTGAGGAGAAGAAGCTGCGCAGGACTGCCCGGCATACCGGCTGGTGCATGGCGGGCTATTTCGGAGCGTTGGCAGTTTTTCTTCTCATTATTCAGCTTGAATATGGACTCGGCGAGTATTTTACAGGCATCACACGCCTTTTTGCCATGACGGATAACGCTACGGACTATAAGGCGACTTCAATGGTAAAGAAGCTGGTGATGGAATATGTGACAAATTCCTATTGGGTGATCAGAATATTGATCGTGGTCGCAGCCGGAATGATATTGTTTGCTCTGGCAGGACTGGTGAAAGGGAAAATATCGGCTGTTATTCAGAAAGCAATACGATTGCTCTGGGCGGCCGTCAGCATTGCCGTGCCGATGTGGCTTTACTGGCGGGAGTTCTGCTCCGTGGATTTTCACACCTATGGTTCTATGTACCGTCCGGCAGTTCTCTTTATCATGCTGACAATGTTCATTGCGCTTGTTAAGATCTTTGACACGAAGAGCAGCAGTGAAGAGAAGCTGATCAGCGGTATGCTGATACTGGTTCTCCTGCTGACATCTCTCGGCAGTAATAACGGTGTTTATTCGAGTATCAATAACCTGTTTCTTGCGGCACCCTATACCTTTTCGCAGAGTATGAAGTTTATACGTCATGCAGGAGATAAAAAAATAGCGCATGTTACTATATCATCTACTCCGGCAAAGTATGTTCTTACTGCATTTCTTGTATTCTGCTGTGTGCAGTTTGGAGGATTTGGTGCAGGCTTTGCTTTCGCGGAGGCGACGGGAGTGCGGGACATCAGTGCAACGGTAGAGAACAATGAGGTTCTGAAAGGAATTCGGATGTCTCAGGAGAAAGCGCAGTGGATGACAGAGCTCAGCGCTTATGTCAATGAAAATGCCTTGAAGGGGCAGGAACTGATTACCTTTGGAATGTATTCTTCGTGGTGTATTCCTTCCCTGTCGTACTATTTACAGATGCCTGCGGCATTTAATCCATGGATGGAGCTCCCTTCTTACAGCTATAGCGTGATGGAGGAGAAGGTACGCGGCTTGGAAGAAAATCCCGTAATTATTCTGGAGAACCACAATGCGATCTATGAGGAAGGAGGCAAGGACGCCTTGCTGGAGTCAGGAGTTGACAGCAGAATAGCGGAGAGGATGGACGAGGATCGAAAGTTCCGCCTGCTGTTGGATTTTATGAGTGAGCGAGGCTATGAACAGACCTTCCGAAATGAAAAGTTTGCGGTATACCGCAGCGCAGAGTAGAAACACCGGTGATATCTGCAAGATGACAGATTATGAAAAGGGCCTGCAGCTTATAAAAGCTGCAAGCCCTTTTTCTCAGCCTCCGCCATGACCTCTTCCGGCCACAGGGAGCATTGTACTTCACCGATATGTGCTTTTCTTAAGAAGAACATACAGATTCTGGACTGACCGATGCCGCCGCCGATTGTATAGGGCAGCTCACCGTTGAGGACTGCCTTGTGGAAGGGCAGTTCCGCGCGCTCTGGACAGCCCGCTTTCTGCAGCTGCTGATTCAACGCGGTCTCATCTACACGGATTCCCATGCTGGAAAGTTCAAGTGCAATATCGAGAACAGGGTAGTAAACGATAATATCGGCATTCAATGACCAGTCGTCATAGTCGGGTGCGCGTCCGTCATGCGGCTCGCCACATTCCAGAAGATCGCCGATCTGCATAATGCAGACAGCACCCTTCGCCTTCGCTATGTAATATTCACGCTCCTTCGGAGTGTAGTCTGGGAACATCTCCTCCAGCTCCGTAGTTGTGATGAAGAAAATGTCATGGGGAAGAATTTCTTCAATGTAATCATAGTGGATAGACATATATTTTTCTGTCTTGCGAAGAACCTTATATACTGTGCGGACTGTCTCCTTCAGGGTGTCAAGGGTACGCTCCTCCTTGGAGATGATCTTTTCCCAGTCCCACTGATCCACATAGATGGAATGGATATTGTCGGTATCTTCGTCCCTGCGGATCGCACTCATATCCGTGTACAGACCCTCGCCGACGGAAAAACCGTATTTTTTCAGCGCATAACGCTTCCACTTTGCCAGTGACTGCACAATTTCCGCCTCACGGCCGTCCTGATACTTGATGTCGAAGGTTACGGGGCGCTCGACACCGTTAAGATTGTCGTTCAGACCGGACTCCGGCGCTACAAACAGTGGCGCGGATACACGCAGCAGATGCAGTCTTTCCGCCAGAAGCGTCTGGAAGAAATCCTTTACGGTCTTGATCGCAATCTGCGTATCATACAGATTCAATTCTGATTTGTAATTTTTCGGTAAAAGTAATTTTGACATAATGCTCCTGCTTTCCTGATATACAAAAGATTCCTTTACCATTTAAACGCTTTTTCCTATATTTTGCAAGGCTTTTTTTATTTTTATATCTTGCCAAAGCCGAACATATGTACTATTATATAAAGGAACAAACGTTCGAAGCAAATATATTTAGATAATTGCGAAACTCACACACTTCCAATAACAGTTGCGCAAGATGCACCTGACCACAAGCAGTGCACTCTGGAGCCGCCGGTGCTTAGTCTCCGTATTTTGGAGACTTATGCACCGCTGCGAGCGAAGCAAAGCGAGAGCGTGCCTGCGGTGGTCTGTGCATCCTGTGCAACGTCACTTGTCAATTACCTATAGCTACGGCTACAAGGGGGCTATTATGGAATACCTGTCAACGGGCAAAGAGCTTTCTATCATGGAAAAACTGGAGATACTTACCCTCGCGGCAAAATTCGATGTCGCCTGCACTTCAAGCGGTGTGGAACGGAAGGGGAACGGAACCGGAATCGGGAACTGTGCAAAGTCCGGCATCTGCCACAGCTTCAGCAGCGACGGCAGATGCATTTCTCTCCTGAAAATACTTCTGACGAACGAATGCATCTATGACTGCAAGTATTGTCAGAACCGGTGTTCCAACGACATTCCGCGTGCCACCTTCACCCCCGAGGAAATCTGTACACTGACAATGGAGTTTTACCGGAGAAACTATATAGAAGGGTTGTTCTTAAGCTCGGGCATTATCCGGGATCCGTCCTTTACCATGGAGTTGATCTGCAGGACGATAGCGCTTCTGAGAAACAAGTACCGCTTTAACGGATATATACACGTCAAGGCGATTCCCGGGGCAGACCCGCAGCTGATCCGCCAGACAGGCTTCCTTGCGGACAGGATGAGCGTGAATCTGGAGCTGCCGACAGCGGAGGGACTGCGCGCACTGGCACCGAATAAGCATCGTAGGACGATTTTGACGCCGATGCGCCAGATTCAGACAGGAATAGAAGAAAACAAGAATGAACTGGTTCTATACCGGAATGCACCGAAATTTGTGGCGGGCGGGCAGTCGACACAGATGATTATCGGGGCGACTCCCGAGAACGACTTCCAGATTATCAACGTGGCGGAGAACCTATATAAGAAATTCGGACTGAAAAGAGTCTTTTACTCAGCCTTTGTCAATGTGACCGGGGATAAGGCATTGCCCGCGCTTGCGGGAGGACCGCCGCTTCTGCGTGAACACAGGCTGTATCAGGCGGACTGGCTGCTGAGGTTTTACGGCTTCCGGGCGGAGGAACTTCTGGATGAAAGCCGCCCGTTTTTCAACGTTCTTCTGGACCCGAAGGAGGACTGGGCAGTGAAGCATCTGGAATACTTTCCGATAGAGATCAACCGTGCGCCGCTGGAGATGCTTCTGCGCGTGCCCGGTATCGGGGTAAAGAGCGCAAGGCGCATTGTGGCGGCAAGAAGATGTGCCAGACTGACATTTGCCGATCTGAAGAAGATAGGTGTTGTGCTGAAGCGGGCATTGTTTTTCATTACCTGCAACGGACGGATGATGTATCCGGTGAAGCTGGATGAGGATTATATTGTGCGGAACCTCACGGATGTGAAGGAGAGGGTAAGCCTCGGGAGTGATGGCATGTCTTACAGACAGATGTCCCTGTTTGACGACGGCAGCTTTGCGAGGACGCTCACACCGCAGGAACAGTTCCAGACCGCTGTAGGGCAGTTTTAATGTATATGTTACAGAAAAGAGGGCTAAAATGACAGTATACAGATGTGAAGACTCGCTGGAAAGCATATTCACGGCAATCTATTTATCCTATGAGGAGAACAGAAACGCAGAGGACACATATATTGCTCTTGATGAGGAACCTCTGCTTTTTGCTGAGGACATAAAGGTCAGGGCGGACGCGGCAAAGACGAGAAAGGTCATGCAGACCTTGCTCAGACGCTTTGGCGAGGAAAATTATCTTTCCGTCTGCATGGCGCTGGCAGCGGAGGACGGGCAGAAGGCACAGGCTGTATTCCGGACTGTCGTGAAGGGACTGGACGAGAGGTATGAGAAGGGGCATCTGCTTGACAATCTTGCGAACGACCATGTGATGCGAACCTTTTCCCTTGCGAGAGGAACGCAGAGGGAGATTGATCACATGAAAGGCTTTCTGCGCTTTCAGGAGCTGCAGAACGGTATCTTGTATGCGAAGATCGGGTCGAAGAACAACATCCTGACCTTCCTGATGCCGCATTTTGCTGACCGCCTTCCGGTTGAGAACTTTGTCATCTATGATGATAAGAGAAATTTCTTTGGCGTACATCCCCAGCGGGGACAGTGGTACCTGATCTCCGGGAACGAGATGGGAGAGCCCCCGCTGAAACTTTCCGAGAAGGAAATGCAGTATCAGGAGCTGTTCCGGCATTTTTGCAGGACGATCGCCATCAAGGAGCGGCAGAACCTTGATTTACAGATGAATATGCTGCCGTTGAGGTTCCGGGAGTATATGATTGAGTTCTGAAATGCCTTTGGATATTACAAATATATTGCAGGGATTTGAAACAGAACGTATAATTTTTTGAGAGGAGAAATCATTCAGTAAATTCTAAAATGATCAAATTGGACAAAACTGGAAAAGCGTAGGGAGCAGGGATATACAAATTGATGAAAGAAGCGAAAGAATACTTAATTTAAGGCAAAAATGGAAAAATATAAATCGCTTTACTTTTTGACTTATGTGCATATAATAGTAGATTATAGATTGTTTCTTGTGTGTGTATGAAAGGAAGGTTGGAAATGGTTAAGACAATTCGTATGACGCAGGATGATGTTCAACGCTTCGTTGACGTAGCGTCCAGATGTGATTTCGACATCGACATTTCTTACAACAGATATGTTGTAGATGCAAAGTCATTTCTGGGTGTGTATGGACTTGATTTCAGAATGCCACTGACTGTAGTTTATGACGGATATAATGCGAATCTGGAAGAATTCCTTAAGAAGTATGCGATAGCCTGCTGATAAATCAAAACAAAATTGACTCCCTACGATGGATAGAGTACTATCTTCGTAGGGAGTTGATTTTTTTTTCGGGAGGAGAGGGCGTGAAGGGAGAAATTAGCATTTCTGTGCGCAGACTGGTGGAATTTGTGCTGCGGCATGGCGATATAGATAACAGGCATCATGCCGGTGCAGATAATGCCATGCAGGAGGGCAGCAGGATTCATCGCATGATCCAGAAGAGAATGGGCCCGGAGTACCAGGCGGAGGTTGCATTGAAAATGACCTTTGAGGAGGAAAAGTATATCCTGACGCTGGAGGGAAGGGCTGACGGCATTATTCAGATGGAGGATCGTGTAGTCATTGATGAGATCAAGGGAACCTACAGAGATCCGGTGAAATGGAAGGAACCTATGCCTCTTCATCTTGCGCAGGCGAAGTGCTATGCTTACATATATGGGACGCAGCAGAACCTTTCCGAAGTACAGGTGCGGATGACCTACTGCCATATCCCCACGGAGACACTGCGCTATTTCTATCTGGACTATACGATGCCGGAGCTTACGGCATGGTTTCAGGGATTGATGGCGGCTTACAGAAAATGGGCGGATTTTACATGGGACTGGCGGGAAATCAGACAGAATTCCATCAAGGGACTGTCCTTTCCTTTCCCTTACAGAGACGGACAGAAAGAGCTTGTCGCCAATGTATATAGGACGATCTACCACAAGAAGAAATTATTCATGGAGGCTCCGACCGGAGTCGGAAAGACAATATCAACGATCTATCCTGCGGTGCAGGCGATGGGGCAGGGAATGGGAGAAAAACTCTTCTATCTGACCGCGAAGACGATCACGCGGACGGTCGCAGACGATACACTGGAGATTCTCAGGAAGAAGGGCTTACATTTCAAGAGCGTGATTCTGACCGCGAAGGAGAAGATATGCTTTATGGAGGAAACGGAGTGTAATCCGGAATGCTGTCCCTACGCGAAAGGG
This sequence comes from uncultured Lachnospiraceae bacterium, assembly GCA_900554205.1. Classification (GTDB taxonomy): domain Bacteria; phylum Bacillota; class Clostridia; order Lachnospirales; family Lachnospiraceae; genus Acetatifactor. The sequence continues at coordinate 12,712 of USGM01000076.1, forward strand.
CACTATGACCGCATTAACGACGCACTCTATGATCTGCTGATGACGCAGGACAGCTTCAGCCGTGAAAAGATTGAAGAGTATGCAATGAAGCATCAGGTCTGTCCCTTTGAAATGTGTCTGGACATGAGTCTCTTTGCGGATGCTGTTATCTGCGATTATAATTACCTGTTTGATCCCCATGTCTATCTAAAGCGCTTCTTTGGTGACAGTGTGGGTGGGGAATATCTGTTTCTGATCGATGAGGCGCATAATCTTCTGGAGCGTGGACGGGAGATGTACAGTGCAGTGCTGGTGAAGGAAGACTTTCTGGCATTGCGTCTGGAACTGAAAAAGACAATCGTGTCAGATACGAGCGGCAATGCCAGAAAATCAGAGCTTTCCGGGCAAATGACTCTTGATATGACAGGCGAGTCAGCAGATGCGTCAATATTGATTGACCAGACCAGTACCGTGTTTTATCCGGCAGAAAACACGATAAATGCCCTATCGGGGGTAAAGCATAAGGGGAGGCGCGGCGGGCGCAGCATTCTTGTCCGGGAGGGCTATGCGGATAAGATGATCTATCATCTGGAAAAATGCAATCAGGAAATGCTTGCCATGAAGCGGGAATGTGAAGGCTGTTGTCTGGTGGAGGATATTGATTCCTTTGTGCAGCCCCTGATGCGGTTGCAGGCGGTGATGGACGATTACCTTGCGGAGCAGGAGGATGGGCAGCTGCCTGTCAGGGAACTGCTTCTGGATTTTTATTTTGAGATTGGTCATTTTCTGGAAATGTACGAACTCATGGACGGGAACTATGTGAAATACACACAGCTGGAGGAGGACAACAGCTTCCGGCTGAAGCTGTTCTGTGTAAATCCAGCGACAAATCTGCGGCAATGTATGGCGCGTGGACGAAGTTCCATCCTGTTCTCTGCGACATTTCTGCCGATACAATATTATAAGAAGCTGCTCGGCGGAACACCGGAGGATTACGAGGTATATGCAAAGTCTGTATTTGATGCGGAAAAGCGGGCGTTATTTATTGCGGACGATGTGACGAGCAAGTATTCCAGAAGGTCGGATGAGGAGTATGCCAATATTGCCGCATATATCGAGGAAATCGTGAAGAACAGACACGGAAATTACATGGTGTTCTGCCCTTCCTATGCATTTCTCTACAGAATTTATGCGCAATATGCAGAGCAATATGCAGGAGAGGAAAGGGAATGCCTGATTCAGGGGGAATCCATGGGGGAGGCGGACAGGGAGGAATTTCTCTCCCGGTTTAAGGGGAACGACATGCTTGATCTTCAGGCAGACATTGCGATGGAAATAGAGGAAGAGGATAGCATTCTGATCGGGTTCTGCGTTCTGGGAGGTATTTTCAGCGAGGGAATCGACTTAAAGAACGACAGCCTGATCGGGGCGATCATCGTTGGAACCGGATTGCCGCAGGTGTGCTTTGAGCGGGAGATTCTGAAGAATTTCTTTGATGAGGAAGGGGAGAACGGCTTTGATTATTCCTACCGCTATCCGGGAATGAATAAGGTTCTTCAGGCAGCCGGACGTGTGATCCGCACCACGGAGGACGTCGGGATCATCGCTCTGTTGGACGAGCGCTTTCTGCAGGGCTCCTATCAACGGATGTTTCCCCGGGAATGGGAGAGCTTTGAGGAAGTGAGTCTGGGCACCGTGGCAAAGCGTGTGGAGCGCTTTTGGAACGAATGGCTGTAGTTTCTACAGAAGCTGACATGTCATTTTTCGCGGAATGACATTGTGGAAAACCAATGTGACACATGTGTATATGTGGATAACTCTGTGGATTTTAAAGAGTTTTTAAGGAAAAAAGCAAAAATAAATGACAGGTTAGTACATTTTTCTTTCAGAGAAAAATATGCAAAACATAAATTTAGTACTGAAGTAGTCAATGAAAAGGAGAAGAGAATATGTGGGCTTATGAAAGTGTATTTTACCAGATTTACCCGTTGGGCTTCTGCGGAGCACCGTTTGAGAATGACGGCGTTCTGGAGCATAGGCTGAAAAAGGTGGAAGACTGGATTCCTCATATGAAAAAACTCGGAGTGAATGCAGTCTATTTTTCGCCGCTCTTTGAGTCGGACACCCATGGTTATAACACAAGGGATTACCGCAAGGTGGATGTACGGCTCGGAACCAACGAAGACATGAGGGAGCTTTGCGATGCTTTGCACCGCAACAATATCCGCGTGGTTCTGGACGGTGTATTCAACCATGTGGGCAGGGGGTTCGGCCCGTTTCAGGATGTTCTGCGGAACAGGGAACATTCTCCCTATGTGAATTGGTTCTACCGCATCGCCTTTGACGGCAATTCCAATTATAATGACGGCCTCTGGTACGAGGGCTGGGAGGGTAATTACGATCTGGTCAAGCTGAATCTCAGGAACGAGGAGGTCGTGAACTACCTGTTGGAGAGTGTGCGGTTTTGGGTGGAGGAATTTGGCATTGACGGGTTGCGGCTCGATGTGGCTTACAGTCTGGATGAGAATTTCGTCCGCAGGCTGCGCTCCTTCTGCGATGGCCTGAAGGAGGACTTTTTCCTTGTGGGGGAGATGCTGCACGGGGATTATAACCGGATGATGAATGACAGTATGCTGCATTCCGCGACCAACTATGAATGCTATAAAGGACTTTACAGCAGCTTTAACAGCATGAACCTCTTTGAGATCAATCATTCACTGCTCAGACAATTTGGCCCGGAAAATTGGACGCTGTATAAGGGAAAACACCTGTTGTCTTTTGTGGACAACCATGATGTCACAAGGGTTGCGAGCATTCTTAGCAATGAGAGGCATCTTCCGCTGATCTATGCGCTGCTCTTTGGCATGCCGGGTATTCCATGCGTCTACTACGGCAGCGAATGGGGAGCAAAGGCTGATAAGTCACAGGGAGATCCGGCGCTGCGACCGGCATTTGATGCCCCGGAGTGGAACGAACTGACGGAATGGATCAGCAGGCTTGCAGAGATCAAGAAAAACTCGGAGGCACTTAATTATGGAGCCTTTCGTTCCGTGCTGCTGACAAACAGGCAGTGTATTTTCGAGAGATGCTCTGCAAACGAGAGGGTACTTGTGGCAATTAACGCGGATGAGAATGATTTCGCAGCACATTTCGACGCGGGATGTGGGCGTGCAAGGGAGCTGCTCACAGGTGAGGAACACGACTTCGGACAGGGAACGGTATTGAAAGGCTATAGTGCGGCCTTTTGGAAATGCATGTAAATACAAGAGGAAGCCTTTATGAAAAAAATTTTAAAAATCTGTGGAATTATTATACTGCTCCTGCTGCTTGCGGGAATCATTCTGGGCGTGATTGGCTGGGTAACGAAGGGACCGGAGGGGATGCAGGAGGTCGTGGACTCTGTCACCGGAGGCAAAATTTCACTCAACCTTGAACCGCTGGAAAATCTTGGTTTCCTGATTCAGGACGGCTTGGACGAACTGGACTCTGTTGATTATGACATCAATGATGCGACGAATTTCAGTCCGGAGCATGAGATTCTGACAGGACAGGTAGATAAATACTGCATTGGGGAAAATGTTCAGAAGCTGGACATCCAGACAGGAGGCAGCGAATTCCGCGTGGAGGCCTCCGGGGACAACTCTTTCTATATAGAAGCAACGAATGTCGGGAAGCTCCAGACCTATATGGAGGAGGGGGCGCTGATCGTCCGGACGACATCAGGATCGCAGAAG
>USGM01000077.1 GCA_900554205.1 uncultured Lachnospiraceae bacterium
GGCTCGAACCTATGACCCTCTGCTTGTAAGGCAGATGCTCTCCCAGCTGAGCTAAACTTCCATTCGTCGGTTACTCTCGCAACCGACTTGATTAGTATACCTTGCGAATCTGTTTTTGTCAACTATTTTTTTACATTTTTTCCGGTGCGGAAAATCCCAGCACATGTATGCAGGTTTCCAGTACATTTCTGGTCAGCACCAGCAGCGCGAGCAGTCCCTCCCGCTTCGCCTCGTCCTCTTCCCCGAGAATCTTCGTCTCATGGTAGAAGTGATTGAAGGCGTTGGCGAGGTCGTAAATATAAGCGCACACCTTATGAGGAGCCATCTCCTCCGCGGCGCTCTGCATCATGGCGTTAAACTGCACCAGTTCCATCATCAGCGCCTTCTCCGCATCGCCCGAAGCCACACGGAGCTGAAGCTCCTCAGGATTTCCACCCTGCTCCTTATACTTTGCCAGAATCGACTTGATACGGACAATCGTATATAAAATGTAAGGGCCGGTATCTCCCTCAAAGGAGGTAAACCTGTCTACGTCAAAAATATAATCCTTGGATGCCTGATTAGAGAGATCACCGTACAGCAGTGCGGAGATAGCGACAAGATCTGCAACCTGCCTTGCCTCTTCCTCGGACATTTCGCGTCCCTCTCTGATCTTGCGGTACATCTCGTCCTTCGTCTCGCGGATCAGCGTCTCCAGACGCATTACTCCGCCGTCTCTGGTCTTGAACGGTTTGCCGTCCTTACCGTTTACCGTGCCGAAGCCAATCCATCTCAGCTCTGTTTCAGGCTCCACGAGCTTTGTCTTTCTCGCACAGCGGAAAACCTGTTCAAAGTAGAGATCCTGCCTCTTATCCGTGAGATAAATAATCTCATCGGGATGATACAGCCGCATACGTTCCATAATCGTAGCAAGATCCGTCGTATTATACAGGGAAGCCCCGTCTGACTTCAGAATCATGCAGGGCGGTACCTCCTTGGTATCCGTCTCCTCCTTGACGTCGACAACGAGCGCACCCTCGCTGATATAAGCGTAGCCGCCCTTCTTCATATAATCGACCATCTCAGGAATCAGGTCATGCACATCGCTCTCGCCCTTCCAGAGATCAAATTCCACGTTCAGACTGCTGTAATTTTTCTTCAGATCCGCCACGGAGACATTCAGTATCTGCTTCCAGAGCGCACGGTAACCGCGCACACCGCTCTGGAGCTTATAGGTCGCCTCCATCGCCTTTGCCTTGTACTCGGGATCTTCCTTGGACTTTGCGCTGGACGCGGGGTAGATCTCCTCAAGCTCGGAGATGGTGAACGGCGCTTCCGTCGGATATTCTCCCTCATAGCTTTCATCAAAGTAGATCAGGTCGGGTTTTCTTTCCTTCAGGCCCATAATGACAAGACCCATCTGCAAGCCCCAGTCTCCCAGATGCACATCGCCGATGACCTCATGACCGACATAACGGTTGATCCGCTTGATGCTCTCACCGATGACAGCCGAGCGGAGATGTCCTACATGGAGGGGCTTTGCAACATTTGCCCCACCGTAGTCCACAATGATCTTCTTTACCCTTGCAGGCTTCTCCAGACCGAATTTAGGCTCCTTCGCCATGGTCTTAAGCTGTTCTAACAGATACTCTTCGGAGAGCTTCAGATTCAGGAAGCCCGGCGCTACCGCTGCTGCCTCCTGAAACGCCTCGCTGTTCTTTAACTTTTCCGCAACCTCGTTGGCGATCATAATCGGTGCCTTATGATACTGCTTTGCACCTGCCATTGCACCGTTGCACTGATATTCACAGAGATCGGGACGGTTGGAAATCGTAACCTTTCCGAGTGCGCTGTCATAGCCGGCAGCCTCAAACGCCCTTCCCATCTCTTCTGACAACAAATCCAAAATCTTCTTCATACTGCTTCCTCATCTCTGCACTTCTATTCTCTGCACTGCACACCGCTGCTCAGACAGCAGCTCTGCCCGTACTGTACAAATCATATTTCTAACTATACCTTACTTTTCCGGCACACGCAAGGAATTTCTGCTGTTACGGAATGTCATCTCCGCGAAAATGCGCACCCGCAGTAATTCTGCCGGTACAGCTCATATTCCGCCGATAATTCAATCGACCTCTTATAGCCATTCCGCTTTTTGAAATCGGACGGCAGCCAGCTGACCCCATACTCCTCAGACAGAGCCTGTCCGATCTCATTGAGCTTTACGGCATTCTTGAGCGGGCTGATGGTAAGCGTTGTACAGAAATAGGCATAACCGCCCTCCTTCGCCCGCTTTGCCGTCTCCCGAAGCCGCAGATCAAAGCACCGGAAACATCTCTCGCCGCCCTCCGGGCAGGCTTCAAAGCCCTTCGCAATCTCATAAAAGCGCTCCGGCTCATAATCTCCCTCGATAATTCTGATCGGATATCCCTTTTCTTCCCTATTATATGCCTCAATCAGTCTCTTCTGCTCGGCGACTCTCTTCCGGTATTCCTCCGATGCGGAAATATTCGGGTTATAATAAAAGACCGTTATGTGAAAGTACCTGCAAAGATATTCCAGCACATAGCTGCTGCAGGGTGCGCAACAGCTGTGCAGAAACAAATCAGGTGCGGAATCCTCTCCCGCACCTGTCAATCCCTCTATTATCTTATCCAGCTCTCTCTGATAATTTACCTGATTCACAGACTTATCCTCCGTCTGCATCATTCTAGCATGACTCAGTCTTTTTTGCAAGCTGCCTCTCCTCCGGCATTAATACTCATACACAAAATCCCGGAACAGGGCGGAGCCTCCGATCTTCTTCGTCGAATAGATGCTGAGCCCGCAGCGGCAGCCCGAGAAATGATCCAGACCAAAATACAGCTTGTGTCCCTGTCCTGCCTTCTTCCACTTCACATCAGAAAGGTCTTCACTGTAGAAAAATTCCGCTGTATCTCTACCCTTTTCGAAATCCGTCTCCATCCGGAGCCGGACGACCGGCGAGGCAAGATGTATCTTCTCCTTCACGATACCAGGCATATAATCCGCAACCGTGGTATTCCGGTTCTTCTCCGTATTCTCTCTCTCGATGACGACGAGGTAATACTGCTTGAGCTCCATTGTCACGGCGAGCAGCCCATAACAGCCCTGCAGTGCACAGAGTCCCGCCACATCCCCCTCATTCAGCCCTGCGGCATCAACCGTGACTTCCACACTGCTCTTCGGGAAAAACATCCTCTGGGTCAGCGTATTTACCGCCTGCGTGACATTCGTGCACAGCTTTCCCGTCTCAATGCGCAAACCGCCGCTCTCCGCGATTCCCCAGAGCGCCGGATTCGGCTCATGGTTCCACTGCCACTGCGGTTTCAAACGGTAGCTGTCCTCCTCCGGCACCGGTGCAAAATCGTCCGAGGTATAAAGCGGTTCGTACTCATAATACGGTCTGTTGCTGACATTCTCTGCAATCAACGGCGCTTTCCCGGCATTGCCGAAAACAGGAAATCCCTCCTGCCATTCAACCGGAACCAGAACGGGAGCTCTTCCTGCGGCAAGCCGGTCCTGCATCATCACCGAGAACCAGCGTCCGTCATTCGTGTCGACAAGCCCTCCCTGGGCAATGCCATTGTTAAAATATCCCATGTCGTCGTCCAACACTGTCCTGCCCTGAAACTCACCGTCCAGCCTGTCACCTGCAAAGCACAGCTGTACCCTTCTCCCCGTTCCCGTCTTCGGCCAGCGGATCACGAACAGATAATACCTTCCGTCTATCTTATAAAAGTGCGAGCCCTCATATCCGAGCCAGACATCCTCCTGCTCCGTAAGCAGCTTCCGCGCAAAGCCTCCCGGCATCAATCCGCTTAAGTCCGGGAGCATCTCCCTGATGAAAATCTCCTTGTGCCCGAAGATCAGATACACCCTGTCGTCATCATCGAAGAAGAGCGAGCCGTGGTGAAAATAGAAGTCAATGCACTGGCTCTCCCATGGCCCTTCCACGCTCTCCGCGGAATAAAAATAGGTCTTGCAGGTCTCCTTCGCCGCGAAGCTGACATAAAAGCGCCCTTTATAATACCGGATGGAGCCAGCCCACATGCCATAGCCGTAGTTGCTGCGCTCGTTCGTCATCCGCGCCTCCTCCGTTCCTTCAAAGGTCTCGAATACATAGCTGGCGATCTCCCAATGGATCAGATCATAGGAGCGAAGTATAACCGCTCCCGGCAGGAAATGCAGGGTGGCGCAGAGCATATAGTACACATCCCCGACCCTGATCACATCCGGGTTGGGATAATCTGCTTTGATAATTGGATTTGAATTTTTTACAATAGTTCCTTCAGCCTTCTTCATAGCTGGATCCGTCCTTTCCCTTGCTTCACATCAGGTCTCCGGCTTTGAAATTACTACTTTCCCGTCCTGTATACTGATACTTACCTTATTGTCATCCAGTTCCAGTCCGGAGAGCAGCTCGGCAGGAATCTGTACTCTCCCGACCTTGTCGACAATGGCATATTCCTCCTGCGTCTCCTCCGCACGCCAGTCGATATTGCTCTCCTGCAGCCGGTCGGCATATGCCTCCTTCAGAACGCGCTCGCTGCTGATCTTGCCGTCCCGGATCGCCACAACTCTCTTCACCTTCTTGGAGAGCGCGACATCATGCGTGACAATCAGGATCGTCTGACCGTTCCTGTTCAGCTCGGAGAATACGTCAAAAATATAATTTGCCGTCGCCGCATCCACGCTTCCCGTCGGCTCATCCGCAAGCAGCAGCTTCGGAGAATTTGCCAGCGCAATGGCAATGGCGATCCTCTGCTGCTCACCGCCGGACAGCATATTCATACGGCTGTGCTTCTTTGCTCCCATTCCCACCATCTCGAGGAGCTGCAGTGCCTTCTCCTTCTTTTTCCTCGTACTGGAAAGGCTCATCGGCAGCATCACATTCTCAAGCGCCGACAAATAGGGCACAAGATTTCTGCCGTTATTCTGCCAGACGAAGCCGACCGTATCCCTCTTATAGCGCACAAGCTCCTTCTCCGTCATGGTGAAAAGATTGCTTCCCGCCACAAAGAGCGAACCGGCACTGGGACGATCCAGACCGCCTATCATGTTCAGGAAGGTCGACTTACCGCTTCCGCTGTTGCCGATGATGGCTGTCAGCTCCCCTTCCTCCACTTTTAAGTCAAGCCCCTGGAGAGCCAGCACCTCCGTCAGCTTGGTCTTATATATTTTTACAAGGCCCTCCGCCTGTATCATTGCGTCCGGCATCTGTCACTCTCCTTCTGCGGTTCTTATGACGCGCTCCCCGTTTTCCAGTTCTATAATCATATCTCCGGCATCCATCAGCCCGACATCATGCGTTGTCATCAGAATGGAGATTCCCTCTTTTCTCGTCATGTCATGAAAGAGCCTCGTCACCTGTGCCGCCATCGCACTGTCAAGCTCAGCGGTGGGCTCGTCCGCAAGAATCAGCTTCGGGCTGTGCGCTATCGCTCTCGCAATGGCTACCCTCTGCTGTTCACCGCCGGACATCTCCGCCGGCATATGATGGATACGGTTTCCGAGCCCCACAAGCTTCAGGCATTCCTCCACGCGCCTGTCGCGCTCCCTGCCAGCCCTGATCCCCGCCATGCGCATGGAAAACTCAACGTTCTGGAAGGCATTCATCGTCGGGATCAGGGACACCGCCTGGAAGACAAAGCCCATGTCTCTTCTGCGGAGATTTTCCCGCTCCCTCTCCGGCATCCCCTTCACCGGTCTGCCGTCGATCCATACCTCTCCCGAGGAAGGGTCGTCCAGCGTTCCGATAATGTTCATGAGTGTCGTTTTGCCGGAGCCGGAACGCCCTTTCAGGATCGTCAGGCTTCCCTTTGCAATATCTGCATAGATTCCCTTCAGCGCCTGAAATTCTCCGCCGGGCACCGCAAAGCTCCGGCTCACATTCTTCACCTGAATTACAAAATTATTCTCCATTATTCCTCACCCAGCTTCAACGCCTTTGTCACATTCATTTTGAACAGCAGCAGTATCAAGGTCACCAGACAAATCAGCATCACACAGGCGATCACGCCGTACAGCCGCATCATATCGGAGGCATTGATGACAAGCTCCATCGGCAGCACCTGATTTGCGGCGGCGTATGCCCTTTGCAGCATCGGCACAAACATCACCGATGTCAGTCTTCCGATTCCGATACCCGCGCCGACGGAAAGCACACCCGAGAAGAGCTGTTCGTTCAGCAGCATATGGATCAGCTCGCCCTTGTGCATTCCACATGCCCTCAGCACACCGAAAATCATCTCTCTGGAGCGGATTGACATGATCCAGTAAATCAGATATCCGACCGCACAGAGCAGGATCGTCACAACGAAGCCCATCGTAAGAACACCGTTCGTTCCCTGCAGCAGCGGATCTTCCACCGCAGCTTTCACATCGCTTGCCCTGTCAATAAATTTCTTGATCCTGACATCATTCTTCTGGATCCAGTCATAGACAGCTCCCGGGTCCGCATCCTCCTTCAGACCAATCCAGACCTCATAGGGCTGCGTACCCCATTTCTGCCGGAGCAGATCATAATGCGTCACCACCAGATACTGATCCTCCGTGTAGGCTGTGCCGTCGGGGTTCAGATCTGTGACCGTCGGGGCGTAGCCCGGCCAGTAGGAAAAGAAGTCCACGATCTTGCCGGTCGCACTCATCCCCTTATTATTGTAATAGGTAATAGAGTCTCCCACCTCGTAACCCAGCTTGCTCCGGAAATTCTCCGACACCAGAATGCCGTTTTCAGCCACTGCAAGCTCGTTCAGATATTCGTAATAGGGACGGCCCATAAGCTCTGTCGGCACCCATGTGACCTTGCCGAAATTCTTTGTATGGATTCCCATGAGCAATATGGACTGCCTCGAGGTCTTCCCCGTTCCTATGTATGCCTTTTCGTCGTAGAAAACCTTTGTGTATTTGTCAGCACAGCCCAGCTCAGCATACTTGCTGTAATCCGGCTCAATGTAATTCCCCGTCGACGCGCCGTTCATGTCCCGGATCTCCGCCCAGACCTCGCGGATTACAATATCCGCCCCATCCAGATATTCCACATTTTCCTTTGCATTCTGCAAAATAGTACGCGCCACCGTCGCATGGTACATGCCGAGCGAGATCGTCATGATGAGAAAGAGCATGATAAACTGCTGCTTCCTGCCGTTTTTGATGATCTCCATAAAGGAGGCATAGCCAGCCGGACTCCAGCGCTTCTTTCCGATCAGATAAATGAGCTGTACCAGAAGAGGCTGCAGCCTTAGGAAAAACAAGCCAAGGCCTACGATGAACAGCGAGGAGCTGACATAGAGCAGGGGATCCAGCGACTGCCCTGACAATACACTCTCCGCCAGACTGTCCGCGCTCTTGCGGAAGCTGTAATAGCCGTACAGCGAGACGCCGAGCAGTATAACATCCAGAAAGATCTTCTCCCACCAGCTCTTCTTTTTCAGCGCCTTCTGCTGTTTCAGCTTCACAATCGTGACACGGCTGTGCCGGATCGCAGGCAATGTCATGATGAGCAGTGTGGCAAGCACTGACGCTCCCGCGTAGATCCATACCTGACGGTTAAACGTCAGCACGAGCGTCCGGCTGCTGTCAAATTCCAGAAAGCTCTTCGCAGAGCCAAGGATCTGGCTGAACACAGCGCCCAGCCCGACGCCGAGAACCCCGCCGACAACCGCAAGAAAGGTGCTCTGGTAAAGATAGAGCCTGAATATCTGTGCCCCTGAGCTGCCCCGGCTCTTGATGACCGAAATCTCATTTCTCTCCATCTCATACATCTGCCCGGAGATCATGAACAGAAAGGCTCCCAGCATGATGAGCACCGGAATCTGGAGAATCGTCAGCGTCGCCTGTATCCTTCCCTGCTTCCGCAGATAGGTCGATAAGGTGTCCTGATAAGAGGGCTTCTCCAGAACTCCCTTATAAGCGCTCTCCTCCGTATAATATTTTGTCTTTTCCAACAGCCCTTCCACCTGCGCAGAAGTCAGATCCCCATACTCAAACAAAGCGTAATATCTACAGTTCATCGTGTATTTCTGGGCATTTTCCCCTGTAAACATTTGTCGGAAAAGCTCTATATTCATCATGCAGACGTTATCCATGGCATCCGGATCGATCTGCCAGTAAAAGTCGCTGTTGTCATCTGCCCGGAACACCCCTTTGATATAGAGGCGGATTTCTTTTCCCTCCGCGTCCCGCAGATCATCCAGCCTGATCGTCTCCCCGACCAGCAGGTTCAGACCGACTAACGCACTCTGGCTGACAACGACCTCGATGCTGCCGTCCTCCGTAAGCCCGCTCTCCGAAAACATCTCACCGCTGATAATCTCCGCGTGTCCCGGCAGCTCCGACATTGCCCCGATTCTCACCGGGATCTCCGCAACATCCGTCCGGTTCATCGTCGAATGCGCATCCTGCTTATACATGAGATAGTAGCTGATGATCTGCTTCTGTGTCACGCCGAGTTCCCCGCAGATTCCACGGTTCAGCTCCTCCAGACGATTGATCGTCTTACCGCCCGCCTCCTTCTTTGAGACAACCGACATTTCAAGCATTGCCGGCCATTCGCCCGTGTCCGTCAGGGCATTCTGGAACTCATCTCGCAGCATCCTGTCATATGCAGCTGTCTGGTAAAGCGGAAAACTGACCACGGTGGCGATCAGCAATATACTTCCCAGGAGCAGACAAAGATTCATCCACTTCTTTGACATCAGTTTTTCAAGCATTATTCTAAGCATATTTCCATTCCCTCTGACAGTCCCTCTACCACCCAGTAATTCGAGAGGTCGGAGCCGCCCGCAATAAAGCTCTGATAATAGACTTCGCCGTTTTCCTTCTTCACCTTCACATAGGTACAGCCGTTTTTCTCCTTCACCGCTTTCTTCGGCACAAGAAGCACTCCCTGCATCGCCCGGATCTGCACCGCCACCTTGAACCGGCTTCGGTTCCACCAGCCCTCGTTCCCCTCGGAGCTGCCCGCCATGTCGCCGATGTCCTCCGGCGATACCTGAATCAACGCATAGTCGGAGGGAAGCGCGGCGCTCACAGCCATCTTGTTCTGGGTGACAACCTCGCCATGCCCAGTCTTCTCCTGTCCGTCCAGCCCCTTATAGGTAATCGTTGCCTGATTTCCGAAGGCAAGCTGACAATTCTGATCCTCGACAATGACATAGCTGCGCGTCTCGTCCGCGACACGGAACAGCCGCGCCCCCGGCTGTACCAGATCCTCCTCTTCAAAGGAAACTACCTCTGTGACAATGCCACTGATCGGCGACCGGATCTCTGTGACCGCAAAGTCCTCCTTCATCTCCGCAATCAGCTCCTCAAGCTTACGGATCGACTCTTCCTTCGCCTCTATCGTCTTCTCATTTCTATCCTGTTCGGCAAGCTTTGCCTGTTCTGCCTTCAGTACAGCAAGCCTCTCCTGCTCCCGCTGAAGCTTTCTCTCATTCCGCTCAAGCTCCACCTCATCTGCCACAACCCTGACTCTGGCGAGCACCTCACCCTTCTCGACCTGCTGATACTGCCGCACAAGACGCTCCGTGTAGTAGACCGTTCCATAGGTCAGTTCATTCTTCACAACCTCCGTCGAGGGATAGTACAGATAGCCGGTTCCGCTGAACTCATGCCCGACACTTCCCTGTTTTACAACCGCCGTATCGTCTGAAGCCGTGATTGCGGATTCTGTCAGAATCTTATCCCCCGCTGACAGCCCGGAGATGATTTCCGTATACATGCCGTCACTCATGCCTGTCTTCACAGGAGTATAGACAGCCTCCTCATTCTGCAGGACATAGACATAGCTCGTCGTATCGTCCTTGTTGACCGCATCCTTCGGAACGGTGAGCACATCTCTCGCCGTCTGCTTCACGATCACAATGACCGCGTAGCTTCCCTGACAGATCTCCTCGTCTCCCGCCTCCACATAAAAGGTCGTATACACCGTGCCGTTCTGCTCCTGCAGCCTCTGATACTCCTCTGCCTCCAGCACCTGATATTCCACCTCATAGCGCTTTCCGTTGACGATGGCATAGACATCCTCCGCCCTTGTGACACTGCCTCTGCTGATATATTCACACCGAAGCTGCTTTTTGTCCGGGTCACAGACCGATATGATATTGTCTTCGCTGCCGATCCAGTCTCCGGTCGTAAAAAACTGCATCGCGGATACCACGCCGCCGGCGGCTGCCGTCAGCGTCAGATCCCTCCTGTCCTGCCGCAGATATTCCAGCTGCGCAAGATTGTAGGCATGATCCAGCTCATAAAGCTCCGTCCGCTCCCTGATTGCCTCCTCAAGCTCCATGACGCTCTGTCCTGCAATGTGGTAGCGGGCATCATACATTTTATAGGACTCCCCATTCTGCTTCCACCACTGCTGATATTCGTCGGTCTCCTTCTGTCCGCCGTTCTCCGTATCTGTCTGATACTGCTCCGGCTGGAGCGCTTCAAAATTCTCAACGACCTTTTTATTCTCTTCTCTTTCCGCCCTGCTCTCGGCAAGCTCCTTGTTCTTCTCTGTCAGGAACTCCTGATAGCTCTCCTCCATATCCGCAATCGACTTTTCGAGCTGTTCGATGCTGCGGTCAACATTTTCCGTATTTCCATGCAGGAGTCTCTGACCCTTTTTTACTGTTTCGCCGGGATACGCATCATAATCCTCGAAGGACATAGAACTCTCCGCCGCGTACTCCTTCACCTCGGGACACACCATTGCAGGGTATACCTTCGCGTCGTATAGGGTTCTCACCGCCGCTTCCTCAAAGCTCTGTGCAACACCGACAGGCTCCAGCAGCTCCGGTATATCCTCCGAAAGCGCCGCCGTCTCCTTCCCGCAGCCTCCAAAGGACAGGATCAGACAGAGGGAGAGTGCCGCCGAAATCAATTTTTTTCCTCTGATTACCATTTTCTAATAACCTTCTCCCCTTCTTCCAGACCGCTCAGGATTTCCACTGCGTCATCCCCATGCAGTCCTGTCTCTACCCATCTCACCTGCCGCTGACCGTCCTGATCCAGCACATAGACATACTCCCTGCCATCCGCGCTGTTGATCGCACCGAGCGGCACCTTGAGCACCTGCTCCCTGCTGTCTGTCACAAGCCGGATCGTCCCCGAGGTTCCCACCTCGATCCCCGTCTCGTAGGAACCGTCATACACGGAAAAATACTGTACTTCCCCCCATTTGTCCATATGGGCGGGCATCAGCTCATAGTCTCCCGCCGCCTTTCCGTAGGAAAGTGTCATCATCACTGTCTCGCCTTCATGAAAATAATCCGCGAGTTCCGGCACCGACGTTTCAAAAAGGCACTCGTCAGTGTCCACAATCGTCATGATCGTCTCCCCCATCTGGGAGGTCTTTCCCTCAAGCTGCTCCTTAAGGCGGTAGACCACGCCGTTCATCGTCGCATAGACCTTGCTCTCCCGCTGCTCCTGAACCAGACTGTCCAGCTCCCGCTGGTCAAGCTCTATGGCGTCGCTGTAGTCCTCACGGAGGTAGATATAGTTCTGCTGGATTGCCTTGACGGATTCCTTGACGCTCTCCTCCGAGCCCCAGCCCCGGTAGAGATAATTGACCCACGCGGCAGAGATCTCGTAAGCCTCGTTCGTCTCGGTATAGTCCAGCAGTAGCTGATTTCTCTCTATCCGGTATTCCAGCGTCTCAATCTGTCTGTCAAGATCGCCCCCCGAAAGCTCAGCGAGCAAATCACCCTTTTTCACGCTGTCGCCCTCCCTGACATACACCTTCTCGATCAGCTTGCCGCTCAGGGGAAAGCTGACCTCCTGCTCCGCCATCTGGCTGTAAACCGCTTTGACCTTCTCGACCTTTGTGACGTCACCGATATCTGCCACCGCAAACTGATAGGCGATCTCCTCCGTCTCCGGCTCATATACGACGATGCTCTCCTCCTGTGTCTGTCCGCCGCAGCCGGCAAGTCCGAGGATTCCGGCACATAACAGGCATATGACAGTATTTCTTTTCCGTTTATGGCATTTCCCCTTCACCATCCGTCGACCTCTCTGATACATTCTCTTCCCACCGGTTTCCATCTCTGTATGGAAACAATCTATCTTCTCGCTGTCTGTACGCTCCGGAACTGTTCAAACAGCCTGTCTATCTTTCCCCTGATAAAATCGCGGCAATCGTCCTTCACCAGAAAATACAGGCAGGACTCCTTCGCATACTCCACCGGCATGCCGCGCCCGGCGATCTTAAAGTTGACAAAGCCTCTGTCGATATAGCTTCCGATCTCCTCGTTGGAAATGAAAGCGGGACGCTTCATACACTCCGCAAAGCTTCTCTGCTGCGTCTTGTTCGGACAGGGAAATGCCGTATTGACATCAAATTCCAGCTGCATCTGCGACTGCTGCTTATAATGCTCCGCCCTGTAGGCGCAGCCCGGATAGCACACCTCGTTCACAAGGATCTCGATTCTCCCCGCGTAGGGCTCCAGCTTTTTCAGTGCCTCCTCATTATGGTTCAGATCATAGTCCAGCACGACGAGGAAATAATCCTTTTGCAGCTCCTCAAGCACACCGTCCACACCCGTAATGCGTTTTGTCGTCGAGGAAATCCGCTTGAAATCCGGGTATTCCCTCTTTAGATACTCCTCCAGAACCGGCGTGTTTACCAGTACCTGATTCAGTCCGTTGTCGGCAAGACGCATAATCAGATTGCAGTAAGTGTCCTGCAGATGCTTCTCCTCAAGCAGCGAATTCGTCCAAGTGAACCGGACCGGAATCTCCCTGCTGTTATAGATTTTCAGGATATTTTCAATATCGCTTTTCCCCGTGATGCCAAAGACTGCTCTCCCGCCGTTCCAGATTGCTCCGGGAAAGGTTCCGTACACGGAGCCGATCCGGTAGCCCTCCCTGAATTTCTCGGGATAATCCTTCATCAGATTGATAATCACCTGATTTAACAGCCTGAAATAGCAAAAACCGGGCAGATGCCAGTATACTTCCTTTGCCGCCATAACGTCTAACTCCTCCCTATGTCTCCGGCACCCATTTTCTGGGTCTGGGATGATTTACGGTGATAACCTTATTTGCTGCCAGATTGTTCAGAAGCAGGATTCTCGCCTGTCCCTGATATTCCGGTCGGATCAGATAATGACAATAGGTCTCGACCAGGGAAAACAGGTTTGCCGTCCTTCCCTCAATTTTAAAATTGTTGAAGCCCATCGGCACATATTTCTCCCAGATTGCCTCCGGCGAAATATATGTGCTGTAATTCTGGATCGTGTGAACACAGTTCATCTCTCCGTATTCACAGTACCATTTCTCCAAGGGTATCTGCTTATCTGCGGGAAGCTTTCGGTTTTTCAACATAATGCGCTGGTTCCTGGCTATATTCTTATAGTGCTCGCCTCTTCTGGGACAGTTCGGTCTGCAGACAGCATTGACAAGTATTTCGCACCGCTTCTTATCCTCTATCTTATCCAGTTCTTCAAACTGATTGTTAAAGTTATAGTCGAGCACGACCAGACAATAATCCTTTTTCAGTTCCTCATTCACGAGGTCAATATCGCGGATTTCCTTACAGGTAGAACTGTTCAGCTTATAGCCCGGATAATTCTCCCTGATATACCTTTCGAGAACAGGTGAAAAGACGATGACCCCATTCATACCATTGTCTGCAACCTGCATACAGAAGTTACAGTAAGGATCCCTGCAATCCTCCTCATTCAGCAGCATATTGGTATAGGTATACCGCACGGGAATTCCCTTCGCATTAATGTTCCTGACAACGTTCCGCACATAATCAGCATCGCATTGGTCGTAGTTGGAGGGTCTGCCACCGTTCCAGAGGGATGCCGGAAATTCGCCGAAGAAAGACGCGATCTGAATGCCCTCCCGGAAAAATTCTGGCTTCTGCTCCATCAGACTTAAAATCAGCATATTTAACGGGTAATTCTGCCGCAGTCCCGGCAAATGAAATTTCACTTCCATTTTACACACTCTCCATTCTGTAAATAATCATCTATTTTTTTGTTTTGGAATAAGGTTATTTTACCATAAATACTCCCGATGTGTCAGCTTAGCTTTATTCAAAAAGGGATGATGCCCGGAAAACATCATCCCTTTTATGATTATATAAACAGTTGATTGTAAGATGTCTTACTGTCCGTTTGCCTCAGCGATGTAAGACTTCCATGTCTCAGCGATTGCTTCTACACACTCAGAAACAGATGTTCCGCCAAGCTTGTAGGTAAGGTCGCTACCTCTCTGCAGGTTCGGGATCAGTCCGTCATAGGTTACCATACCGTTGGATACCATTCTTGTCAGAGTAAGGTCAACAGACTCGGTATCGCGGAACTTTGCATAGTAGCCAGCTCTCCAAGCGGGATAATCCTCGTATCCGGGAGTAGGATCGGTCATTACGTTGAATGCAAATGCAATCTTCTCAGCCTTGTCAGCGTCGTAGCATGCAGGAATTGCAATCGGGTTATCGGTGTAGCAGTTGGTGTAATCGCTTGCATTAGGTCCCATCGGGAAGCAGAGGAAGCCGTAGTCATCAGCCATCTCAGCCCACTGTGCGCCGGAACCGGAAGCACCTGCACAATATGCCTGCTCTACGCAGAATACGATGTTACCGTTGATGAATGCATCCTTGTAGTAATCCCATGCAGGAGCCTCACCGTTCTCATCCTGGGTCTTTGTGTAGGTCTGAACCATCTTTACGCCCCACTCAAGACCAGCCAGAGTTGCCTCGTCCTCAAGGCGGTAGGTGTACTGACCGTTCTCCATGCCGACATACTCGCCGCCGTTGGAGAATACTGCTGCATTGTACAGCTCGGAATCGTTCATATCAAGAGCGTAGATATCGATCGTACCGTCACTGTCGGTATCTCTCTGTACCTTTGCACAGAGCTCTTCAAACTTATCCCATGTCCACTCCATGTTCTCCTGAAGATCGTAGAGCTCCTGAGCGTCCATACCAGCCTCGGAAATCAGTCTCTTATTGAAGAACACACCTGTACGGGGTTCCGGATCGTATGGGGACATACAGAAAATGGAATCACCCTTGGACATCAGCTCATGCACGCCGCTCTTCCACTTGTCCTCGGAGAAATCGAAGGACTTCAGGGTTGCAAGGTCATACATCAGCCCCTGGCCCATAGCGGAGGTGATAGCAGCATCCTGACGCAGAACGAATACATAGTTGTTCTCGTCGCCGCCGGTGGTTACATAGTCTACGAAATCCTGAGGAGCAGATGCCCAGTCGGAGATGGACTCTCTTCTGATTGTGAAGTTGTAGGTCTCCTGCAGCCACTCATGATACTCCTTGGTTGCCTCGCCGTAATCATTGTCTGTATACTCGAATCCGTCTGTGCCGTTGTCCTTGTTGGACCACCAGTCACGGATCACGATCTCCATACCGCCCAGATCGTAAACGTTTCCGTTCTCATCTGTCAGAACCGGATAGGGATCTACATTCTCCTCTACGGAAGAAGACTCCTCAGTAGATTCTACTGCAGAAGAACTCTCTGTTGCAGAGCCTTTGCTCTCTGCGGAAGAAGCTCCCGCATCCTCGCTTCCACAGCCAACCACGCTCATTGCCATTACGGTTGCCAGAGAAGCTGCCATCAGTTTTCTAAACATTTCTCTTTTCATTTTTTATCCTCCTTAAATTTATATAAATCCTTTCCCCGTCCGGAGAACGGTAATGCTTTTCCGGGGTGTTCCCGGCGGGTACTTACGGATATATATCGGTTACATTTTGATACCTGAGCTGCTTAAGCTCTCAACAAAGCCCTTCTGTGCGAAGAGGTAGATCAACAACAGCGGAACAATCAGCATCAGTGTACCTGTCGAAAGAATACAGTTGGAATAGCCGATTGATGCCGGAGCCGTCGTTCCCGTGATTCGCTGGATATATGCTGACAATCTGTCCACCAGCATTGCGATCTGCGTGCTGACCAGCTCAATATTTCCGAGGAACATCTTGGAATAGAAGCTGTCTGTCCACTGCCATACAAAGGAGAACAGGAAGCAGGATGTCAGGATCGGTGTCGCATCCGGCAGCATGATTCTCACAAAGGTCTTCAAGGTGCCGCAGCCGTCCACATATGCCGCCTCTTCCAGTTCCTTCGGAATGTTCCGGAAGAACTGACGGATCATGTAAATGTACAGTCCGTTTTTCAAGCCCATACAGCCCGCGCTCATCAGATAATACGGAAGCGAGGAGCCGCGGAGGTTGATCGCACTTCCCGTCGTCAGCTTGAAAATCCCCAATATATCAAAGAATTTAAAGTGCAGATGCAGGGAAGAAGAAATCAGCTGCGGCGGGATGATGATAACCATCAGCACACAGGCAAACCAGAATTTCTTCAACGG
>USGM01000078.1 GCA_900554205.1 uncultured Lachnospiraceae bacterium
CCGCCGTGGTAGATGGAAGCAATTCCACAATTCAGGGAGCGGCGATCGGCAGCGGCTACAATGGAAACTCTATGGAGGCGATGCCCTGCGGGGAAATTTCCATTACGGGCGGGGAAATCACCGCAGACGGAAATATCGGCTATGGAACAGGAGACAACGAATATAATGGCGGCAGCATCCGCATTGGCGGGGAGGCGAAGCTGGATGTCACAGGAACGATAAGCCTCAAAGACCCTGAGGGAGTGGCATACACGCTGCAGCTTACGGTATATGATGTAAGACTGGTGGGAAGTCAGACTATTGCAGGAACCGCAGAACTGAAAAATCAGAAAAGGAAAACAACCGGCGAGGTTTCCGGGGCTTCCGCTGCGATAGAGCTTGACTATTTTGCCGAGAGTGAACTGACCGGAAAGCAGGACGTCAAGGTAAGCCTGGGGGAATACGAGTATCAGACACAGGTGGATTTTCAGGCGGGCAAGACCGACTATGCCGTGCAGATTGGACAGACGTTGTGCGACACGCGGCTGCGGCTTGACATCGACTGGACTTGGAGGACGAAAGCGCGGAAGGTCATCTCACTCAGCGTCACGAAGGCGGGCGAAGCGCTTGACCGTCAGGAATATTATGTGGCAGAGAAGACGGAAGGCACCGAATCGAAGGACTATCTTTATCTTCAGATGTACCTTCCGGAGGGAGAGCAGTATGACATCACTGCTGCCATTGAAGGTGTAAATGGTGGAGAGCCTGTGACCGTGAGCGGGCAGACGGTAAAAGGCGGTGCAGAAAATGTGATCTATGTTCTGCCCCTCAATGTGGAACTGATCGATGCGGACGATACAGATAATCTGGCGGAGGTCACAGTCTCCGGCAAAAAGGATATAACGGTACATTATCTGGTAAGCAAAACTGACTTCACGGATGAGGAGATTCAGGCAAAGGCGGAGATAGGGGGGACCGAAAGCCTTAAATTGACCGGTGGAACACAGACCTTTTCCGTGGCAGCGTCGGACGTAGAGACGGATGTGACCTGCTATGTCATTGCCAAAGGCAGTAATGGTTATTCAAAGGTTTACAGACAGAGCTTCCATTCGGGGGAATTGGTTGCGGTGGAAGCCATGCTGTATAAGCGCGGCGAGACGGAAGGAATTGCCTATGCCACATTGGATGCCGCAGTCGCGGCGGCACAGAAACCGGAGAATAAGGGCTGTACGGTTCGTCTTCAGGAGAATATGATCCACAGCGGCACCCTGACCGTGAACGATGGCAGCTTTACGCTGGACGTCAACGGCAAGCAGCTGACGGGGGAGAAAGGCAAGACGCTCCTGCAGCTTAACGGCGGAAGCCTTACCCTGATGGACAGTGTGGGGGGCGGTAGCATGGTGGGCGGCAAAAGGGTTGGAAGCACCGTTGCGAATATGATCGTTGCCAACGGCGGCATATTGACCATACAGAACGGTAACTACTGGGTAGACGGAACCGCAAACATGAATGATAAGGGTGCTGTTATTTACACAGCCGAGGGGGCGAAGCCGGTTGTAAAAATCAGGGATGGCAGCTTTGGAAAGGAGAACCAATGTTCAAAATATGGTTTTTATATGCTGAGCGGTACACTGGAGGTGGAAGGCGGCACATTTGATGGCGTTTGGAATTATGCTATCAAGGATACCAAGGCAACGATCAGCGGGGGCGAGTTCCAGAGTCAGATTTATCTTAGTCAGAATGCAACGCTGAGGGGAGGTATCTTCAGCATGATTCGGGTGGCGGATGGTGAAGGTAGCATTGCATCAGACGGAGACTGTAGCGTGCTGCTGGAGGGAGAGTACGGAACGAAGTATCAATATTATAAGAAATCTAGAGGGACATACAGCAGTCTAGTAACGAAGGAAGAGGCGCAAAAGAGTGAGTTGAACGATGTCAAGGTCGTCTGCAAGCTGCCGGAGCTGAATAGAAGTGCCCAAATCACGATTGTTGGGCGAGGCAACGGACAGCCCATGATCGGAGATACCCTAGAGTGTACGTTTATAGAATATGTATCATGGGATGAGTGGACGGAACTAGGTACGCCTACCTACAACTGGTACAGTGTAGACGGTGAGGACGTGAAGCTCGTGCACACAGATTCAGGGAAGGCGAATGACAAATATACCGTGACGGCGGATGACATTGGAAAAATGATCTACTGTGAGGTGTCGGTAGAAAATTATCAGAAAAGTGTTTGCACCAAACCGAAAGGGCCAGTGACAAAGTACAGACTGAACAATATCACTAACCTGTTCCAACAGAAGCCCACCAAGTATTATACGGGCGAACCGGTCACCCTGACGGCGGAAGATTTTGCAGCCGCAGGTGTGGGAGCCAATAATGGGTGGAACCTGCAGCTGGACACCGACTTTATTGTCCAAAGATATGAGGACAATATAGAAGTCGGCGACTATGCGACTGTGTGGATTGAGGGAATCGGCGAGTATATAAATTCTACGAGGGGTACCTTCTACATCAAGTATAAACCCATGGATGTCACTCCTGCCGTGAAAGGGCTGGGAGCGGACGGCTGGACGAATTGCGCCGAGCTGGCCGCGCCGGAGGGCTATACCATCAGCTTTTCCCAGAAGGACGGCTATGCGGCAAGTATCTTCTATGACACGGAGACCGGAGCGGACGGTGTTCAGCTGGACTATTATCTGAGGGAGGATGGAACCGGTTATCTCTCCGATATCAAGCAGCTGACGGAGGTGATTAAGGTAGAGAAGGCGGCGCCTGTCTTTACCGGAGAATCCGACGGCATTTCCTTCGGACTGAGTAACTGGAAGAATCTGGAGAAGCCCATTACCTTTGAACTCAGGGCGCAGTCTGCCCCGATGGCAATCCGCGCCACGGACGCGCTCTCCGGCATACAGACCTATTATTACTATGCCCATCCGGTAGAGAACCCTGCGAATTATCAGGTGCTGACCGCAGAGCAGCTGCGGGAACTGGAGCGGAGCTTTACGGAAGCCACGGACGGCAGGTTTACGCTGGATGCGGACGGCAGCTATGTCGTGTACGCCTATGCGGTGGATAATGCGGGCAACCGGAGCGATATCATCTGCTCGGACGGCATTGTCATTGACAACACCGCACCGGGGCTTGTTGCCTCTGTGCCGGCGGAGAGCATCGGATCAAATGACGCAGACGTTGAATTTACAATGGATGAGGCGGGAACGCTTTACTATTATTATTGTGACAGCAATTCCTCCCTTGGCGTGAAGGCGACACCATCCTTCGATGAACTGGTGGCATTGCCTGGATGTACGCCTGTTTCTGTCTCTGAGGAACAGGTGGGGCAGAAGCAGAGCATCCCTCTGGAGGGGCTGCACTATCATACGGAGTACGCAATCTATCTGGTGACAGAGGATGCGATGAAAAATGTGGGGCAGGTGCAGCGTCTGAATTTCACGACGAAGAAACAGCTTCCGGTTCTGAAGGAGAATCCGACGCTTACCGGAGAATACGGTACGAAGGCGGGAGATTTGCAGCTTACCGGTGGCAGAGTCTGCCAGTTGGATGGAGAGACGGTATTAGAAGGAACGTGGTCTCTGGCGGCGGACAATACGGAGCTTGATCTTGTGCCGGAGGTAGGAGAGGAAAGAACCTATCGCGTGATCTTTACGGTGACAAGTGCGGACGGACTGAATGACATCTACGAGGATGTGGCGTGCGACGTCAAGGTAGTAATCACGCCGAAGGACATCAGCTCCCTTGCGGTGGAGGGTATCGCAGACAGCGAGTACAGCGGCGCGGCGCAGACTCCGGAGCCGGTGGTAAAGTGGACGGACAGCTACAATATGGAGCGGACGCTGACAAACGGCACGGACTATCAGGTTTCCTATCGTGACAATGTGCATGCAGGAACAGCGACGGTGAGCATTGTGGGTCAGGGCAATTATCAGGGCGTACTTGAGAAGAGCTTTCAGATCAGGCAGGCAAGGAATGAATTTACCTCAGCGTTGACCTGTGCCGATTACACCTACGCGAAGGATGCGGTACCCGCACCAAATGTGACGACAAAGTACGGAACGGTGATCTATGAGTATGCAAAGGTACCGGACAACGGAGCTCCGCCGGAAGATGACGCTTACACGACTGAGGTTCCGGTAAAGGCGGGAGAATGGTGCGTCAGGGCTTATGTGCCGGAGACACCGGATTATACGGGGATGCTCAGCGTAAGCGTGAAATTTGCGATCTCTAAGGCGAAATACCGAAACGGGATGCAGTATGGGGAATATGTGTCCTATAGAGACTGGACGGGCGAAACGGTAACGGTTCCCAGAGATAAGTTTTTTCCGAATCCGCCCGAGGATTGCGGCAAGATTACCTACAGTGTGAAGGTTGATGACTTCTCTAATATTTTAGAAGGAACGGCTGTGGTAGATGAGAACGGAAACCTGTCCTACAGGCTGAGGCAGGTTACGGCAAGTGAGATAGAAAACGGGACAAAACAGGCATGGATCACTTACAAAATCTTCACGGAAAATTATGAGATTCTCGGAGATTCGGGCTGGAGGATCGAAGTTGTCGACTGGCTGGAGTTTCAGGGAAGGGATGAGGTGGAAATTGATGGAAGCAATGAGCTGACTTACGGTCAGAAGCTTTCCGCACTGACCTTAAAGAGCGGGGGAAGCGTCTTCTATGACGTGCACATGAACGAGGTAGAGGGCAGCTTTGAATGGCTGGAACCGGAGAGCGTGCCTGCCGTCGGAACGACATCGGCGACCTATTACCTCCGTCATTCGGTGAAGGAAAGCTACAAGACATATCAGAACCAGATTGCTATTACCGTTGTTCCCGCAGAGCCGAAAGCGAAAGCGCCTGTTCTGGATGACAGCGTAAGTATTAGTTATGATGGAGTGAGGACACTCGGTGAGCTTGTGCCGATGAGCGGCTATGTACCGGCGACCGGCGGTATCTGGACGGGCGGCGTTGTGACATGGACGGTCGGAGACAATGAGGTGACCGTGGATGGCAGCTGGAGCTGGGAGAACCCGGACATCGTACCGACGGTGGATAACGAGGGCTATGTGGCTGTCTTTACACCGACGGATAATGTAAACTATAAGCCGACGACGGCAGTGGTAACGCTCGCACTTGGAAAGGCAACGCCGAAGATCACGGAGAAGCCGACGGCGGCAGCGATCACCTACGGACAGACACTTGCGGAGAGCCAGCTGAGCGGAGGCACCGGAAACGTAGCCGGAACCTTCGCATGGAAGGACGGGACGGTGAGGCCTTCCGTTTCCGATGGCGACGCAACGCCGTATGAGGTGGTATTTACTTCGTCGGACAGCAACTGGGGCACGGCGGAGACGACAGTGACCCTTAAGGTCAACAGGGCACTCTGCCCGCAGAATATGCCGCAGACGGCAATGGCACCCGCGCACAGTGTAAAGACGGTCGGAGAGGCAGCTCTGCCGCAGGGCTGGAGCTGGGAAGAAGCGGATGCCGCGCTGGAACTGATTGATGAGACAGCAGTGACTGCAACGGCAGTTTACAGCGGAAGCGATAAGGGCAATTATGAGATCGAGAGCGTTGAGATCGTGCTGACGCGAAGCAGATGTGAGCATGTGCTGACGACGGTGAGCGGAGCGGTGGATGCGACCTGTAAGGCGGAGGGCTATACCGGAGACACGGTATGTACGGAGTGCGGCATAACGCTGTCTGTGGGAACATCGATTCCGAAGACGGCGCACAGCTATACAAGCGCTGTGACGAAGGAGGCAACCACGGAGGAAGAGGGAGTTTTGACCTATACCTGCAGCGAGTGCGGACACAGTTACACGGAGACGATCGCAAAGCTGGCACCGACACCTGCGCCGACCCCGGAGCAGACGCCGGCCCCGACAGCAACCCCGGCACCGACGTCAGCCCCGACAGCAACCCCGGCACCGACAGCAGCGCCTACAGCAAAGCCCACGGCGACACCGGCACCTAAGCCTTCGATATCACCGGTTCCGGCGACAAAGCCTACAGCGGCACCGACAGCGGAGCCGACAGGGACGCCTGTGCCGGATGCGGGAATGCCGTACCTCAAGGGAGATACCGAAAAGAACAGCTGGGAACTGATTGAGAAGCAGCTGGAGAATATGGCGGATAACGATGTTGTCGATGTGGAAATGAACGGTACGACAGTTGTGCCGGGAGATATTTTTGACACCATCAGAGGCAGAAATGTGGCGGTAGTTTTCCATATGGGAGACGGCATTACCTGGACGGTGAACGGCAGGGATGTCACGGCAGAAAAGGCGAAGGATATTGATCTCGGTGTGGTGTTCGGCGCGGAAGCCGGAAGGACGATTCCGGTCGAGGTCATCAACAATGTTACCGGAGAGAGATATTCCATCAACCTGACGCTTGCGTACGACGGTGAGTTTGGCTTCAAGGCGACGCTTACGGTGAATATGGATAAGAAGAATGCCGGATTCTTTGCGAACCTGTTCTATTATAACGAATCGACCGGCGGGCTGGAATTTATCTGTGCCGGTGAGATAGACGGTGAGGGAGAGGTCGGTCTGACCTTCACACATGCCTCGGACTACACGATCATCGTTGACAGACAGTCGATGGAGCCCGGAACCCTTGAAGACCCAGTGAATCCGGCGGCTGCGGAGGAGGTAAGTGCAGCCGGCAGCTTCCATCCGGCATGGGTGCTTCTGACCGCGCTGGCGGTGATTGTTCTCGGAGCAGGAGGCTTCCTGTTTGTGAAGGCGAGAAAAGGAGCAGAAGAATAAAGATTATTTCTGGATGACAATATCGATCGTAAAACAATCGGCGGTGTGGGAGAATTTAGCCATGCCGCCGTATTTTTCTGCCACGGTGGCGATGGAGGTCAGCCCGATGCCGGAGCCGCCCTTATGGGTGGAGAGGTAAGAGCCGTCCTTTTGCTTTACAAAGCCGTCAAAGCTGTTTGAGGAGATGATATAGAGACAGCTGTCGTGCCGGGTCTGGATCGTTAAATTGTGATATCTTTTCTCCGGCGGAAGGGTCTGGCAGCCATAATATACATTTTCCAGCAGGTTGCCGAGAAGACCGCAGAGCTCGGTGTCCGTGATCTGAAGGTTATTCGGGAGACTGATCTTCCAGCTGCGGCGGATTCCGTCAGCGTCCATTCTCGGCGCATAATAATTCAGCAGGGCATTGACCGGAATGTTCAGGCAATAGGTCGTCAGGGACTCCGGGAGGGAGGAAATGTACTCCGAAAGATGGCTTGTCAGCGCCTCGTAATCCTTATCCTGTGCCATCTGGGCGATGGTTAAGAGCTGCTGGCGGAAATCATGGCGCTGCCTCGAGGATTCCGTGATGTAGCGCTGCTGTGCGAGATAGTGGCCTTCCTGCATCTCGAAGAAACGGATGCGCTCCCTGTCCTGGGAACTCCGGCGAAGCTCTACCGTCATCATATAGAAGATCACATAGATGACATTGAACAGGAAGAATGCGAGGGCTATGTAGATAAGATAGATCGAGTAGACCCGGTTGACATACATGGTTTCGTATTTATGCGGCATTATCATGATGTTGAGCAGGATGAAAAGCAGCGGAATGGGGAGGGCGACACCCCACACGCGGGGAGATTCCAGAAAATCAACGAGATTTCCGAGAAAGCGGTAGAAGAACCACGCATATAGCAGCAGGAACAGTACGCTTATGGCGAGCTGGATGCCACTGACAAGAGGGCAATGGGACAGAGAACCCTCCAGCGGATGCACGCGGCAGTCGATGGCGAGTGCAATCAGCGTGGGGAAGGACATCATAGCCATGACCAGCAGAAAGACGGACGCATTTGTAAAGATATGTGCCCTGACCACCTTGTGATAACACACAAAAAGTGCCGCTACCAGAGGCAGGAGCACGTAGTTGGTCGGAAGGTCGGCAAAGGTGACAAGGGCAGCGCAGAGCGGTATCAGGACAACAAACAGTCCGCCCGTCACAAAGCACAGCTTCCGGATGGACATGCGCAGCTGGTTCCGCATGGGAAGCAGACACAGCACAGCAGCCGGAAGCAGTATCGCAAATGAAAATATTTCGGATAAATAATTCATGTGAGTTCATTCCTTTCTGGCATGGAGTTATGAAATTTTGCAAAATTGTAATTGTGCCAGGTCTGGGTCAGCTGGCGCAGCTTCCGCTGCGTGACAGAGACGGTCAGACCGTTTTGCAGGAGACAGGCATTTCCCTGAAAGCCGGTGATATGATCCATGTTGACGAGGATTCCGCGGCTGACCAGCAGAAAGCGTCCATCCTCCTCGAGCGGCTTTGTAAAGACAGAGAATGCGGAGTAGACGGTGTATTCCCTGCCGGAGACGCATTGCACGATCGTGGAATGCCCGGAGGAGGATAGACAGGTAATCTCGCTGTAAAAGAGCCGGATGTCCAAACCATTTGAGGAGAAGGACAGGTAATCCTCGGGCTTCGGGAGAAGCGCAAGGGAATCTGTCAGGCAGGTGAAAAATTTATCCCTGTCAAGCGGCTTTTCAATGTAATCAAAGGCGTGGACGGAAAAAGCCTGTCCCATGTGTTCCCCGCTGGAGGTGAGGAAGATCAGCAGCGAGCGGCTGTCGGTTTCGCGCATTTTCTTTGCGGTGTCGATTCCGCTCATGCCGCCCATATAAATATCCATAAACACGATGTCATAGGTGTAGGGGACAAATGCGGAGAGAAATGCCTCGCCGCTCTCGAAGATATCTACCTCAAATTCCGTATGCATTTCCTCGGAGAAGGAAGAAAACAGCCTGCCGGCGAGCTCCCTTTCCGCCGCAGCATCATCGACCAGTGCAAATCGCATCAGATTCCACGCTCCTATTCTATACTTTAAGTGATAGTATATCACAAACGGGAGCACCGCGGCATAGATTTTTTTGAGGAGACCGCATGGGGGAACGGAATGAATCAGAAGCTGGAGGATCTGCTGCAGCTGGCGTTGCAGACACCGGAGGAGACGAGGCTTAGGACGGAGGAGCTGAATGTAGGCTTTGACAGTGAGATGAGGACATGGGAGCTGATCGTGAAGTACCACGGGTCGTTGGATGTGCTGGGAAGGCTTGGCGTGACGGTGGAATATCTGATTGCCGGGTATGCTCTGCTGACCGTGCCGGAGGGACTGGTCGAGAATATCGCGGAGCTGGAGGAGATCGAATATGTCGAGAAGCCCAAGCGGTTCTTTTATGAGGCGGTTGATCCCGCATGGGATTCGTGTATCCAGCAGCTGCCCTCGCAGGGACTTTCACTGTCTGGTGCTGGAATCCTGCTGGCAGTGTTAGACAGTGGGGAGCGTGTTACTATATTGTCAGGTCAGCAAGAAGTCGGAAAAATCAAGGAATCACAACGAAAATGAAAGCAAAAAATTGACATTACAATTGCTTTTGTGATACTATAATGAATAAGTGTGTCTTTTGTGAAAAACAGTGTGAAATGTACAGGAAATAGATGTGGAAGCTAAGTGAATGGAGGGAAAGCAAATGACGATTAATAAGAATCAGGAAGGAAACAAACTGGAAATTCTACTGGAGGGAAGACTTGATACAACAACTTCTCCGATGCTGGAAACAGAGTTGAAGCAGGCATTGGACGGTATCACGGAGCTTACATTTAATTTTGAAAAACTGGAATACATATCTTCGGCGGGTCTGCGTATTCTGCTGGCAGCA
This sequence comes from uncultured Lachnospiraceae bacterium, assembly GCA_900554205.1. Taxonomy (GTDB): domain Bacteria; phylum Bacillota; class Clostridia; order Lachnospirales; family Lachnospiraceae; genus Acetatifactor. The sequence continues at coordinate 9,678 of USGM01000078.1, forward strand.
CAGAAGAGAATGAGCAAGCAGGGAAGCATGGTTGTGAAGAATGTAAATGAGGTGATTGCTGAAGTGTTTGAGGTTACGGGCTTTTCGGATATTTTGACAATTATGTAGGCATTGAAAATGAAATGAAAGAAGCAGCAGAAATTAACACTGTTGCTTTTTTTAGATACTATATAGATGAAAGGCATAAAAATATGGAAACAAAATATGCAAAAAGTGCGTACAGAACCTTTTTGTTCTGGGGGGTATGCTCTTCTCTGGGAGTTACCGTATCTACGCTCGTGGATGCAACTCTGGTGGGTAACTTTGTGGGGAGTACCGGTCTGGCGGTGGCAAACATTGCAACACCGATCTTCCTGCTTTATTCGCTCATGGGAATTACGTTAGGCGGCGGCGCCGCGGTATCGATTGGGAAAAAGCTTGGTGCGGCGGATGTGAAAGGCGCAAACAGAGCGTTGGGTTCGGTATTGAGTGCCGGACTGGCATTGGGAGTGCTTTTTGCATTGCTGTCCCTGTTGTTTCGCAACGTACTGTGCAGGTTCCTTGGCGCAACACCGGAGCTTTTGTCACAGGCATTACAATATCTGACGATAGTTTTTTTCTCTGCTCCGATATTTGTACTTTATCACATTCTTTCGGCAGCAGTGCGGACGGATGGAGATCCAAGGCTTGCTGCTATTTCCTCGGCGGGTGTCATTGTTACGAATCTGAGTCTGGATTTACTGTTTATGAAGGTCTGGAGCTGGGGGCTCGTGGGAGCTTCTGCGTCCTTGTGCATTGCGGAGACAGTGGGAAGCCTGGTGCTTCTTATTCATTTCCTGAAAAAAGAGGCGCTTTTGAAATTCCATTTCCATCTGCCGACAGTCGATGAGATTAAAGAATTTGTGGGAAATGGTTTTGGCGTAGGCTCTGCTTTCATTTTTCAGGCGGTGGTCATGCTGGTATTCAATACAATGCTTTTAAAGGGAAATTCCGGAAACGGTACTTTCTCGGTGGCAGTATTCAGCGTCATATACACCATGAGTACGATTCCGGGTGCAATGTATGACGGTGCCGGAACGGCGGCATCCACGGTAATTTCCATTCTGGGCGGTGAGAAGGATTGGAAGGGAATGCTGGCAGTCTACCGTGACGGACTCCGCATTGTCGTGGCAGCGGGAATACTGATCGCTCTTTGCTTTGCATTCGGAGCGGAGGGAATACTGGCTTTCTTTGGACTGAACGACAGCGCGGCAATGGGAACAGCGGTCACAGCCTTCCGGATTTACGCAGTCAGTGTGGCGTTGGCGGGAGTGAATGTCGTAACGACTTCCTTCTGGCAGACCATAGGTAAGACGCGCTATGCGTCCGGTCTGTCGCTTCTGCGCAACTTTGTTCTTATGCTGGTGTTTGGCTTCTGGCTGATCGATAAGAAGGGAATTATTGGTCTTGCGCTTGTTTATGCAATCAGTGAAGCGGTATGTCTGCTGACGGTTCTGCTGGCGCAGGTGTTTGGAAACATCAGAAAATACATCGAAGAAAAATACAAATTTACGAACCGGGTCTATGAAGGCTATTACACAATCGAAGAAGGAAGTATGGAAGAACTGTCGGATAATCTGAATCGATTGTGTGAGGAGTGGGAGCTCGATTATAAGCAGTCCTTTTTCATCAGCCTGATTGTGGAAGAGCTGCTTGTAAATATAATGAAATACGGATTGAGCAATACCGGCAAAAAGTATTATGTATCGGTCAAGGTAATGGATAACGACGGGGAATACATACTGCGTATCCGGGATAATGTCAATTCGTATAATCCTTTTGATCTGCGGGGGGATGAGGTGGATCGTGCGGCAATGCGGCTGATAAAGGAAAAATCAAAGTATTACGACTATCAGAGAAAACTGGTGTTTAACTATCTTTATGTGACAATTTAGGAGGGGCGGACGATGGAACAAAATGTATTTTTGGATGAAGTGGAATTAAAGAGATTGATGGTTCAGGGCAGGCTGCTTTCGGAATATGAACAGCCGATCTATCAGAAGGTGATCGACGGACGCAAGGGCTTAACCCTTTTAGATGTGGGTTGTAATAATGGCTGGAAGACGAAGGAACGTTTTTCCGATAAAAATTTCAAGAAAATTATTGGAATCGATTGTCTGGATCAGTTAGTGGATCAGGCAAGAGAAAGATTCGGAAATGAAGTGCTTTCCTTTTATGCCTGTGATGTTGCAACAGAGGATTTTACGGAAAAGCTGCAGCAGATCATGCAGAAAGAAAATATCCATGCGTTCGACATCATCCATTGCTCCTTTATGCTGATGCACACGAAAGAGCAGGAGGACATTTTAAAAAGATTGAAGACTTTTCTGGCACCGGGAGGAAAGCTTATCGCAATAGAACCGGATGACAGCACAAGCTATATGAATCCGGATCCGGACGGAATCTACAAGGAATTTCTTCAAGTGCTTTCTGCCGATCCGTATGCAGGCAAGAGAAATATGGGCGCGGAACTGCCCGGATTATTTTCAAACAGCGGCTACACAGACATTCAGCTGGAGTGTTCGGAAATCGCTTCTTCGGGGAACGAGATCACAAAGAAAGAGCACATATTTGACACCTTCTGCGCCTATCTGCTGGAAGATCTGATCCTGCTCAGGCAGGACGCGGAGGGCGATGCCTATCAGAAGGAATGGGAATGGGTGCAGAAAAACCTTGATAAGCTCCGGCAGCTGATGACAGACGAAGCATCAACCGTTTCTATGGGAGTTAAAATTTATACTTGCGGATGAGACAGTTTATTGTAAAGGATCAGAAAGGAATATGGAGCGATGAAGATAAAATTATTGCCTAAATTTATATTGTCTCTGGCTGTACTGGGAGTAGCTTTAACGGTTACGATTTCCGCCTTCAGCTATCTGTCATCAAAGGATTATCTGGAAGAAATGTATGCCCAGAGAGTTATCAGCGGAAGCAAGAGCGTGGCAACGATGCTGGACAAAGAGGATGTCCGGATGATCATCAGTGACGGAGGAGAGAACAGTGAAGCGTACGGCCGCGTAGAAAATATACTGAATACCATAAAGCGGGATGGGGAAATTACTTATCTGTCCCTGGTAATTCCGGATGAAGACAGCGTGACCTTTTACATTGACGGCTGCGTGCCGGAAATGGGTGATGACCCGGCGAACCAGCTGACTTACGGGACGGATGTATTGTACACGGATGCCGCCAACGACGAAGCGGATCTGCAGAAATATCTCCTGATATGGGGAATGTATGCAGAGAATAAGGGCACAGAGGAGCCGCTCGTGACGGACAACAGCTACGGCTATAATTATACGGCTGTCGCTCCGATTCTGGACGAAAACGGGCAGGCAATCGCAGAGATACAGTATATTCTTGATATGCAGGAGGTCCGGGATCACCTGAACGGCTTTTTGTATAATATGCTCGGAATTTCCTTCTGCATTATCTGTGCTGCTTTGCTGCTCTATATTCTGCTAGTGAAATGGATGGTTTTAAATCCGGTAGAAAAGCTTTCCGAATTTACGACAGAAATTACAAAGACAGGCAATTTTTCAAAACAGGAAATTGAGATCAAAACGGGAGATGAAATTGAAGCCCTTGGGCAGTCCTTCAACTACATGATGGAAAGACTGGAGGATTACATAAAGGACCTGACGGTTGTAACGGCAGAAAAGGAGCGCATCGGCGCAGAGCTGAATGTTGCAACACAGATCCAGTCTTCTATGCTTCCCTGTATCTTTCCGGCGTTCCCGGACAGGGATGAGCTGGACATTTACGCAACCATGACTCCCGCAAAGGAAGTAGGCGGAGACTTCTATGATTTCTTCATGGTGGATGAAAGACATGTGGCGATTGTAATAGCGGACGTTTCCGGAAAGGGTGTTCCGGCGGCGCTGTTTATGGTAATCGGAAAAACACTGATAAAGGATCACACACAGCCGGGTAGGGATCTGGGAGAGGTCTTCACGGAGGTAAACAACATCCTGTGTGAATCCAATGACAATGGCATGTTCATCACCGCATTTGAAGGTGTCCTTGACCTTGTAACCGGTGAGTTCCGCTATGCGAATGCGGGGCATGAGATGCCGTTTATCTACCGCAAGGATGGAGGATATGAGGCGTACAAGATCCGCCCGGGATTTGTATTAGCGGGTATGGAGAACATAAAGTATAAGGAGCAGAAAATACAGCTCAATATCGGAGATAAGATTTTCCAGTATACGGACGGTGTGACGGAAGCAACGGATAAGGATAATCAGCTGTACGGAATGGATCGGCTTCATAAGGTTCTGAATGAGAAGTGCTTAGACTGCAATCCTGAGCAGACATTAAAGCTTGTGAAGGAGGATATTGATGCTTTTGTAGGAGATAACGACCAGTTCGACGATATCACGATGCTGTGCCTTGAGTATAAGAAGAAAATGGAGGAATAGCCTATGAAAGAGATAACAGTTGACGCTACTATCGAAAACATAGATGTGGTCACTGAGTTCGTAGATGATTTCCTTGATAGCAATGACTGCCCGATGAAAACAAAAATGCAGATGGATATTGCGGTCGATGAAATATTCAGCAACATTTCCTTTTATGCCTATAAGGATGGCGTCGGAAAGGCAACCGTCAAAATAGAGCTACAGGACGAGCCGAAGGCAGTCTGTATGACCTTTATCGATGGCGGGATTCCGTATAATCCGTTGGAAAAGGAGGATCCGGATGTTACTCTGTCAGCGGAGGAGAGGAAGATAGGAGGGCTGGGCATCTATATTGTAAAGAAAAACATGGATGAAATGCGGTATGAGTACAGCGATGAAAAAAACCATCTGTCCATGAAGAAATATTTATAAGGCTATTCCATGTCATAGGACAGGCTGCAAATGAAATAAAATGGAGGAAAGCAGATAAAGAAGGCGCGGTATGGACGCAGCAGTATCACAGGGAAAATACCATGTAGCCATTTATCTCCGTCTGAGCCGTGACGACATCGCCGCCGGGCGTGGCGCGGATGCCGGGGGCGGCAGGACGGAAAGCAACAGTATCTGTTCACAGAGGGACATGATTTGCAGCTTTATCAAAAAGCAGGATAGCATGGAGATCTATGACATCTATGCAGATGACGGTTATTCGGGAACGAATTTTGTTGAGGTAAGATAACGATACCTTTTTTGCAGAGGGTGTTATCTTACCTCTTTTTGATGTATGTTAGATAGCATAACTCTTTACGTCGGCTCCTATCTGTCTGAAATAGGAGATACTTTCGGTAGGCTTGTCACCTGTATCAACTCTGCCGACAAAGCTATAAAAGATTTCGATTTTGCGGGTGTTCGTTTCCTTATCCAGTTCGTGAATAAGAATACGGTCAATAAATTCATGGACGTTTTCGTAGGTCAGTTCTTCAATCGCTGTGTATCTGCGTACCAGTGCGACAAACCTTTTTACGTCCGCGCTGCGCTCGGTGGCGTTGTCGATTTCCTGTGACAGCTCCGCAATCCTCCGGGTCAGCGTCTTTTTTTCTTCATCATAGCCGGAAGTCAGAAAAGCAAATTGTTCATCTGAAAGTTTCCCTAAAGCGTTGTCCTCGTAGAGCTTGCGGAATAAGATGTTCAGCTCGTTAATACGGTTCTGCGCCTTGTCAAGTTCTTTCCGCTGCTGTGTCAGCGTCTTTTGTACTGCCTTTGCGCTGCACTCGTTGGCGGTTTCGATAAACTCCTGTTCATGCTCTTTCACATAAGACGTTACTCGCTGCAAGTCTGCAAGGACAAGTTCTTTCAATACGCTTTTGCGGATATAATGCGTAGTGCAGAGCATATCATTTCTTGCCCGGTTGCGGTAGTTGCCGCAAGTGTAGGCGTGTTTCCGTTCAAGCGTCCCGGCTCCGCGTACTGCATACATTTTGTAGCCGCAGTCCCCACAAAAGAGCAGCCCGGAAAACAGGTCAATTTCATCAACCTTTGTCGGGCGTTGCCGGGTGGCAATCCGCTTCTGTGCAAGTTCAAAGGTTTCTTCATCAATCAAAGGTTCGTGAGTGTTGGGGAAGAAATACCTTTTTTCCTCCGGGTTCTTTTTCGTCTTTTTCGACTTATAAGATACCTTGTAGGTTTTCCCGGTTATGGTATGCCCTAAATACTCTTTCCTTGTCAGAATGTCGTACAGTGTCTTATCCGGCCAGTTGTACCATGCGTTGAGCTGTGGGCGGGGGTGGCGTTTGCTCCCTGTCCTGCGGTAGCGCAGTTCCCCGACGGTCAATATCTCATTGTCCCGCAGCCAGTTCTGGATTTCACACATACGGTCGCCCCGTACATACATTGCAAAAATCTGTTTTACGACGTGTGCCGTTTCCGGGTCGGGTATCAGATGATTGCGGTTATCCGGGTCGATAAGGTAGCCGTAAGGAGCTTCGCCGTTGACGCGCTCGCCTTTCTGTGCCTTTGCCTGTTTGACAGCCCGGATTTTCTTTGAGGTGTCGCGGGCGTAAAACTCGTTGAACCAGTTCCGCAGAGGGGTAAACTCGTTATCTTCCCTCGCTGTGTCTACAC
>USGM01000079.1 GCA_900554205.1 uncultured Lachnospiraceae bacterium
CGGCGATATCTTCATGCGCTGCATCTACCGCATGCGCCCCTACGAGGCAACCCCGGGCAGCGTTGAGGCTGTACATCAGAAATGGCTGAAGGTGACACAGGAATTTGTCTCCGCAAAGCACATCAGCCTTCGGAAATTCAATAAGCTTTGCAAAGAGATCATACGCGACTTTGACAGCATCCCGCTTCTTGACATCAAGAAGCCCCGCGTCGGCATTGTCGGGGAAATCCTCGTAAAATTCTCCCCTGCCGGAAACAATCACCTTGTGGAGCTTCTGGAGAGCGAGGGCGCCGAAGCTGTCGTTCCCGACCTGATCGACTTCATGCTCTATTGCTTCTACAACCAGCTGTACAAAGCGGATCATCTGGGCACGAGCAAAAAGACCGCAAGGAACTCAAAGCTCGGCATCTGGGCGATCGAGCACATACTGCGCAGCACTGCCACAAAGGAGTTCCAGCGCAGTAAGCACTTTACGCCGCCCACACCGATTCAGGAGATCGCAGAATTTGCGGAGCCGATCGTGTCCATTGGAAACCAGACGGGCGAGGGATGGTTCTTGACCGGTGAGATGGTCGAGCTGATCCATGACGGTGTTCCGAACATTGTCTGCACACAGCCCTTCGGCTGTCTGCCGAACCACGTTGTCGGAAAGGGTGTCATCAAGGCATTGCGCAAGGCCTATCCCGCCTCCAACATCGTTGCCATTGACTACGATCCCGGTGCCAGCGAGGTCAATCAGCTGAACCGGATCAAGCTGATGCTTTCCACTGCCCAGAAAAATCTGAAGGCCGAGACACCGGACGCATAATCGTACAACAAAAAAACCTTCTCAGGCATTCATTCTGCCCGGGAAGGTTTTTTATGTTTTCTGTGTCAGGAGGCTACGGCGGTCTTTGTCCGCACATATTCCTGTAATGCCTGCGCAACCTCGTCAGGCTGCAGCCCCGTATCAGCGATCAGGTCGCTGACTGCCTCCAGCTCCTTTCTCCTCTTTTCCTCAAACAGTTCGTCCAGCTCGCGCTTCTCCGACTCCACACGGGTCATGAGCGCAGCTATCAGCTCCTGCTTTGCGGCAATCTTTTCCTCGATGGTCTTACGCTGTCCTCTTGCCATAACTTTCTCCTTTCAGCGGATTTTTGCAATCCTTTCTATAAGTATATGGACAAGATTGGATATTTATTCCAAAAGCGCGAGAAAATCTTCCTTTGTCATGCCGCTGAGCTGTCCGGTCTCCCCCTGAATGATCTGGTCAGAGAGCGCCTTCTTGCTCTCCTGCAGCTTCTGAATCTTTTCCTCGATCGTTCCCTTGGCGATCAGCCGGTAGACAACGACCTTCTTCGTCTGACCGATGCGGTGCGCACGGTCCGTCGCCTGATTCTGCACCGCAATGTTCCACCACGGATCGTAATGGATGACAACATCGGCTCCCACAAGATTCAGCCCGACACCGCCCGCCTTCAGCGAGATCAGAAAGACCTTCGTGTCGTCGGCATTAAAGGCGTTCACCAGCCGGACTCTTTCCTCCTTCGGTGTCGCGCCGGTTATCGTGTAAAAGCTGATTTTCTCCTGGTCAAGCCGCCCTGCAATCACCTCAAGCATGGAAGTAAACTGCGAAAACAGCAATATCTTATGTCCACCCTCCATGGCGCTCCGTATCAGTTCCGCGCAGGCATCCAGCTTTGCAGATTCTCCCTTATAGTTTTCAAAGCACAGTGCCGGATCACAGCAGATCTGGCGCAGCTTCATCAGCTCCGCGAGCACCTGTATCTTATTCCTGCCAAATTCCTCCGCGCTCTGCATTCCGATCTGCTGCTTCATATGCACGACCTGCGCATCGTAGAGCTTCTGCTGCTCGCCGTCGAATTTCACATAACGGCTCTCCTCCAGCTTCTCCGGCAGATCACGCAGCACATTCTCCTTCAGTCTCCGCAGGATAAAGGGTGCCACCATCCTCTGCAGCTGCTCCAGCGCCGCAGGCTCCTCATTCTTGACAATCGGTGCTTCAAAATCATTGCGGAACACCTCATAGCCGTACAGATATCCCGGCATCAGATAGTCAAAGATGCTCCAAAGCTCGCTGAGCCGGTTTTCAATCGGGGTTCCCGTCAATGCATACCGCGTTCTGCTCTGGATCGCCTTCACCGCCTTCGCCGCAGCGGTCGTATGATTCTTGATATACTGTGCCTCGTCGATGATCTGATAATGAAATTCCTTCCCCTCGTACTCCGCAATATCTCTCTTAAGTAGGTCGTAGGAGGTCAGAATGACATCATACTCCTTAAAGTGGCAGAGCTTTTCCGCCCTCTCCTCCTGATTTCCCGTGATAATGCAGCTGGTGAGCTCCGGGGCAAATCTTTGCAGCTCCTCACCCCAGTTATAGACCAGAGAAGCCGGTGTCACCACCAGTGAAACACCCTTGCCACCCTCCAGCTTTGCGGCGAGCAGGACAGCAATGACCTGTAAGGTCTTTCCCAGACCCATGTCATCGGCAAGGATACCACCCATACCGTATTCCTCAAGCATCCTCAGCCACCGGTAGCCCATCCGCTGATAGCCGCGCATGACTTTTCTCAGGGAATCCGGCACTTCAAAATCCGCATCCTTGACTGTCTTGAAATTCTTGACCAGTTCCCGGAAGTAACTGTCACGGTTGCTGTAAATGTCCTCATTTTTCTCCAACAGCTTATCCAGATAAAGAGCACGGTACAGCGGCAGCTTTACCTTCCCCTTGAGCAGTTCCTTCGGAGACAACCGCAGCGCGTTCATCATTTCCTCAAGCGTCGACAGTGACTCCTCTTCGAGGCTTAGGAAATCTCCGTTTTTCAGGCGGTGATATTTCTTCTTCGACCGGTAGCTTTTCAGCACCTCCAAAAGCTCCTCCGGCGGAACATCCTGCGTCGAGACCTCGAGGTTCAGCAGATCCCTCGACACCGATACTCCCACAGATATACGCACCCGTCTGCCAATGTTCATCCCACTGAAACGTCTGGTACACTGCACCTCCCCGAGACCGAGCAGAGCTTCCACACCCTGATCCAGAACCGCATACATCTGTTCTTCGTCCTGTCCGCAGCTCAGTTCTCTCCGCTCTGTATCCACATAGGGAAACCACTGTCTTGCCAGAAACAGGATCTCTTTCTCCTTCTGGGCATCCCTGAAAAAACTGTCCTCTCCCCCCTCCTCGAGAAGCGAAAACTCCCTGTCTCCATATTTTGCCTTGATCCTGCACGTCATATCATGCTCTTCCGCGTCCAGATAAAAGACGAATTTTGCCCTCGGCGGCAGATAGGAGGCAATCTCCTCCGCTCCCTCCTCCCGGATGTCAGCCACATCCTCCAGCTGGGGAAGGACGTTATAATAGAATTGTGCCAGTTGGTTCCTGCCCACCTGAAAACTCATTGACCCATTATTGCAGAACCGCGCAAGCGTCCTGATCCTACCCGCAAATTCCTCCTGCACCCTGCACAGTCCTGTCTGTCCGATATAGTAAAAGGTTCTGCTGCCCTCATAGAGCTCCGGCATCCGACAGTCCACCTCTATGCCATGGAAGACAAGTCGGCTGCTGAGCCGGTTCTTCCGAATCGTCATGGTAATCCTGGGATTCTGCTCCACGGTGCAAAGCTGCCGCTTCTCCTTCTTTTCGGCATCCCTGTTTTCATACTCTACGCTCTGGCTGCCCATCAGTCTGTAAAATTCATCCAGTCTCCAGCCGAAGAGCGCAAGCTCACCGCTCTTCGCCGATGCCTTGCGCGAATAGATGTCCGCCTCGGCCAGCCTTCTGGAGAAATTCTGCTCCTCTTTCACGACCTGACCGATGAACGCGATCCAGCTCCGCCCTTCCTCCGTAAAGTTTTCAAGCCGGTGATTGAGCTGTGTTGTCGAGCCGTACATACTGCTGCGCGACTCCCTCACGTCGTCATAGAATTGAAACAGATCCTTCACAACGAACAGCTTCTTTTCTCCCACCTTAAAGGAGGCTGTCAGTTCTCCGTTCTTCTTACATAGCCGCGGCTGCAGGATCAGGCTTTCCTCCCTGCCGACCGTGTCCGAGACAACCGCGTTGGCATGCTTCTCAGAGAAAGCATGCATCAGTCTTGCCGCCAGCTTATCCGTCGCATCGCCAAGGTTTTTCTCTTTCAGATTCTCTTTGACCGCTTCAAAAAAAGCAACCAGATAGCTGCAATATTCTCTTCTGTAGAATCTGTAATAGTAATGCTTTCTGCACTCTGCGCAGCCGCATTCCGCAAAGAGTATCTTATTCCTGTCAAACACCATATGGACAGAAAAAACATTCTTTCCCTCTGTTGCTTTGCCAAATGCCTCGCAAACCATAGTATCTAATTCGTCAGCATAGCCAGCATTGATGTCCGTAAGAGCAACCAGCTTCTGTTCCTGAACCTTCTTTGCCTTCTTGAGCTCCGCCACCGTAAGGTTCATGCTCTTCTGAACTGCCTCGCAGTCAAAATACCGATACTGGGAAAGCTTCTGCTGATTCTCCGTGTCTTTTTTGCCTGTCTCCGATTCTTCCGCATCTTCGGTTCTGTTCAGGACAATGTATTCCGTTTCATCTGTATTTCTCATCCCCGCTCCTTATACTCCTTAAAGTTCATAAGGAGTGATCTGGTATACATAATAATTAAGCCAGTTACTGTATAGATTATTGCTGTGGGAACGCCATTGCAGCAGAGGGCGCTCGTTCGGGTCATCCTTCGGATAATAGTTGTACGGAAGCCGGATCGGAAGACCCTTGTCCAGATCGCGGTGATATTCCCGGTCAAGCGTATATCTGTCGTACTCCGGGTGTCCCGTCACAAAGATCTTCTTGCCGCCCTCCGCAATCGCAAGAAACACACCAGCATCCGGCGACTCCGCCAGCACCATCAGCTCCTTGCAGGCATGGATTGCCTCGGACGGCGTCTCTGTATGGCGGCTGTGGGGCGCAAAGAAGACATCATCAAAGCCCCTGACAAGAGGGATCTTGCGGTTGGCTACTTTGTGCTCATAAATTCCGAACAGCTTTGCCGGCAGCTTTTCTTTATTGATCCCATAATAATGGTAAAAGCCTGCCTGCGCCGCCCAGCAGATATGCAGGGTTGACGTGACATGTGTCTCTGCCCAGTCAAAAATCTCGCAGGTCTCCTCCCAATAGTCCACCTCCTCGAAGGTAATGTCCTCAACCGGTGCCCCCGTGACAATCATACCATCGAACTTCCTTTCCCTGATCTCGTCGAGGCAGGTATAAAACTTGTTCAGGTGGCTGGCAGAGGTGTTGATAGAGGTGTGGCTCCTGACATTCATAAAGGTCACATCCACCTGCAGCGGCGTGTTCGACAGCGCGCGCAACAGCTGCAGCTCCGTATCCTGCTTTACCGGCATATTGTTCAGTATCAGTACCTGCAGCGGACGGATGTCCTGATGCATTGCCCGAAATTCGTCCATTACAAATATATTTTCATTTTCAAGAATCTCCTTTGCAGGCAGATCGCTCTGTGTCTTAATCGGCATGTCTTTCCTCTTTCCGCGTTTTAGTACGCAATTCCATATTCTGTGAGAAAATCTTCCTCTGACAGGATCGGAACGCCTAATTCCTTTGCCTTCTTATTCTTTGAGGAGGTCGAAGTCACATCATTGTTGATCAGGGCAGTCGTCTTACCCGTGACACTTCCTGTCACCTTTCCGCCTCTGTCCTCAATCAGTTCCTTCAGATCACTCCTGTTCCCAAAGTGGTTCAGGCTGCCGGTGATGACAAAGTTCAAGCCCTGCATCGTCTGGCTTCCCTCCTCCACGACCGGCACCTCCAGTGTGAGCTCCGGCATCAGATGATTGATTTTCTGCTGGTTATCCGCATCCTTCATGTAATCCACAAACGCCGATGCAATGACATCCCCGATCCCCTCTATCGCGCTCAATGTCTCCACATCGGCGCTGCGCATTCGCTCGAGATCGTAGGAAAAATACCGGCAGAGCATCTTCGCGTTGGCAACGCCGATATTTGCGATTCCCAGACCGTAAATCACTCTCGACAGGATTGTCTTTCTGGATGCCTCTATGCTTGTAATCAGGTTCTGATAGGATTTCTCTCCGAAGCCCTCAAGCTCCACAATCCTGTCCTGATACCTGTCAAGATGGTACAGATCCGCATATTCATGAATGAAACCCATATCGATCAGCTTTTCCAATGTTGCCTCGGACAGTCCGTCGATATTCATCGCATCCCTGCTCACAAACAGGGTGAAAGACTTGATACGCTTGGCGGCACATTTTTCGTTGGTGCAATATAAGGACTGCACCTCATTCACCTGCCGGATCTCCGTCACACCGCCACAGACGGGGCATACGGCAGGTATCTCCACGTTATCGCTGCAGGTCAGATTTTCAGCGATCTGCGGGATAATCATATTTGCCTTGTACACAGTAATTTTATCGCCGATTCCCAGCTTCAGGCTGCGCAAGATGCTGATATTGTGAACTGACGCACGGCTTACGGTCGTGCCCTCCAGTTCAACCGGCTCAAAGATCGCCACCGGATTGATCAGTCCGGTTCTGCTGGCGCTCCACTCAATTTCCTCCAGGGTTGTCTCCCGCAACTCATCCGCCCATTTAAACGCAATCGAATGTCTGGGAAATTTCGCTGTCCTGCCTAACGACTGTCCATACGCAATGTCCTCATAGGTCAGCACAAGTCCGTCCGACGGAATGTCGAAATTCTGTATCTTCTTCTCAAAAAAATCGATCCTGTCGAGTATATCAGCCTCCGTCACAAGATAATGTTCAACGACCTCAAAGCCCTGCTTCTCGAGGAACCGGAACTGCTCCTCTCTCGAATTATGGAAATCCGTCTCTCCCGCGCTTACCAGACTGAACGCATAAAATCGCACATTTCTTTTCGCCGTGATCTCATTGTTCAACTGGCGCACCGAACCACTGCACAGATTCCTCGGGTTCTTATATTTGTTCTTTTCGTCCGTAATCTCCGCGTTCACCTTCTCAAAATCCGAGTAAGTGATCACCGCTTCCCCCCGCAGAACCAATTCACCGGTGAAGGGAATGGACAGTGGGATATTCTTGAAGGTTCTGGCATTGTTGGTAACGACTTCTCCGATCTCACCGTTTCCTCTCGTGACCGCCTTTGCAAGTTTTCCGTCACGATAGGTCAGCACAATCGTCAGTCCATCCAGCTTCCAGCTTAAAATTGCAGCCTTCCCTTGCAGCCAGTCCCGCAGCTCCTCGCGGCTTTTCGTCTTGCCGAGAGAGAGCATAGGGCTCTCATGCCGTTCCTTCGGCAGCTCGTCCACCGCCTCAAATCCGACGTTGACGGTCGGACTGTTTGTCAGTACAATCCCTGTCTCCTGCTCCAGACTCTGCAGTTCGTCATACAGGGCATCGTATTCGCGGTTACTCATGATTTCTCTGTCTTCCGCATAATATGCCTTTGCCGCTTTGTTCAGCGTATCCACTAAATATTTGATTCGTTCCATGGTCTCAGACTGCATATTGTATTTCACCTATCCTATCACTCTTTTTTAATCAGCATTCCGCAATCCCGGTACAGATGCTCTATATCTTCCCGTGGCAGCTCCCTGTACTCCCCCGGCTTCAGATTTCCCAGTTCCACGTGCATCACCCTGACACGTTTCAAGCCGGAAACCTTGTAGCCGCATACCTCACACATTCTCCTGATCTGTCTGTTGACTCCCTGTGTCAACACGATCCGGAAGGTAAATTTTCCGATTTTTTCTGTCTCACACTCCCGTGTCCGTATATCCAGCTCCGCCAGATAGACCCCCTGACTCATTTTCTGTAAAAAATCAGGTGTTATTTCTTTATTGACTTTGACAATATACTCCTTTTCATGACGGTTTGCCCCTCTCATCATCCCCTGAATCAGCTCGCCGTCATTGGTCAGCAGTAAAAGTCCCTCCGAATCCTTGTCCAGCCTGCCGGCATATGTGACCCTGACCGGGTAGTGTATCATATCCGCCAATTTCTTTTCGGCGTGGGGATCTCTCTCCGTGCAGGTAACTCCTATCGGTTTATAATATACCAAAACAACTGTTTTTTTATTTTCCTGAATGGGCTTGCCGTTCACTGTAATATGGTCTGCCCCGCTCACGGTCTGCCCAAGCGCGGGCAGCTTGCCGTTGACAAGAACCCTGCCCTGCCCGATCAGTTTATCCGCATCCCGCCTGGAACAGACTCCGGCATGCGCAAGGAATTTGTTTAATCTTGTTTTATTTTCCATCATATTCTCCCAGCTCTTCCAGACGGCATACCTTCGGAACACCGTTTCCCTCACGCAGTCCCTGTTTTGCCATCTGGTCTGCCAGCTCATTGTACTTTACGTTGGTATGTGCCGCCACCTTTGTGAAGCTGATATGGATCTTTGTCCCCCACTCGCGCATAGCCCTCGCATATTTCTGCGTCAGTTCTGTCTTGGAACGCCATTCGCCCGTGACCCACTTCTCTATTCCCTGATAATCGTAGCAAAGCTCCACCTTCTGAAATCCATTCAGCATCGCCGTCTTCACTGCATACATCGCCCCCAGCATCTCACCCGTGACGTTCCGGTGCTGCAGGGACTGTTCGTTATCACCATTTCCGTACTGCGTATAGATATGTCCATCCGCAAGGATAAAAACACAGCCGAAGGCATATTTTTTCAGAGTGTCATCATAGCTTCCGTCCACATATGCCAGAAGGCTTTCCCCTGACGTCTCTCCCGCAGGCGGTATATTGTTTTCTCCCTCGTCTGCGACGCCAAGGTAGCTCTTAGCCTCCTGTACAGTGGGAAAGCCCTTGTATTCTGCGCCGGGATAGCCATCGACAGCGTTCCGGCACTCTTCCCATTGGTAGAAGATTCCTGTATTCTTCCCTCTTTTGACTGCGTAAACCCTCTTTCCTGCCATTGCTCACCCCTGCCACTTCCGTTTTCAGCGTATATACTTATTGATTATATCAATTTTCCCGCAAGAATGCTACACCTATACGCAGAAAAAGTGCGCCTGTTCAGCGCACTTCTCTTTGTCCCTGTCTAATTCTTTGCAGAATAGAATGCGAAATCGTTCTTTCCGTTCTTCTTTACCTGATACATTGCATCATCGGCATCAATAATGAGCTGTTCCACATTCTCTGTATCCTTCGGGTAAGAAGCAATACCAATACTGCCGCATATCTTTGCCTTATTACCATTCAGTGTAAACGGTGAGGTAAATACCTGACGGCACTGATATGCGGTCTTTTCCACGATCTTACTCTGGCTGCTCTCCAGAATAATTATGAACTCGTCACCGGCATACCGGTATGGCGTCAATATCTGGGATTCCATTTCCTTCAACCGGGCAGCCACCTGGGTAAGCGCTTCATCACCCGCTGTATGCCCCAGCGTATCATTAATCTTCTTAAAGTCATCGATGTCGATCATAATAACCGTACAAGGCTTCTTCTTTTCTACAAGAGCTTCAAGGTCTGCCATAAACTTACTTCTGTTCGGGATTCCTGTCAGGAAGTCATGCTGTGACGCAGACTCCATGATCTTTCTGGAACTCTCCAGCTCATTCATCAGCAGGCGTCGCCTGTAATTATCGATCATTGCCCATATAATAACAATGGCAAGCGATGCAATCAGAATACAGCCCGGAATCAACGCCTCCCGGTTTCTCTCAAAAAAGCTGGTTTTACGGTTAATGATTTCCGTACCCTCTGGTAAAACGGACAATTTTATACCAAACTTCTGCATGATAAGCGCATCCACACAATAGGTCTGGGCGCTGTCCTCTGCAACTGCAATACTCGACACCGGCTTGCCATTCATAATATCAACCGCCATCTGTGCAGCCAGTTCGCCAGACTTATGCATCGACACGACGTTTCCACCGAGAATACCTCCGCCGATCCCACCCTCTACCATGCGCAACGCCGGTACCTTTGCGCACTCTACGATCAACCGGATCGCCTGCTGGTTCGTATAATGCCTGCCATCCGCATCCTCCGTCATGACAATGTATATCAGAATCGTATCGTCAGACAAATTTCCAAGACTGTAGCGGATGGAAAAGTTCTTTGATTCCGAGGTGTTGATCTCACTGAACTCCAGATCGGGAAATTTATCTGCATAGCTGTAAAAGCGCTTTCTCTCTGCCTCTCCGGTGATGCTGTCGTCCAGAATGGCAACCACCTTTTTTGCATTCGGATTGATCATAAGTCCCAGCTCGATATTCTTCTCCACCGACAGCTTTTCAAGTACTCCTGTAAACTGCCCGGTTGCAACCGCCTCTGCTGCCAGTTCCTCGTCATTGATGCCCTCAAACACCATCGGTACTCCCGCAAAAATATCATCCTTATATTTCAGCGCAAATTGCAGTGCTGCATCATCTCCCAGAATAATCACATCGTAGGGTTCCACCATGGACATCATGTAGGCAAGATTCTCGTAGAACAGCTGCAACGATTCCTCTGTGTCCACCCGCTTTGTATCCATAAATTCATAATCCAGTGTGACGTCTTCCCCAAAGACATCCTGAAATCCCTCAATCTGCATCTGCACCTGATCCCATGCATAGGAATAAGAGCTGATGAACAAAACCCGTTTGTCATCATCAGCCGCCTGCGCTGTCTGCCCTAATAGACCGCAGAAAAACAGCACACACAGGATCTGCAGTATCCCCATTTGCAATACCGTTTTTATCTTTCTCATCATTTTCCGTCCCCTGAACATATATATCTAGTACCATTGTACCACGTTTTATGAAATATTCAAGCCCTTTCTGTCACGGCTTCATTATTTTATCATACAATACCATGAATAAATTGTCAAAGGAGATTCCTATGTATTATTTCATCAACATTATGCTACTAATCATTGTGTTTTGTATACTATTTAGTTGTATTCGGCAGAAAAAAGTTGAAAAAGCGGTCCGACACATGACCTGTTCCGAAAAATGCCGGCTGATTTCTGACATTCTCTCTCCACTTGGCTACTGTTACAGCAGCGACTGGGACATCATCTCCACCCGAAACGACGCGTGGCAGGGCGAGATCGGCTACCGCGCCTTTTTCGATAAAGCTGCCCTCCATTTCAACATGTCCTTCGATGCCCTTCCCGTCTATTTTCACTATCAGGGTGCCACATGGCTGATCGAGCTGTGGAAGGGACAGTACGGTGTCAGCACCGGTGCAGAGGTCGGGGTGTATCGCGCTGATGGTCTTCTCTTGGAATCCGAATTATCCTCTGCCCTGTTTTATGCCGTGGATAACGAACAGTATCTCCCGATGTCCTTCACACTGCGCCACAGCGGAACGATCGTCGCCAGACTCTGCAAGAGCACATGGTGGCTCACGGCTTTTCTGCCCGGCATTTACAGCAAGCCATCCAGCCTGACTCTGGATGTGTCCATCTGTTTCCCCGATGCCACCATGCAGGAGGCCTTCTGCGACAGTCTGATCGCCTGCAACATCCCCTCACTGTACTTCCATTGCCGCGGCACACGCACGCATATCCACTATACCGACGGATGCCCTCTATCTCCGATCTGTCCTGAGAACATCTCCCTTCTGCGTCGCATCCGGATTCGGTGGGTAAATTTCTCAAATCGGCTTTCCTGTCAACTGTACCGGCATCTGACACGCCATTTCTGCTGCACGCTTGACAAGATTTTATATCTCTATAAGCTGCTTCCCTTCTCTGTCCGCCGAATCCTGCGCTGCATGAAAGGAGCCAGACAGAAATGAGCAGTCATTCCCGTCTTCAAAGGGCTTTCCGAAATGCCCCCACGATCCCGATGACCGCCTGCAGCCGCTTCTGTCTTTTCAGCGACTGTCACCGGGGCGACGGAACAGCCAACGATAATTTCCTGAAAAATCAGAATCTTTACTTTACTGCCCTGAAGCATTATTACGCAGAGGGCTTCACTTATATCGAGCTTGGTGACGGCGACGAGCTCTGGGAGAACAGAAGGATGAGCCAGATCATCGAGATCCACAACAATGTGTTCTGGCTCCTCTCCCTCTTCTACCGCCAGAACAGGCTTTACCTTCTCTATGGGAACCATGATCTCGAGAAGAAAAAGCCCGGATATTCCGACCGGGTCTGTGACACCTATTTCTGTACGGACACGCAATGCTGCGAGGAACTGTGCCCCGGTCTTCAGTTCCACGAAAGCCTTGTCCTCGAGAGCAGTGACGGTCATCAGCTCTACCTGACTCACGGTCACCAGGCTGACTTCTGGAACTCCTCCGGCTGGAAGCTGAACCGCTTCCTTGTCCGCTATCTCTGGCGTCCTCTGGAGCATTTCGGCGTGCTTGACCCGACCAGCGCCGCAAAGAATTACAGTCACAAGGACCTGATTGAAAGACGGCTGACCGACTTTGCCCTATCGACCGGCATTCCCCTCATCACCGGGCATACACACAAGCCGAGGCTTACCCCCTCCGATCTGTCCTACATGAACACCGGAAGCTGCGTCCACCCCCGCTGCATCACCTGCATGGAATTAGTCGGCAACCGGCTCACGCTTGTCAAATGGACCTATGACACAAGAAAGGACAGAACCCTCTTTGTAAGCAGAGAGATCCTGTCCCAAGCAACACTGTGGGAAAAAGCATAACCACCGGTTTGTCCGGTGGTTATGCTTTTTCTAAGTTCTAATGTTTTATACAATACCCTGTGCGGTCATAGCATCTGCCACCTTCAGGAAGCCTGCGATGTTGGCACCGGCAACATAGTTGCCCTCCATACCGTACTTCTTTGCGGCGTCATCCAGATTGTGGAAGATATTTACCATGATGTTCTTCAGCTTTGCGTCAACTTCCTCGAAGGTCCAGGAAAGTCTCTCGCTGTTCTGGCTCATCTCAAGTGCGGAGGTTGCAACACCACCTGCGTTAGCCGCCTTGCCGGGGCAGAACAGAACACCGCTCTTCTGGAGATACTCGGTTGCGTCCATGGTTGTAGGCATGTTTGCGCCCTCTGCAACTGCAAAGCATCCGTTTGCTACCAGCATCTTTACGTCCTCAAGATTCAATTCGTTCTGTGTTGCGCAAGGAAGAGCAACATCACACTTCACGCTCCATACGCCGTGCTCACCGTTCTTCTTCTCGTGATACTCTGCACCGGGTCTTGCTGCAGCATACTCGGTCAGTCTCGCACGCTTTACTTCCTTTACTTCCTTCAGAAGTGCAACGTCAATTCCTTCCGGATCATAGATCCAGCCTGTGGAGTCAGAGCAGGTAACAGGCTTCGCACCGAGCTGCTGTGCCTTCTGGATTGCATAGATTGCCACATTTCCGGCGCCGGAAACAGCAACTGTCTTTCCTGCAATATCCTTTCCGTTGCACTTAAGCATCTCCTCTGTCAGATAGAGCAGACCGTAGCCGGTAGCCTCGGTTCTTGCCAGAGAGCCGCCGTAGGACAATCCCTTTCCGGTAAGAACACCCTCGTACAGACCGGTCAGTCTCTTGTACTGTCCGTACATATAACCGATCTCTCTCGCTCCGGTTCCGATATCTCCGGCAGGAACGTCGGTGTCTGCGCCGATATATTTATGAAGCTCGTTGATAAAGCTCTGACAAAATGCCATAACTTCTCTGTCTGACTTTCCCTTGGGATCAAAGTCAGAGCCGCCCTTGCCGCCGCCGATCGGCAGTCCGGTCAGGGAGTTCTTGAATATCTGCTCGAAACCGAGGAACTTGATGATTCCAAGGTTTACGCTCGGGTGGAGTCTCAAACCTCCCTTGTAAGGTCCAATTGCGGAATTGAACTGTACGCGGAAGCCGTTATTTACCTGAACCTGTCCCTTGTCATCCACCCAGGGAACACGGAACAAAAGCTGTCTCTCCGGGGTTACCAGTCTCTCCAGAAGAGCGTCCTTGCGATACTTCTCTTCGTTTGCTTCGATAACGACACGCAGGGATTCGAGAACCTCCTTTACTGCCTGATGGAATTCGGGCTGTGCCGGATTCTTCGCTACGACCAGATCATAAACCTCATCAACGTATGACATTTTAATTTCCTCCTTAATTTAGTATATGGATATACATGTATACATCCCACGTCAAAAAAAACACAGGACTTACATCCTGTGCATTATTATACCTCGTAATCGTCCATTTCTCAACTGACTTTATTTCATTAAACCGTAAAAGTTTTTTTAATATTTTTAGATATTTTATACAAAATCACAAATACTGTTTTAGTCTGGCAACATTCTTCTCCTCACACTCAATCAGCTGTTTTGCGAGCATCGCCGTCTTCTCGCCGATATTCTCGTTGCGTTTTAGCGCCTTTTCCATATCCAGGATGCCATTCGTGCTGCTCTTAATCATCAATTCCGCGATATGTCCCGTGCTGGTATCCAGCAGGGTATTGTAATGCAGCCCCGTGCGCAGCTTCGCATCCTCCAGAAGCCCGCTGCGATAATATTCCGCCTTTCCCGCGATCAGCTGCTTTGCAGCGGCATTGTGAATCTCCGAGTACTTTAACGTCTGTCTGGAGAGCTGCATGGCAAGCGCATCGTCATAAATCTTGTCGGATACGGCATCGATTGCCTTCATTCCCATCTCAGTGTTCCTCTGAATTTTTCTGTAAACTTCGATTTCCTGTGTCGTCATCGTCTCTTCCTCCCATCCGGCTTCCATGACTGCCATCGGCCGAAAAACTCTGCGACCGCATAAAAAGAGAAGCCTCACTGGTATACAGTAAAAGGCTTCCCTGTTTATATGATTTTATTCTCTTTTTAATTTTTTGTTGAATTGCAGAGTCCTTACTGCTGGGTTACATAATCCGACTTCACATAACCCACCTGTCCGTTATACTTCACCTTGCACCAGCCATTCTCGTTAGCAATCAGATCCAATGTAGATCCGCCGGCAAGCACACCGAGCCGCTCCGCCGTCTCACTCGCCGCTGAACGTACATTGATGTTGGTCGTAGCTGTCACGGTTCCGATTGTCTCAAAACCGGCTGCACTCTCCTCCAGCTGGAGATATTCCGACTTAATATAGCCGTCCTTACCCTCAAAAACAATCTTCGTCCAACCGTTTACGCGCACCTCCTGCACCTGAACTCTGGTTCCGTTTGTCACCTTGCCCAGCTTGTCGGCACGTTCGCTGTCCGAGCTTCTGACATTCACGGTCGTCGTCGCCGTCGCATACTGCGGTCCGGCATCAACAGGTGCCTCAGGCTGCTGCGTCTGATCCGTTCCTTCTTCGCTGACCGGCTGTTCCTCCGTGCTCTCACCGCTTTCCTCTGTTCCCTGAATCCGGCTGGAAAGAATCTCTCCTACCTTTGTTTTCAGCTGTGTGCTGAGCAGACCGACATACTCCAGCAGATTCGGGTTCTGCGAGATCAGTTCGCTGTACTCCACATTGATACGGTTGTTGAATTCGACAACATCGACCTGTTCGTTTGCCGTTCGGATATACTCTGTCTCTTCGTCGGTGAAAATGCTGGCATCCTTGATGTAGAGCTGTCCGTTTTCATCCGTGCAGACATAGAGCGTCTCGTACCCCGGAAACTCGCCGTAATCCACGATTCCCATCTTATAGTAGACATAGACAATCGTTGAGCCGTCCACCGGTCCCTGCTTGGAATAAATATCAATATCTGCATAATGGTCGATATAGTTTGACAGTTCCGAATAATACAACAGAATATTTTCGTTGATGCCCTGACAGATTGTCTGCAAGGTATCTGTATCCCCTGTTCCGATCGCGTTATAGTACGTAGCAACAAGCGTATAAATGTCCTCGTTCTCATTCGCGGCAAGCGGAACCTCCTCCGCAGACGGTCTGATTTCTACCGTCTCGCCTTCCTGCGGGGTGACCTCAGAGCTCTGTTCCGCAGACACCTGCTCCTCTGTTTTCGCCTTGTTGGCATTCAGCGCAATCACAACGGTCACCGCAGCAACAACTACGACCAGCACCGGAAAAACGATCTTGCAATTTTTAATGATAAAGTCCCGAATTGTCTTCCACTTTTCTTTACTCATATTCCTGCTCCAATCCATCCGCTCATGCGGATACTTAAATCAGGGTTTCACATGTTCACCTAAATGCAAAAAGCCGCAAGCGGCTCTTTTTAAATTTACTCTCTTCACTTTATACAGTACAGGGTGATGTAAAATGCATCCGACAGGAATCGAACCTGCATTAAAGGCGTCGGAGGCCTCCGTTCTATCCATTAGACTACGGATGCA
>USGM01000080.1 GCA_900554205.1 uncultured Lachnospiraceae bacterium
CACACAAGGTTACTGTATCTGACCGCCTTCATCCATGCACCGCGGCATCTGTCGGAGAGCACTGCGAAGGTCTCTGCATTCTCGTCCTCTCTGGCGAAGATCTGCGTAATCTTTGCGCCGACGATATTCTCCTGCAGATAAGCGTTCAGGTTTGAGTTCTTGTTTGACACCTGCTGCCATGCGCGGCGCTGCTTATTCTTGATCCAGAACATGAACACCATCAGGATCGGCACGCCCGCCATAACCACGAGCGACAGCTTCACATCCACACAGAACATGAAAATGACGATAAAGATCAGGTTCAGGATCTCCAGAACCACATTGATCAGTCCGTTGGACAGCATATCCGACACGGAGTTTACATAGTTGACGACACGGATCAGTATTTTTCCGTGCGGTCTGTCGTCGTAATACTGGAACGGCAGCTTCTGCAAATGCGCAAACAGATCCTTGCGGATGTCATAAATGATATTCTGGCTCACATTTACCATGATGCGTGAGCGGATCGTCGTAAAGATAACGCTGACGACATAGGTAGCGATGAGAATGCCCACCAGCCAGAACAGCATGTGCGTGTCCTTATTCGGAATTGCATCGTCGAGCGCCTTCTGTGTCAGCATGGGGCCGAACAGAGCGGCAATGCCGCCGATGGCGCTCAGTACAAAGGCGAGGATCATCCCGCCGAGATATTTCTTAATGTAGACGGATGCCCGGAGCAGATGATGGAAGTCAAAGGGCGTCTCCAGAACTTCGTCTTCTCTATAGGTATTTCTTCTTGCCATGACTACTCCTCCCCTGTCTGCAATTTAACCAGACTGTAATAATATCCCTTTTTCGCCACCAGTTCCTCATGCGTGCCGGACTCCGTGATATGTCCGTCCTGTAGCACAAGGATCTTATCAGCCGACTTCGTCGTCGAGATTCTCTGCGCGATAATGATCTTGGTGCAGGGGAAATCCAGCTCCTTCAGGCTGTGCTGGATCTGCTTCTCCGTCTCCATATCGACCGCAGAGGTCGTGTCGTCAAGAATCAGGATCGCCGGTCTCACTGCGAGCGCTCTCGCCAGCGAAATTCTCTGCTTCTGTCCGCCGGAAAGTCCGACGCCTCTCTCACCGACGATGGTATCATAGCCCTCCGGCATCTTCGCAATAAAGTCCGATGACGCGGAGTACCTTGCGAATTTCACCACTTCCTCCTGCTTGATATGGCTGTCTCCATAGGCGATGTTTCCGTCGATGGTGTCCGAGTAAAGCAGCACATCCTGCGTCGCCAGACCGATGTTCTTGCGCAGCTGATGCAGCTTCATATCCTGCACGTTGATTCCGTCGACGAGGACTTCGCCCGCCGTCGGCTCATAGAATCTCGGGATCAGCTGGATCAGCGAGGTCTTGCCGCAGCCCGTCTCACCCATGATTGCCACCGTCTCTCCCGGCTCCGCCACGAAGGAAACGTTATGCAGAACAGGCAGCTTGCCATCCGCATACTGGAAGCTGACATCCTTGAACTCAACTCTGCCGGTAAAGCGCTCCGGTCTGTCAATCGCATCCGGCTTATCCACGATGACCGGCTCGGAATAGTAGATTTCCATAACCTTGTCCGCCGCCGCAGAGAATCTCTGGAACTCGTTCATAATGTTTCCCAGCTGCCGCATCGGGTTTGCAATCGCCCAGATCAGTCCCGAAAATGCGACGTACTCACCCATGGTGATCTGCGAGTTGATGATGAAGATACCGCCGACCGCCAGAAGGACTACCGGCATCAGGTTGGCGAAGGACTCGACATACGGATAGTAGGTCAGCCATGTCATTGCCGTCTTCTTGTTCGTCCGGGAATACTCCTGGTTGCACTCGTCGAATCGCTTGATCTCATAGTCTTCCCTTGCAAACGCCTTGACGACACGGTTGCCGGAGATATTCTCCTGCGCCGCCGTATTCATCTGCGCCAGCTTTTCACGCAGCGCCTTATGTCTGGGCGCGACCTTGTTCTTGAATAAAATGATAATCAGGAAGATGAAGGGTGCAATTGCGAACAGGCTCAGCGCCAGCCGCCAGTCCATGTAGAAAAAGTACACTGCCGTCGCCCCCATCAGTGCCAGCGACTCCACAATCGTCCGGATGACCCATGCGATCATATGTCTTACAGCGTCCAGATCCCCGGTCAGTCTGGTCATCAGATCGCCCGTCCGGAATGTGCTGTAGAAATTCATATCCTGTCTCTCAATCTTGTCAAAGAGATAGGTTCTGATCCTGTACAATGCCTTCTGCGACACATGCTCCACATCCATACAGGTCAGATACACGATCAGTGTCCTCAGAAAGGTCAGCGCCACCATGGCGATGATCAGCTGATAGAGCAACGGGCGCCGGTTCGCCAGATTCGCCGCCGCGTCCTCCCCCGTCAGGAAAAGATCGACAATCTTCTGCGTGACGACAGGAACCGTCAGCTGCATCACATTGTACACGATCGTCCCGAAAATTCCGAGCATATACACTGCCCGGTAGCCCTTCATGTTCTCCCAGAGCCAGCCCAATTTTGACTTTCGTTTGTTCTCCACTTATTTCCTCCCTGCTGTGACTTTTTTAGAAAAAGAAACACTCCGTTTTCCGGCACAGCGCGAAAACCCGGCGGCTGAAACCGCTTCAGCCATCATTTCCGTAATGATTAAGGTTATTCTAGCCCTGTGTCGGCGGAGTGTAAATGTAGAAAATTGCAGTTTAAATGTCCTTTTTTGCATGGGACAGACTGCCGTTTAATCGGCGTACTTCATCAATCCCGTTACAATCTCAGGGTAGATAAAGTATCCGCCTCTCCTGTAATACAGGCCGAAATTCTCTCCCTTTCCTGTGAAAGCATTGTTGTCCCACCAGAAGCAGCTCATGCCTCTCGCTCTGGCAGCGGCGATATAGTAGGTGGCATGATCGACACGCGACTGCGTATTCTGGCCCTTGTCGCGGGAGCCAAACTCTCCGATCACGACCGGAATGCCGTTTGCAATAAACTTCTTGTAGAGCTTATCCATAAAGCTGTCGATGTCCGCCGTGAATCTCGCCGTGTCCGAGTCGAATGCGGAGATGCTTCCGCTCTCGCCATCCGCCTGTAATGCGAAGTTGTAGGGCGTGTAGGCATGGATGGAGACGATCAGCTTATCCTCCACCGTATCGGTCGGAAGGACGAAGCCGCTGTTCAGCGCGCCGTCCGCTGAAGCGTCGTAGCCCGGAACCATGAGATATCTCTCTGCGTTGTTGCCGCCGCTCGCGCGCACGGTATTGACAAACGCCTGATTGATCTGGTTGATACAGTCAATCGCATCGTTGCACTCAGCGGAACCGTTAATCCACCACTCCCACGCCGTTCCGACCTGTCTCGGCTCATTCATGCACTCGAAGATCAGATGCTCGTCATAGTCCTTGAACCGCTCGCAGAGCTGCTGCCATATTGTTGTCACATAGTTCACGGACTGCTCCAGATATTCCGTAGAAGGATACATGAACTGTTCGCTGTTGTCATGATGGATGTTCAGGATCACATACATGCCGTTGTCGTAGACATAGTCCAGAACCTCCTGCACACGGTTCAGCCAGACCTCTGATATCTGATAATTTTCATCCACATGGGTATGCCATGTCACAGGAAGCCGCACTGCGTTAAAGCCAGCCTCCTTCAGATCGTCGATCATCTCCTTCGTGGTCGCAATACCCGCCCAGCAGGTCTCGCTGTCCAGCTCGTTTTTCAGCCCGCTCTCCTGATAAGCGTCAAAGGTATTTCCGAGGTTCCAGCCAATCTTGAGATCATGCACGAACCGGAATGCCTCCGTGTCCGGCACATCATACGGCTCAATCTCCACATCCGGAATCTCAAACCGCGCTTCCTCCTCCGTGCTCTCCTCAGAGGATTCCTGCTCAGAAGCCACGCTCTCCGAGCTGCTCTCCTCCTGCTGCTGACTTCCATTTGCGCTCTCTGCGCCGCAGCCCGTCATCGTTCCTGCCAGCATCGCCGCGCAGAGAAGCACTGCCATCATTTTCTTCCGTTCCATCCTATCCGCTCCCATCTGTCCGCCGGAGCGGACTGTATTTCAAAATCCCGACGGCACAGACTGCCATCGGGATTTTTGAATCTTAATTCAGCTTTGCATCGGCAAACTCTTCAATCAGCTTTGCCGTCTTCTCCACTCCCAGCTTGGAGCTGTTAATGCAGAGATCATAACCCCTCGAATCTCCCCACGGGAGCTTCGCATAGTAATTGTGATAGGACTTTCTCTTGCTGTCACCGCGCTTCATCTTCGCAAGCGCCTGTGCCTCGTCGAGCTGGAATTTATCCTTCACATGCTGCAGCTTCGCATCGTGATCGCCGAGCACAAAGACAGACACCAGCGCCGGATGTCCTGCCAGCACATACTCAGAGCATCTTCCGACAACAACAAAGGATTCGCCCTTCGCCGCTTCCTTCCTTATAAAGTCGAACTGCATCTCTGCGACCGCTTCCTCCACGGAGTTGGAGAAGCCCTTCACCGTTCTGGAGAGAAAGACATTTCTCTGCTTCTCATCGTTCTTCTCAAGAACCGATATATCGACCCGCTTCTCCTCCGCCACCTTCTCCAACAGCTTCCTGTCGTACAGCGGCAGCTTTAAATCTTCTGCAACCTTCTCCGCGATCTCATGTCCGGCACTTCCGTATTCGCGGCTTATCGAAATAATAACCTGTTTCTGCATCATCTGCCTCCTTTGTCGCGTCCTAACAATATCTTGCAAAAATGATCAGCATGGAAATTCCAACCACAATAATCGTCGCCGGTGCTGCTGCCTTGCAGTACTTGCCCCATGAGATCGGATATCCGTTTTTCATTGCAACAGAGGTTCCGACAACATTCGCAGACGCGCCGATCGGTGTCGCGCTTCCGCCGATATCGGTTCCGATGGACAATGCCCATGCCAGCGTATCCACGCCGATTCCCTGCGTTGCCGCAAGGCTCTTAATTACCGGGATCATCGTCGCTGCAAACGGAATATTGTCGACAAAGGCACTTGCAATAGCCGAGATCCAGATAATAATTGCTACCATAAGCTTTAAGTTTCCGCCGCTCACATCGCCGATAAAACCAGCGATCAGTTCCAGAATACCCGTCTGCTCCAGTCCTCCGACTACCATGAACAGGCCAACAAAGAACAGCAGTGTGGCATAATCTACCTTTTTCAATATTTTACCACAACTTTTTGCATTTGTCACCAGCGTCAGGATAGCAACCACCGTGCCGATCGTGGCAACCGTAAGTCCTGTGAAGGAATGCGTGACAAGCAGCAGAACCGCAATTGCAAAAACTACAACGCTTACCGTGAAATCCCGCTTATTCGTGATTGCCTGCTTCGGATCGGGCATCTTCGCAATGTCAGCCGCCGCAACTCTCTCGCCTGTCAGTTCCTTCCGGTAGATCAGGAAGAAATATACAATAATAACAACCAGAGCAATCACGCAGATCAGACCGGTATTCAGCACAAAGTCAAAGAAGGAGTAGCCGAGCGAGGTTCCGATAATGATGTTAGGCGGGTCTCCGCACATCGTCGCCGCTCCGCCGAGATTCGCGCAGAACACCTCTGAAATAATCATCGGAATCGGATCAAACTTCAAGAGCTGTGCCAGCTCCACTGTCACCGCCGCAAGGAACAGGATTACCGTAATGCTGTCAATGAACATTGACAGGAACGCCGACATTACCATAAAGACTATGAACAAAGAGATCGGATTATACTTCACCAGCTTTGCCAGTCTCATGCAGAGCCAGCGGAAAAATCCCGCCTTTGCCATGCCCTCGACCATAATCATCATTCCGGCAAGGAAAATGATCGTCACCCAGTTGATGCCGCTCGTGGACTCCTCCGCTCCGGCAGAATACCAGAAGGACGATGTGAATATTGTCTTCAGGTTCAGTGTCTGCATGATCGCAGACGGGCTGTGCATGCAGATACCAAACACAATTACCAGCGTCAGGATTCCGCAGCCTATTGTTACATAATATTTTTCAATCTTATCCAGCACTACCAACACAAACATTGTTACAAAGATCAGCAGTGCCGCTATCTGTGCAGTTGTCATCTCAATCCTCATTTCCGCGCACAATCTTTGCGCATAATTCGACCCATGCCAAGTACGCATCGGCACGGATTCCGCCAAAACCTACCGGATCACGCCATGCGCAAAGCTTTTTCCCCGTCAGTGTCCTCCATATAGAGAATGTGGTAGCATAGCTCTACCACATGATGCACACTGTGACTGATCGTTAATTTACGAATCTCCTGTAAGAGCAGATCCTCAAAGGACAGGAAGAAGCCTATCACCAGCAGGACTCCTCCGCCTGTCATCCCTGTGCGGAGCAGTCTCCGCCAGCCTATAAAGTATGTATTTTCCGCGCATTTTTCTTCACTCTCAGGCTCTTCCACCCGATTCTCGGCAATCTCCTTCGCCGTATATCCAAGTCCGGTCAGCTGCTGTCCTCTATGTAAAACGCGCTGTTCTGTATGCGGTGCCGCCAGAAAAGTCATCGTCGAAAGCAGGAAGACTGCCAGCACCGCATAGATTATGAAATTGTAATATCTCTCGTTTCTCATATGCATTCCCCGGCTTTCTCTTCCTGCCCGGCTGACCTTTCGTCAGGCACAATACTATATATTATATGCAGACTTCCCGGAAAGTCAAGCCTGCCTCCTAAGCCTTGTTTATCCGACTCTGCAACACCTTTCTCACATGGAAATATGCCGGAATCAGAAAAATATCCGCAAACACCCACGCAATCGGACTGCCGAAGCACACTCCCGGAAATCCAAACGCCGGAACCAGTACAAAACCGGCGAGCGTCCTCGCCGCCATCTCAAAAACTCCCGCCAGAATGGCAAAGGTTGGAAATCCCATGCCCTGAATCAGGAAACGGATAATGTTGACCAGCGCAAGCGGAAAGTAAAATGCCGTATTACAGATCAGGAACAGTCTCACATTGCCGATGATCGACACCTCGGATGCATCCAGAAACAGCGTTGCGAGCGGCTCACCGAGGAAAACAGCTACCAGAACGGCAATGACCGAATATCCGGCTCCCAGCATCACGCAGGATTTCAGACCGGTTCCCAGCCTGTCCAGCTTTCCGGCACCGACCGTCTGTCCGCCGTAGGTTGCCATCGTGGAACCGAGCGCATCGAACGGACAGGCGAGAAAGCCCGTTATCCTGCCTGCCGCCGTCACCGCAGCCACAGCATCGGAGCCCAGTGTGTTTGTCGCGCTCTGGAGAATGACACTGCCGATCGCTGTGATCGAATATTGCAGTCCCATCGGCACCCCCATGCCGCAGAGTGAACCCATGAGGTGCCTGTTCGGCGCCCACTCCCCCTTCTGGATCCGGAGGATGTCAAACTTCTTTATGATAAACAGAAGACAGCACGCTCCGGATATTCCCTGCGAGATTACCGTTGCCCATGCAGCGCCCGCTACGCCCCACTTAAGATTTATAATAAAGAACAGGTCGAGACCGATATTAATGAAGGATGCCATCACAAGGAAGATGACCGGCGTCTTGCTGTCCCCGAGTGCCCGGATCACACCGGAGGTCATGTTGTACAGGAACGTCGTCGGTATTCCGAGAAAAATCACCCAGATATAGGAATAGGCTGCATCTATGATATTGTCCGGTGTTCTCATGAGAACAAGAATATATCTGCAAAGTAAGGTCGTCAGCAGCGTGATCACCGTGCCGAAGCCTATCGCCAGCCAGATGCAGTTTGCAACCACCCTTCGCATACCGGACAGATCCCCTGCTCCGAATTTATGGGAGATCGGAATGGAAAAGCCGCTGCATATGCCCATGCAGAAGCCTATGATCAGAAAGTTCACCGAACCCGTCGCTCCGACCGCAGCCAAGTTGTCCGTTCCCAGAAACCGCCCGACGATGATGGTGTCTACCAGATTATAAAACTGCTGGAATAAAAACCCGAATAAGAGCGGTACGGAAAAGCCAAGTATCAGCTTCATGGGTGATCCCTGTGTCAAATCCTTCGTCATAGCGCATCTTCCTCCTGTCTTTACCTTTACATTATGTTCAAATCAGTAGTGAGTATATGCGCGGCAGAAAGAAAGTGCAATGTACTTTTTTGACAAAATCGGAGCAAAAAATGGATTTTTTTGCACAAACAAAGGAACAAGGAGAACAACCCTGTTCCTTTGCAAAATGCCTGTTCAGTTAAAAATCCATCAGCAGAATGGGTTCTCCGTCGGGTAAGGCAGAGACTTCGGCTGGTTGTAATCCAGATCCTCAATCGGAACTCCGATGTACTTAAATACCTCGAACAGTGCCTTTCCGAAATGTCCGAAAGCAACTGCGCCGTGGTGAGGAAAGTTCTTCTCGATCAGCACATGGCGGTAGAAGCGTCCCATCTCAGGGATAGCGAACACACCGATGCTTCCGAAGGACTTTGTCGCTACCGGAAGAACCTCGCCCTGTGCGATGTAAGCGCGGAGCTTGCTGTCAGCAGTGGACTGCAGACGGTAGAAGGTGATATCGCCGGGCATGATGTCTCCCTCGAGCGTTCCGTTTGTAACCTCTACCGGAAGGCTTCTCGCCATGATCTTCTGGTTTCTCATCTCACAGAAAGCAAGCTTCTTGGAGCAGGTATTGCCGCAGTGGAAGCCCATGAAGGTGTCCTTGTGTGTGTAAGGGAACTTGCCCTCGATGGATTCCTTATACATATCAGCAGGTACGGAGTTGTTGATGTCAAGCAGTGTAACTGCATCTGCGCTGACACAAGTTCCGATGAACTCGCTCAGGCAGCCGTAAATATCAACCTCACAGGATACAGGGATGCCCATTCCGGTGAGACGGCTGTTTACATAGCAGGGAACGAAGCCGAACTGTGTCTGGAATGCAGGCCAGCACTTTCCGGCGATTGCAACATACTTGCGGTAGCCTCTGTGTGCCTCTACCCAGTCAAGCAAGGTCAGCTCGTACTGTGCAAGCTTTTCAAGAACCTCGGGCTTCTTGTTTCCGGCGCCCAGCTCGTCAGCCATTTCCTTAACCTTTGCAGGGATTCTCTCATCTCCGGCATGCTTGTTGAAGGCCTCAAACAGATCCAGCTCGGAGTTCTCCTCGATCTCAACGCCGAGATTGTAAAGCTGCTTGATCGGTGCATTACATGCAAGGAAGTTCAGCGGTCTGGGACCGAAGGAAATAATCTTCAGATCGGAAAGTCCAATGATTGCTCTTGCAATCGGAACAAACTCGTTGATCATGTCAGCACACTCTTCCGCAGTTCCTACCGGATACTCGGGGATATATGCCTTGATATTGCGCAGCTTTAAGTTGTAGCTTGCATTCAGCATTCCGCAGTATGCGTCGCCACGTCCATCAGCCAGATCAGCCTGGCTCTCCTCTGCTGCCGCAACGAAGATGGAAGGACCGTCAAAGTGCTTTGCAAGCAGGGTCTCGGAAATTTCAGGTCCGAAGTTTCCAAGATATACGCAAAGTGCGTTACAGCCTGCCTTCTTAACGTCCTCAAGAGCCTGTACCATATGGATCTCGCTCTCCACGATACAGATGGGGCACTCGTAGATGTCCGCAGCGCCGTACTTGTCTGTGTAAGCCTTGATCAGAGCCTTTCTTCTGTTGACAGACAGGCTTTCGGGAAAGCAGTCACGGCTAACAGCGACAATACCGATTTTTACCTGGGGTAAATTGTTCATTTCTTGTTCCTCCTGTTTTACCATACTCATATTTATCATTATAATTGCTTTTATGACAAGATTCTACTCATCCATTGCTCTCTTACAGATTATTAGTCCTCTGTAATGTCGAGGTTCTTTCCCTTTAATCCGATAAAGCTTCCCTCGTCAAGTCCGCCCTCCGCATGACCGATCAGCCACTTGTTGACCGCGGTAATCAGGCAGTCCTCATTGTCCGTGGTATTACCTGTTGCTCTGGGATGCTTTACCTGCAGGGGGTAATTCGTTCCCCTCGGCAGTACGATTGCCACCTGGAAGCCCTTGCCCTCCACGCTGCAGGGTGCATAGTGAAGCGTAGTCGAATAAACCTCTACCGCTGTGCCTGCCGGAACGAGGAATGCCTCGATCTTAGAGGTGTCGTAGGTGTGATCCGCTTCTACGTCCTGCAGCATTCCCAGCATCAGGATTGCATCCGTGGCAGCCACATTAATCTCGGAGTCTCTGTGGTACTCCACCGCATTGAGCTTTGTATTATGTCCGTTGCAGTAACCGATCTGGATCGGCATCTCGCCGTATACGATGTGGGACAGTTCCTGCATGACGGGCAGCGCTTCCAGTTCCGCAACACCCGGCTCATAAACCACGCCCTCGGGAACCGGTGTCTTCTTCATCGTTTCGACCAGTCCGCTGAAATCCACATTGTTGATGACACGTCCGTACTTTTTAAAGGACGGATCGTTTACAGATAAAATCTTCATGGGTTTGTGCTCCTTTCGCAATCATCTGATTTTAAATTACAGTAATTTCTCGAAGAGAGGCTTGCAGGTCGGGTAGATTTCCTTGAACTGTGCGTAGCGCGCCTCATACTTTGCGACAAGCTCCGGATCGGGCTCCACTGTGTCCACAATCTTAACGACCTTTGCCGCGATCTCCTCCACGCTGCCGTACTCTCCGCACGCCACAGCCGCAAGCATCGCTCCGCCCATCGCCGGACCCTCCTCACTCTCGATCACATCCACCTTCAGATTCAGAATGTTTGCGATCATCTTCTTCCAGAGCGGGCTCTTTGCGCCGCCACCGCAGATCTTTGTGCGCTTCAAGTCGATGCCGAGGGATTTCGCCACCTCGAGGGAATCTCTCAATGCAAAAGCGACGCCCTCCAGAACAGCCTGTGTCATGTCCGCTCTTGTCGTATCCATCGTCATGCCGATGAAGGTTGCTCTCGCATTCGGGTTATTGTGCGGCGAGCGCTCACCCATCAGATAGGGCAGGAAATAGACATGGTTCTCGCCGAGCTTTTCAATTGCCTTCTGTTCCTGTGCGTAATCCTTCGTGCCGATGATTTCGTCCATCCACCACTTATTGCAGCTTGCCGCGCTGAGCATGCACCCCATGAGGTGATAGCTTCCGTCCGCGTGTGCAAAGGAATGCAGCGCATTGAACTTATCCACACCGAACTTCTTCGAGGAAATGAAGATCGTTCCGCTGGTTCCGAGCGAGATATTACACATATTGTCGCCCACTGTTCCGGTTCCGACAGCTGCCGCCGCGTTGTCGCCCGCACCTGCCGCCACCTTGCAGCTCTCGGGGATTCCGAGCTCTGCCGCGATCTGCGGAAGAACCGTGCCGACTGCCTCATAACTCTCGTAGCATTTTGCAAGCTGTGTCTCGCTGATGCCGCAGATGTCGCACATCTCCTTCGACCACTTGCGGTTCTTTACGTCAAACAACAGCATACCGGACGCATCTGACACATCCGTACAGTGTATGCCTGTCAGTTTATATGCGATATAATCCTTGGGAAGCATGATCTTTGCAATCTTTGCAAAATTTTCAGGCTCCTTGTTCTTCACCCAGAGAATCTTCGGTGCCGTAAATCCCGCGAACGCAATATTTGCGGTATACTCGGAGAGCTTCTCCTTGCCGATGACATTGTTCAGGTAATCCGTCTCCTCCGTGGTACGTCCGTCATTCCAGAGAATCGCAGGTCGGATCACGTTGTCCTCCTTGTCGAGGATCACAAGCCCGTGCATCTGTCCGCCGAAGCTGATGCCCGCCACCTGACTCTTATCCACGTCCTTAATCAGTTCTTTGATTCCGTCCATCGTCTGCGCATACCAGTCCTCCGGCTTCTGCTCAGACCAGCCCGGATGCGGGAAATACAGCGGGTACTCCCTTGAGACGATGTTGACAATCTTCCCGTCGCTGTCCATCAGCAGCAGCTTTACCGCCGATGTTCCCAGATCAATCCCTATATACAGCATATGTAACCTCCCAATCTGCTTTCTATGTCCCGCCACGCCGCAGACACGCTGTCTCCCGAGCTTCCGGAGACCCTCTGCGCCGCCTGTTGTGTGCACGGGCACGCTATAAGGATATGATACTTGTTATTGAGAAAAAAATCAAGATAATTTTGCCATAATTGCAATTCGTTCGGGTTTATGTTACTGTAGCTTTGAAGAAAAAGCACCGGAAACGAGGGGAACTATGGCAACCATAAAAGAAATCGCCGCACTTGCCGGCGTATCAAGAGGAACTGTCGACAGAGTTTTGAACCACAGGGGGAGCGTCAACCCCGCCACTGCCGAAAAAATAGAAAAAATCGCGCGGGAACTGGACTACAAGCCAAACGTGGCAGGTCTTGTCCTCGCGGCACAGAAGAAAAAGTTAAAGCTCGGCGTCATCCTGTTTTCACCAGAAAACCCCTTTTATGTGGATGTTCTCGCCGGTGTCAACGAAAAGGCTGAGGAGCTTGCAGGCTATAACTGCACCGTGCTTGTCAGACAGATTGCCAGCAGCGTGGAAGAACAGCTGAAAGCGATGGACGAGCTGGTCGCCGAGGGCGTGAACGGCATTGCGCTCGCCCCCTACAACGACGAGACAGTCCGCAGTCGCATCAATGCCCTGTACGAGCAGGGCATCCCGGTTGTCACCCTGAACACCGACATCGAAAATTCAAAAAGACTCGCCTATGTCGGCAGCAACTACACCAAGAGCGGCGCAACCGCGGCAGGGCTGCTGCAGCTTATGACGCACGGACAGGTCAACGTCGGCATCGTCACAGGTTCTCCGAATATCCTCTGCCATACGGAGCGCATCGCCGGTTTCACCGATACCTTAAAGCCTTACAGCGATACCATCCACATCACAGACGTTGTCGAGGTACATGACGATGAGATTGAGAGCTACGAGAAGACCACGCAGCTTCTCAAGGCGCATCCCGAAATCAATGCCCTGTATTTCGCCGCCGGCGGTGTCTACGGCGGCTGCCGCAGCGTCAAAGCTCTCGGCTTACAGGGAAAGATCCGCATTGTGGCATACGATATGGTTCCCACGACAAGGGAGCTTGTGAAAAAAGGTACAATCGCCGCTGTCATCTGTCAGCAGCCGAAGCTGCAGGGAAGCAAGCCCCTCTCCCTGCTGTTCACCTACCTGACAACAGGGGGGCTGCCCGAGAAGGAACACAATTATGTCGCCGTTGACATCAGAATCCGGGAGAATCTCTGACGGATAGCCTCCGTCATTCTCTCACCCAGACGCTCATCTCGCCCTCTCCGCGGTTATTCCATGCATAATAGGGGACAAAGGTCAATGTCACCTCTGTCGAAGCCGCGGGAGCGTAGTCTGCGTACAAGCTCTCCTTGTCTGTAGTCTCCTCCAGTCTCCTGCCCGGCACCTTCAATATCCACATCTCATGTCCGAGTTCACTGCTCTTTTCCACACCGACTGCCTTGTCTATCCCCATCGCGCACAGCTTTTCCGTATCGACCCGCAGAAGATGCAGGTTCTTTCCGTTGTCAATCTCCTCCATACAATAGCACACCGGTCCTCTCATAAAAGCAAGCCTTCCGGCATCCTCACGCACTTTTGTATTTGCGGTCAGGCAGCGCACCTCCATCGGGAAATCCAGCTCGACCGTGTCTCCGTCCTTCCATGTGCCCGTCAGATACAGATAGCCCTTCTCCGTGCGCTCCTGCACCTCTGCCGCCGTAACAGCCCTGTGGCTCCGGCACCAGCCCGGAATGCGGAAAGCAAGCGTTCCCTCAGCGGCTTTTTCCGTATGTACCGTAACCTTCGCGCTTCCGTTCCACGGGAAGCCGCTCTCCAGCTTCAGATCGACTGCTGTCCCATTTATGGTACAGTTCAGTGTGCTTCCCACATAGAGATGCGTGTAGATGGTGTCCGCGCTCTGGGTGTAGACATATGCGCCGATCGAGCTGACGATTCTCGCAATGTTGGGCGGACAGCACGCGCAGCCGAACCATTTCTGCCGTACCGCCTTCACATGACGCTTTCTCTCATCCCTCTCGCACGCCTCCGGAACAACCTCAAGCGGATTCACATAGAAGAAGCTCTTTCCGTCTAGCGCCATTCCGGCAAGCACTGTATTGTAAAGCGCCTGCTCCATCACATCCGCATAGTTGCTGTCCGCCTCGATCTCCAGCATTCTTCTCGCAAAGAAAGCAAGACCGATTGCCGCACAGGTCTCGGAATACGCCGTGTCGTTGGGAAGATCATACGCAAAGGAAAATGCCTCCCCGAGATGTGTTGCGCCGATGCCGCCCGTGACATAGAGCTTCCTCTGCACCATATCCTTCCAGAGTCTCCGGCAGGCGGCAAACATTTCCTCATCCCCCGTCAGTCTTGCAACATCCGCCATGCCGCTGTAAAGGTAGACCGCACGCACCGCGTGTCCCGTCGCCTCCGTCTGCTCCCGGACGGGGAGATGTGCCTGATGATACCAGTGTCTGAGTTCCTTCGGGTCGGGCGCTTTGTACGGTCTTCCGTCGTGCTCCGCGCGCTCCTTCTCCTCAAGGTCGAAATAATACGGCTTCGTTCCCCTCATATCAAGAAAGAATTTGCTAAGCTCCAGATACTTCTTCTCGCCGGTCAGCTCATACAGCTTTGCGAGTGCCATCTCTGCGATCTCATGTCCGGGATAGCCCTTACACTGTCCGTCCTCCGGTCCGAATTTTTCAGCGACAAAGTCCGCAAATCTCTCCGCCGCTTTCAGAAGCTTATCCTTGCCGGTCGCCTGATAATAGGCAACCGCTCCCTCAAGCAAATGTCCGAGACAGTAGAGTTCATGGTGATCTCTGAGGTTGGTGAAAATGCGATCCATGCCGTTGATAATATAGTATGTGTCCAGATAGCCGTTCTCCGCCTGTGCCGCACAGACGATGTCGATCGCCTCATCCGCAGTCTTCTCAAGTTCGGGATCGGGATGGTTGATCAGGGAATAACCAACCGCCTCGATCCACTTTGAAAAGTCGCTGTCCTGAAAGACAAAGCCATAGAATTTATCCGGGTCAGGATTCTTCGGGTCCTCGGGCAGCGCCTCAAAGCCGCGGAAGGTGTAGGCAGGCTCCACAAAGCCTTCGCCCTCCGCTTTCTTCCGGTGCATCATTTTCCCTGCAACCTTAAAATTCCGCATACAGTAGCTCGGCGCGGCATCCGGCACTCTGTCGTTGAGCGCTTCCCACTGATAGGGGATCACCTCCTGCCGCACAAGTTCCTGCTCCCTGCCCCAAAATTCATCTGTAATCTGCACCTGTTTTAAGTCCAACGGACTGCTGAAATCCTTCCGATTCATCTTTTCCCTCCATTCTTCATTCCGCCAGCCATTGTTCCACGACTTCCACTTTTTCCTCGAGTACCTGTGCAATCTGTTCTGTCGGCATATTTATGGCCTTCAGATTTATGGCGGCAGCTCTCCTGCCCTCGGTTCTTCCTTCACTCAAGCCCTCACGCCGCCCTCTGTCTAGTCCCTCGCTCAGGCCCGCTGCCCTGCCCTCTTCCCTGACGTCATCATCATGCAATAACTCTTTCATGTACTCGGTCCTCCATTCTTCATTCCTCCGGGCTCTGCCTACGGCTTCGTCAATCTTGCGCGTCAGCGCACTCTCGGCTCTTCCCGTCCTGATATAATCATACAACTCCTGCAAATGCTCCGGCACTTCTTCGGTGCTGCTGACACAATTATAGAATATCTTCTCCGTGCCATCCCGCAGGCACAGCTCCTGATTCTCCTCACAGCGATTCTGAAAAGAATACTTCACATACCCCAGTCCAAAGGGATCAAAGGTACAGATAAACAGCACCTTTCCCTCCGGCAGCTCCCGGTAAGATCTCCCTTTGTCCAGATGATCCATGTCCATCGCCGCCTGATAAAACCGGCTTCTCCTTGGCAGCTCCAGCTTCTCCACCGCCTGATGATTCAGGTTCTGCATCTCCGCATCATAGATGTGGTACTGGTCCTTCG
>USGM01000081.1 GCA_900554205.1 uncultured Lachnospiraceae bacterium
TAAAGTTTGTTACGCGGCAAGCCGCGGGGAATTATACCCACTTTGCATTAAAAATTCTCAGGTCAAAATCAAATCAACTCTTCTGAGCAAAAAGTCAATAATGTTAATATGGATAATTCCATCATGGCTCATATCGATTTTATCAAGAGACATAACATATTTAGGAGATGCATCTGTGATTTTACTGTACGCACCAAATTCCCTTTTTATGGTTTCCTCACTTGCTAAAAGATATGAAACCTGTACAAAACATTTCTTTCCATTCTTTATTGCGACAAAATCAATTTCACTCTTATATGTTTTACCGGCAAAAACGGTGTATCCTCTGGTTATCATTTCATTATATACAACATTTTCCAAAAAAAACGTATCTTCATAATTAATCGTATTTGTGTTTATTGTCCGAAAACCCATGTCAATGGCGTACTGCTTTTCCTTATTGCTTAGTGCTGACTTTCCAACAATGTTATATCTTCCTACTCCATGGATCAGATACGCTTTTTTCATACGTTCCAGATAATTATATACCGTGCGTTTTGCAATTTCTTTGTTTTCTATTTTATACGTATTAATAATATTGTCGATAGATAACTCTTTCCCTGCATTTGCGAGAATATACAAGGAAATATCCATAAATGCTTTTTTATCAGTGCCTTTTGCCTTCCCTACTATATCTCTGTTGACAATACTCTCATACAAATTCGTTAAATATTTATGCACCGCAGATTCTTCTCTATAATCAAATCTTAGTGGAAATCCACCCCATTTTAAATAATCTGTAAATAAATCGTCACTGAACTCTCTATGATTAAGTTCATAGTATAGTTTCATTTCATAAAAAGAAAACGGAAGGATCTCAAATTCAACTGTTCTTCCGGTGAGTAGCGTTGCAAGCTCTCCTGAAAGTAATGTAGAATTACTACCGGTAACAAAAAGTGATACATTAAGTGTTGCTCTGA
Source organism: uncultured Lachnospiraceae bacterium (assembly GCA_900554205.1). Lineage (GTDB taxonomy): Bacteria > Bacillota > Clostridia > Lachnospirales > Lachnospiraceae > Acetatifactor. The sequence continues at coordinate 960 of USGM01000081.1, forward strand.
ATGATGCCAATGCCTTTTCAAATTTTTCAATGTGTTGAATCTCATCTAAAAATATATAGTATTTTTCATTATCCGAAATCCTGCTTTTAATTTCCTTATTCAAATCCGATGCATCAACAATATAATCGTAATCTATATCTTCAAAATTTAAATAAATAATATGATCTTTTGAAATTCCGTTGTCAGCTAATTCTTCCTTTATTGTATCAAGTAAGATCGATTTTCCAGATCTTCTAACGCCTGTAATAACTTTTATTATATCGGAATCATAATATGGTCTTATTTGCTCAAGATATGTTTCTCTTTTTAGTTTCACTTGTGTGCACCTCCATGATGCACATTATAATCTTTTACTCATTTTTGTGCAAGTATATCGTGCACAAAATACAATTTTTTTATTTTTTGTGCACGACATAATTTCTTTTATACCTTCTGCACGACCTGCGGCACACCGCTTGATGAGTCTGGTCACTGCCCTAACTGCAAATAATCCACAGATAGAACAAAATTTTGGGGATGTAAGAAGCTCGCTTCCTACATCCCCTTTTCCTATTTCTGAACAGCTTCTACCCCAGAATACTTCCACAGACTTTTACAGTCTTGCCCGAAGTGATCTGATAGAGTGCGCCGGTTTTTATGTCAAGGTAAAACTCCATTGTGTCAAACGATGTGTCATCTCCGTCGAAAACAATCGTGTGGGCAGTAAATTTGATGCCCGAAAGCTCCTTTCCGTTCGCGTTGAAGCTTACGACCTGTGCATCTGCACTGAGACAATCCATTATGAAGTCGTCAGTACCGCTACAGTATTCGTCAATAAAGTTTATCGCCTTCGGTACGATAAAGTCACGGCAATACGAAGCCTTCTTAGGCTCATTTTCCCAACCGTTGACCCAGAACGGCACGGTTTCACCGTGATTTGAGGAGTAGGTAAGAAAAAGTAATACATCCCCGTAATAGTCATAAATATCGCCGCATAGCTCCGTGTTGGTCAGAAGTTCAAATTCACCAAGCTCGTTCCTGTCATTGATTCTCCAGATGGGCTCTAAATAGGTATCGGGTTCGCCCCAGCCTGTGCCGTAATCATCGTAGACAGAGAAATAACTGTAAATCTGCTGGTTGGACAAGGCTTCTCCCTTTGCCAGGGTGCCCACCACCGGATCATTGGGATAGTTCGACAGGATATAAACGAGGGTCGTCGTATAACCGTAGTCAACGTCATATTTTCCCATGTACATCTCTTCTGTAATGCCTACAAGCGTTTCATCCCCGTAGACATTAGCGATATATGCAGCAATATCATTCTCATCATACCTTGTAAGTATCTTGTCAATGGTATCTGCCATCTTGCTGTCGTAGCCATACTCCGCATCGTGATTTGCTGCACCACTGATTCTGTAGCGGTCAGGATCTGACGATATTGTCACGGCTTCGGACGATGTTTCGGACGGCTCAGGTGTTGCCTCAGCTTCAGAAGTCGTCGAAGGCTCCGGGTCAGCCGCATCGCCCTTGTCGCGGACATAATCGGGCTTTTCAATGTCCAGTATGTTACATATTTCTTCAAGCACGGACGGAACGCCGACGCCCAGGTCTGAATCCTTTTCCGGTGTACATTTATAGGCGAAGTACATTGCAAGCTCTGTATCTTCCGTCAGTGAGATAAGCATTCCCTCTTCCAGATAGATTGTGTTGCCCTTTTCCTTGTAATATTCCCGCGTGAGCTTATCTATGTCGTAGTGATTGTACCGGAGAATGTCGAGAATATGAATCACAAGCTCCTTTTGTTCTTCAAAATAAACACCTTCCGGCTCAAAGCCATAGGTTTCGATATACTCCTTTTCAAAGCTGTACCAGTATTCGCCGTCAGCCGAAGCGTAGGTATAGTCTGATTCCGGGTTATAAATCAGGTACTTATTCGGGTATGTGATCTCCTCCGCAGTTGACGTTTCATCCTCCTCCGGTGGATCGGACATATTCCGGACATCAGCAATCTCTTTCGCAAGCCGTTGCGCCTTCGTCTCCTCCTTGCTGTCCTCCGTGACAAATTCCACGCCGAACAACGGAAGCGTGCTTTCGTATGCTCTTTCGACATTTGGCGCGTCTATCTGCATGAGCGCTTTCATCTCGCTTCCCCTTGTACCGTAGAAAAATCCGCTGTTTGAAAGCCACCTGACATAGCTGTCACCGATAAAAATATCCTCGTCAGCCGCTATAACGTCAAAGCAGGCGAATAAATTCTTCCGTTCCTTCTCGGATGTAAGATAATCAAACGAAACCGTCATCTCCATTCCGTTGAGCCCATCCCTGTAGCGTACAACGCCGTCATAGAAGGATGTCTCCACGAATTGCAGCGGCATGGTAATCAATGCACCGTACTCCTCGATGAAAACCGTCTGCATTTCAATATTGCGTATCTCGGAACCTGACGCAACGATTGTGAATTTTTCCTCGAACTCTTCATATACCCACGCATATTCTTCGGGATAAGAAAGCACGGCGCATACATTTTCTGTATCGGTGAGATACATGACGCCGTATCTTCCACCTGCCATATCGCTTGCCTTTACCCTGCGTTCGCCGTCGATAAAGCTTTCATCAAAGCCATAGACCTCCGCCCAGTCGCTCAACGGAATACCGTCCGAATCGCCGAAAAGAGTGATCTCCGCGCCCGTCACAGGGTCTGTGAAAAAAACATACTCTTCCGTTTTCTCAATCTCTGAGAAAATTTCGGGATATAGGAGTATGACTCCGAGGTTCTCACTATAAAATGAAGCAAGCTCTCTGCTGAATTTATCGCTGTACGGAGTAGTTTTATCCTTGGAATAGCCCTCCTTTGATGAGCTGCTTTTCCATACGCCGTCCCCGACGAAGCAGCATTTTACGAGCTTTTGCAGGTTGTCAAATACATCTTTGTCCTTTTCGGAATAGATCAATTCCGCATCGACAACATATTTGCTGCCCAGTCCGCTGTAGGTAAAGCTGACCTTTCCCTTCTCCCTGATTTCGGAGGTAAACCAATCCGGGCCATAGGCAAGGACATAACTGTTTTCGGAGTTCTTAATAAAGCCTTCGACCTCTGCCATAGAGGAGTATTCGTTCTTGGAAAGCGTTACCTTCAGCACCGCGTCGCTCTTGTCATCGCGGAAGGTGTATTTCCCATTCTTGTCTGAGAAAACAGTGAGCTGCGCCGGATAATACAATAGGCAGTCTGCCTCTTCAATGTAAAAGGATGCGCTGTCCGTACGGGATTTATTTTTATCCGTCACCAGCACAGCCGCCGTTGACGCGGTATATTCCGCGCCCGCTTCCTTGGAAGTCCTGTTGACCTTTGCAGCAACAGCTGTGTCACCGGCAGTCACATAAACCGTCTGGGGATTGCCCTCATCATCGGTCACAACCGTCCAGTTCCGGCCGCCGCTCTCACCGTTTAAGACTGAACCGTCGGATGAAGCTTCTCCGATGGCGTCCTCCGCCGCCTCAGCGGATAATTTTTCAAAGGTGAGGGATGTCTCTCCGTCGTCGTAGGTATAGGTGCCGTCACCGTTATCTGTCATGTTCTCTATCTGCGCCACAAACCGGGAATCCGGGTCGGAATCATCGTAGGGATCATCCTCCCTGAACACCAGTATCAACACAAGCACCATGTAGAGCAGCATGAGCGCAAAAATAATGGAAAAAAGAATGATACCGAGTATCTTTATTGGCTTCTTCTTTAATAATACCGCCGATAAAATCACTCCTGCCGCTGAGATCGGCAGAAGAAGCAATGCAAGCCAGAATGGCATATGATTTTCCCCCTTCAGTTTGTTACATTGTTGTTTTCGTAGTAGTTTTCTTCAAGAAGGCTGACGATACTGCCGTCACTGCCGACCGTCCATGTAAATTTTGAATCGACAGCAATCTTTCCGTTTTTGAACCCCTTCTCCAGCTGTCTTGTATTGAAATATTGCTCGGGACGCCACCCGCCGACCACTTCGGGGTCCTGAAACTCCGCATAGACATCTTTGGAAAGAGGCAGCCAGAAACCGTCCTCGCCGCTGTCCGAGCTCTGCTCTCCCGCCAGAACAGCGCCATTCCTCACATCATACAGGTAGAGAACCTCTGCCGTAATTGTGGAGGGATCTGTCATATCGCCGGCTGAATTCCCTGAGCAGCCCGTCAGCATCATGCAGGCTGCCATGCAAAAAAATATTCTTGTTATCTTCATACAAATACATCCTTTCCGTAGCCGACACTGAAATATGGGTTACTGCATGGCTTCCTCCGACAGATACAGATTCATGAAGATATTCTGGTAAACCTCCTCCATGTCTTCCGCCCCATCTAAGGTAGCGCAAAAACCATAAAGGTAAGTATAGCTGTCCGTATCCATCGCAAAGACCGTCCACTGCCGCACATCCTCGCCGCCTCCCGCAACAAAGGAGATCACATAGACGGGATAGCTCATATTTGCCGAGAGGCTGTCGTCCTCATATGCTGTCTGGATTTCATAGTCTTCCGCTTCGGCAAGTGCCAGAGCACAGGCAGTCAGGTAATCCTTCAAATTCTGTGTGTCCGCCTGCAAACTACTTTCCTGCACTGTATTTACTACGATGATCTGACCGTCCCCAGTGATGTCCGCATAGTAATAGGTGCCATCGGAATTGTTATCAGTCTGCATATTCTCCATGTTGGTAAAGGGCAGTCCGCCAATCAGGACCGGAATCGTCCCGCCATCCCCTGTCTCCTCATCGGAAATCAGATCACCACGTCCATCCTCTTCCTCCCCTTCATCAGGAATCAGATCTCCGCGCCCATCGTCCTCTGCGTCATAATACTCCATAATCTTCTGGTCGTAATCCACCGCGTCATAGCTGGTATCCATGAACACCGCGACACTGATGTCCGCCGGTGCCAGGATGAAATAGTCTCCATTGTCAAAGAAAATAGGATTACTCGCCTCATAATCCGGGTTGACAGGCTCGTCATCTTCACCGTAGAACTGCAAATTGAAACCCGCGTTCAGCTCCTCCTCCGTGTACTCGCCCAGATCGATCTCAACGCTCTCTCCCTCCTCCAGCACTGTTTCGATCCGGTTAGGTCCCCAGTCCTCCTCCGAAGCAAGGCTGAGACGGATGTCCGCGATCGGGCAGGTAGTACGGTTCACGACCGTGACCTGCATGGGCCATTTCCTTTCGCCGCAGCCTGTCAGCAAAGTCAGGCTCAACTCTGCAAGTGCCATTAAACTTACGAGTTTCTTCTTGTTTTTCATTTTTTTCCTTTCCTCCCACTCATAATTTCTCACATATCATATGAGATACGGCAGGCAAATACAATGTCTCTCAGGGACACTCCTGCGCCGATACCGTTGCGAAGCAAATCTGCGTGCGCTATAATGAAGCAAAATGGGGGGCGCATAATGCTTAAAAAGTTAAGAGATCTATTTTTTTCACCGGAATTGAATTTCAGAATCAGAATCTTTAACCTTCTGGCGATCACGGGCTTTACCGTGAGCATAATGATATTTGTCGTTTCGCTGATAAACGGAGCATCCGCCCTGAACAGTGTCGTGCTGATGTCATCCGCGCTCCTTTCTGCGGCGCTGCTTGTCTACTCGGCGGAAACGGGCAATTACAGGCCGTGCTACATCATAACCGTCACGTTTGTCTTTATGCTGCTTTTCCCGATCATGTTCTTCACTGCGGGCGGATATAACAGCGGAATGCCCTGCTTTTTCGTATTTGCGGCAGTTTTTACTTTGTTTATGCTGGAAGGCAGAGCCGGTATCATCTGCGCTGCTGCCGAAATCGTTATTTATGCCCTGTGCTGTGTCGCCGCCTACCGTTATCCGCAGCTTGTCAGCGCCTTTCCCGATGAAAAGGGCATCGTCACTGACATTATCGTAGGCACCTGCATATCATCAGCCGCCCTCGGCGCGGCAATGTTCTTCCAGATACGAATGTATAACAAAGCTATGGCAGAGGTACAGCGCAGCAGCAAGGCAAAGGGAATTTTCCTTGCCAATATGAGCCACGAGATCAGAACGCCGATCAATGTTATCCTCGGAATGAACGAGCTTATCACACGCTCCACGGATCAGCGGGAAATACTTGACTATACCTCAAAAATCCAGAGTGCTGGCGACCTGCTGCTCTCCATTATCAACAATATCCTCGACGTTACCCAGATCGAGTCAGGCAAAATGGTAACTGCCTCCAGACCCTACCGTATCGATTCGCTTGTCTCGGAACTGGCCTCCATGGGAAGTGAGCTTTGCGGGAAAAAGGGACTAGCTTTCGCTGCGGATATTTCTCCCGATATGATGTCGATGCTTGAGGGAGACAAAAACCATCTAAGGCAGATCATCATGAATTTTATTTCCAACGCCGTCAAATACACGGATTCGGGCAGCGTGACACTCTTTGCGGAAACTGTTCCTGTCGCTGAGGACAGGGAAAAAGTACTCCTGCGCATCACCGTTTCCGATACCGGTATAGGCATACCTGAAACAGAGCTTGAGCATATCTTTGAAGTCTTCGGAAGGGGGAAAAACGCTGTTGAATGCGCCGTTGAGGGAACAGGACTCGGACTTGCCATATCGAAGGATCTTGCGGACAATATGGGCGGACGGCTCATTGCGGACAGCAGGGAGGGAAAAGGCAGCACCTTCGGAATCGAGATACTGCAGAAAATATGTGACAGCACTCCGATCGGTGAAACTCCGCTCACCGTGAGCGAGAAGAACTGCTCCGACAGTTTTTTCGCTCCCGAATGCCGTATACTTGCCGTCGATGACAATGCCGAAAATCTGCGTGTGATAAGTATGCTTCTGGAACGAACCATGATAACCGTCGATACCGCATCCGACGGAAAAGCGGCGGCAGAGGCAATAAGAAATACACATTATGACCTGATTCTTCTTGATTATATGATGCCAGTTATGGATGGAATAGAAACGCTTCGCATCATGCGGGAATACGGACTGCCCGAAAGTGTTCCTGTCATCGCGCTCACAGCCGAAGCGCTCTCGGGTTCGGAGGAAAAGTTCCTGTCCGCCGGATTTTGTTCCTATCTCTCAAAGCCTGTCAGCTGGCACAATCTTGAAAAAGCATTGATTTCCCTGCTCCCCGCGGACAAGCTGATTATCAGCGGCGCAACGGAAAATGTGCTTTCAAACGAGGAATTTCACAGGCTGTCGACGCTTCTGGAAAAGTACGACATCAGCCTTGATTCGGGCTTAAGCTATCTGAGCGGAAACATCACGCGGTTCTGCAATCTTGCGGAAATTTTTGCAGACGGCTACGATCACGGCCATGAAAAGCTGGAGAACCTGTTTGACAATCACAGTGACGACCTTATATTTGAGATCCATTCCCTCAAATCCGCGGCAAAGGGCATTGGTGCGCTTCCACTTTATGAAATGGCAAGGGAACTTGAGAAGAAACTCAGCTGCGGTGATTATGCATACGCCGCACATGCGCGTGATCTGCTTCTGTTTGAATGGGAACGGGCGGCTGAGGGAATGAAACGGCTGATTTCAGAAGTGCCGGACAATGTACTTTCCCCCTCCACCGAAAATGTGAGTGACAAAAGCCTTGAAACGCAGATAAAGAAAGGTCTCGAAGAACACATCTGGCTTGAAACCCAGAACGACCTTAAGCGGCTTATTGAGAGTGAAACGGACGAAAAAAATATACGCAATCTGACCTATATCGCGGAGTTTGTCGATGAACTTGATTTTGTCAGTGCGGAAACGCTTTTTGACCGTTATATGGAAAGGAAAAAGAATGATGACTGATAAAAAACGTATCATGGTAGTGGATGACGATAAGGTGCTTCTCAAAAATGCCGCTGTTTTGCTGGGGGTAAATTACTCCGTCAGTTTGTATTCGAGCGGCAGGGAAGCCCTGAATGCATTGTTGGAAAATACCCTGCCCGACCTTATCCTGCTTGACGTAAAGATGCCTGATATAGACGGATACAGTGTCATACAGCAGATAAATGAAATGCCGCAGAGCAAAAACATTCCTGTTGTATTTGTCACGGGAATGTCGGACGAGGAGGACGAGCTGAAGGGCTTTCAGCTCGGCGCCGCGGATTATATCAAGAAGCCGTTTTCGCAGAAAATACTGCTCGCAAGAATCAGCAATCTCCTGAAAAAGTCCGAACCCGTGGCATTGTCCTCCGAATTGCCAACAGTTGATTTTACCGAAACAGAATGTAAGGTCGCCGAACTTATCCTAAAGGGGTATAACGGCAAGGAAATATGCGACAAGCTGTTCTATTCGTACAGCTATGTCAAAAAGCTGCTTGCATCCATGCGTGAAAAGAGCGGCTACGAGACCTTGGGCGATCTGAAAAAATTTCTCTGCGGAAGATACGGTAAGTTCTGAGCTTACAGGTTCTTCGCCACATAGTCATAAATGTAGAAATCGTCCTCCGGCATCTGACAGCCCACGATATACAGGCCATTGTCATCAGAGCAACGGATAATGCGCCCCTCAAGTACATTATGGTTCTTGAGTGCAAAATTCTCTATTGTAACTGTAACTTCCTTGTCCTTATTCTGTGAAAAGACATCGTCTGTAACCAGAAATGCAAATCCGTTTGCACTGATGTTATCCATCGTGGCAGCATAGGTCTTGTCGGAGTTCTTGAACTGAACTGTGCATGCATTATCCAAGTCCATGCGCGGGTACTTGCGTCGGTTGTTTATGCGGGGTCTTGTGTTAATCGTAATCTTATACGTTGCCGCTCCCTCCGCAGCGTTCTTCTTGATGGTCGCCTTATCCCAGCAATAGAGGATATTTCCGGCTGTAACCTGAATTTTACAGGGAACGGTATGGTCTAATTTCAGCTCCTCCTCACATGTTACCAGAATGCCATCCGAAACCTGCTGGATCAGCTCGCCGTAATACATCTTATCCTGTCGATCCGGCAGAGTAATATCCAGCTTCATTCCCGGCTGCATATCTTCTATTCCCATGAATCCGCCGATACCGAGATCGCACATCATGTTCTCCATGACATCCTCAATCGTATTGATATTGTTGGCGGTCTCTTCGTATTTGCTCAGCATTCGCTCGCTGGTCTGTCTGGAATGCGCAATACAGCCGGTAATCGTTTCCACAATCTCGGAAACCTGTTCCATGTTGTACACCAGCTGTGTGTTGGAGCTTTCTACTTCCTTAATTGCATGATCGATTACCTGAATATGCTGACCAAGCTGCTGAGAATCAGAGGTAATCTGATTTACATTCTCTCCGGTCTGCATAACCTTTTCGAGCGTGATCTGAATCAGCTTCAGGGTCTCCTCAATGGCGGCTGTCATCTTCTCGGAAGTCGAATCCAGACGGGAAAGCGCATCTCGGATTTCTTCGGAGGAATCATGTGTCTCAGTACTCAAAGTCCGAATCTGGTTTGCCACCACGTTAAAGCCCTTTCCGGCTTCTCCGGCTCTCGCTGCCTCGATGGAGGCATTCAGCGCCAACAGGTTTGTCTGGTTCGTAATCTTTTCAATCGTACCGGTTTCCTGTTTAACCATGTCAAATTCCTGCTGGAAGTTCTGCAAAACCTGTTCCAGCTCTGTGGAAAGCTCTGACATTGTGGTTGCGGTATTTACCAGACTCTCCAGATCATTTGCACTGGCACCGGCATGCGCCTCGGACTTTTCAACCAGAGTCACCATATCTCCGATAAGCCCTACTACATTTTCGACCTGTGCACGAATATCGGATGTCATCTGCGTGGAGGATGTCGTGCGATCCTGCAGCATTTCATTATTTCCGCTCAGTTCTCCCATGCCAAGCATAACAATATCGGAGCCGTGCTTATTTTCAGCGGCAAGCTCTCTTACAACGGTAATGCCATCCAGAATCGTGTTGCTGGACGCTTTTACCTGTTCTACCGTAGTAACCACTCTTTGAAGATCGTCCTTGATGCTGTCCGTCATTGCTCCGTCGGATTCATTCAGGTGGCGGATGGACATGACATAGCAGATATAGCAAAGGATGATACAGGATAGCTGAATCTGATAATTCTTCAGATCAGCCGCACTGTTGAAGCCTGACATATACCGGTACACAGCAGAGCCGACAATCACTATGGCGTTGACAATTCCGCATCGGATCATAAACTGGCGGTTCTTGTAGATTACTAAAAGACTCGTTACCGGTAAAACATAGGCAAACGCGATCGGGGAATCGGTCGTGCATATTACAAAGGTATAAAAGATCCCGTAACCAATAGACAGATCACGCCGGTAAAGCTGCGTAGACCATCCCTTGACCCGAAGTAAGATTTCTCCAATAATCAACGGCAGCCAGCACAGCAGCAGGAAAATAATATACGAACCTGCCGGATAAAGACCGTTGGCGGCATCCGCACCATAATTTGCACTCAGCAGAACAGCAAATACAATCCATATCTTACGCGCTTTGCGGTTGGCTTTCTCTTTGAAGGCATTTTCATCATATGTCATTGCATATTCCTCCTTTGTAAACACATAAAGAATAGCACAAAAGTACTGTTTTTTTCAATTGCTAATCGTAAATAACTTTCTATTATAATTTCGTGATTTTTCTTAACTGATCCCATTATGCAACCACTTAACGCATTATAGCACAATATGAATGGGCTGTGTGAAATGATTGAAATTCAGAACTATGCATGGTAACATAGAAAATGTAATTTGAAGTTAATGTTATACATAGAATTTACACTGGAATTATTACAAATGAATGGATATAGGGGGATAACAATTTGAATCAATACGTTGCTTTCGGAATATTTGGAATCATAAGCGGCTTTGTAGCCTCTCTGGCAGATCTGCCACTCGTCAAACCGGGGAAACCGGACCCGAACGGGAAGCCTGCCGTAAACGGAGTCAATCCCTGGTGGGCTGATGTAAGCGCAAAGAGGTTTAAAATATCCTTCTGGCTTTCTTTTCTGGGCCAGCCGGGAACCTACATTACCATGTGGCTTCTTGCAGACCTGATTGCAAGGGGGAACGAAACACTGGCTCTCGCATTGAGAATCAACACCGTTATCGGATGTTACACCGGTCTTTTATGCCATGTTGTTTTCTGCATGAAGCCGCTTCTGTACCAGAAACTCAGCAAAAAAATGTCAGACGACGACAGCGCTGGGGTTATGAAAGCCATCGACCCGATCACAAGGGTACCGATGATTATCGGTTTCCTGTCGCTCTGGCTCGGTGCAACGGTGATCGTAGCCATTGCTATCCTGACCGGCGCACTTGCAGTTCCGAAGCTGTGCCTGCTTTTAAACCCTATCGTCTCGCTGCTCGTTTTAATGACATTGAAAAAATGCGGCATTAAAATCATCGGCGCCCTTGGCATAGGGTTTATGTTGTTCTCGATTCTGCTCATTATTGCAGGTATATAGCTTCAATCCGGATATTTTATAAGGTCATACAGCTTTCCATGTTCTCCAAAATCACGAACGCCGGCTAACTGCATGCCAAGGTGAACGTATTTATCACATTTTGACTTTGCGTCTGTGTCAAGTATCACGGGAACATGGAGCCTGTTTCCTTCGGCAAATGCCATTTCCAATGCCTTCCGCATAAAGCCCTGCCCCTGATACTTTTCCGTCACGCAGAGCATTCCGACATAGATGTAGGGCTTCTTTTCCTTATTCATTTTATCCTTTAAGTCGGGGCCGCCCTTTGACACTATTTTTAAAAATCTGACCAGCTCTTTAAGGTTCATAGATTGAAAGAATCCTTTGGCCAGTTCCATCGCTGCGCCGAAGGATATTTTTTGCCCGGAAAGTTTATAGGCAATATAAGCTTCTCCCTTCTCACTTGTGGAATAAAGAAATTTGCCCTTTAAGGTCATACGGACATATCCGTTGATATAGACTGCTGCTGCCTCCTGACTTCTATAACAGGAGACCAGGCCTTCCTCTCCCTTATAATCATAATAGCCAAACGCATGACCGATTTTCTGAATTTCGGATTCTTCAAGCTTTTCTACCTGCATTTTTCGGATACTCCTTACTGTTTTGTGGTTAGCGACCTCTAACCAAAGTTTACCACATATCCGGAAAAATACAATACTCATTCCCTTATCTTATTATGATGTAAACCGCATATGCCGCATAAAGCGCAACCATCGAGAATCCCTCGATTCTTCCGATTTTCTTTCTGGTTCCCGCAAATATCCATACACACACTGTAAATACAATAAGCACGCACAAATCAATAATATTCTCCGTAATCATGCTGATGGGACTGATTACTGATGCGATGCCAAGTACCATAAGTATGTTAAATATATTTGAACCGATCGCATTGCCAAGCGCCATATCGACCTCGTTCTTTCTGGCTGCAACTATTGACGTCACAAGCTCCGGAAGTGAGGTTCCTATTGAAACGATTGTAAGTCCGATAAGTGTCTGGCTCATTCCAAGGTCACTCGCTATTCTTGATGCGGCATCTACAGTCATATCTCCGCCAACCGCAATCGCAGCTGCACCACCAATTATGAATAGAATACTGAGTGGCACTGAAATCAACTTGATGTCTTCGTCAGAACCGCCTTCAATCTCAACCTTCTTGCCTTCTTTACTTGCTTTTAATGCAATCTTGATCATGTAAAAAATGTATCCCGCAAAAACGCCAATGAATATTACACCATCAAGACGTCCAAGTGTCATGCCTGCTTTATCACCAAATCCGGCAATTCCAAAAAGCAATAAGAGTCCTGCACAGATAAGGGAAAGGGGGATATCTCTCTTTATTGTTGCCTTTGCAACATTCACCGAGGCAATCATTGCACATACACCAATAACAACCATCAGATTGAATATATTGGAGCCGACTACATTACTTATCGCAAGTTCATTATTACCCATGATTGATGCCGATACACTGACCGCTGTCTCCGGGAGTGATGTTCCCATTGCAACAATCGTAAGTCCGATAATGATAGACGGAACATGCAGCCTCTTTGCTACACTCGAACTGCCCTCCACGAAAAAGTCCGCACCCTTAATAAGCAGTACAAAGCCTACTACAAGAAATACAAGCACAAGAGCAAACGGGGCATTGTTAATAAATTTTTCCATGTTTTTCTCCTTTTGTTTCTCCACAACAGTGTTGTCAGCCGAAACATCTGCTATTCCAGCAGATAAAAAAGACTCCTGTATATCAACTGTCAGCCTAATACATAAGCTGCTAATTGATATACATGAGTCTCATTATTTAAGATTTGCCAGATTATAGTCAGGCTTTCATATAATCAGTATGTTGACAAATCACACTTTCGTGCTAACTACTCCCTCATGGAATTTTAAATCACTTGATAGATATTATCAAATACATTCCGACTTGTCAACAAATTTAGAAACGTCCCTCCGGCTATTTATGGCTGATACGCATTATGCACAAATCGGAATTGATAAAGGGTGTTGTTTCTAAACGTGGAAAAGGGAAAAATAGTTATTAAGTGTTAAGTGTAAAATTATTAAATAACCCATTGAAAATCTATGACCGTCGTGATATTATCTGAATGTGAACATATGTTTGGTTAACATTATATGACGGAGGTTTCTTAAATGGGTATTGAAAGATATGATGTAAATGAAAATTGGGCACACACAGGGATTATTAAAGCCGGAGATTTTTATTTTATCAGTTATTGTGTAGGAAACATTGGACAGCCTATTGAAGCGCAGATTAACGGTGCGATTGACCAGATGGAAAACAGACTTAAATTAGTCGGTTTAAACCTTGAACATGTCGTTCAAATGGATTGTCTGTTTAGGGATGTTTGGAACATTCCGACTATGGAAAAGGTTATCAAGGAACGCTTTAACGGAAAATATCCGGTACGAAAATCCATTCAAACAAATTTTGCTCATAATGGCGGAGAAAATGGTTTGCAGTTTCAGTTAGATGGGATTGCATATGCTGGAGAATAGCATTAAAGGCAGGGAGTTTAAGAACCAGAATGACGTTTCTTTTGCCCCCAGTATCATGACAAGATACTGGGGTCAAAAGCCCTTAAGCTTTCTTCCCTCTTGTCCCATTAGCTGGTTGTTATC
>USGM01000082.1 GCA_900554205.1 uncultured Lachnospiraceae bacterium
AAGTGCCGGCGGCTCCAGAGTGCGCTGCTTGTGGTCAGGTGCATTCTGTGCAACTGTCAGTGGAAAATGAGTCAGGCGTATTCTGAGCGACTGGTGGGTGGAATGTGCGAGCCTCACGATTACGTGAGAGAGGTATATAGGGGAGGATTTTATGAAGAAGAATAGGAAGTCTTTGTGGAAGAAATCAGTGTTCCTGCTTTCGTCTGCATTGCTGGCGGGGATGGTTGCCGGAAACGGCAGCGAACTCGGAAGGGTTCATGCTGTCGGAGGTACGCCGAGCGTGACAAGCTTTGCGACGAAGGATGAGCTTAAGACAAAGTTCAGTCTTGACGGAATGAGTGATGGAGTGGAGGATACCGTCGGCAGATTGCGCTTTGGAAAGAATGCGTACGATGAGTCGCAGATATGGTATATTGCCGGAACGGACAGAGGTATAAAGAGAGCCGATGGTACGGCATTGGATGATAATATTGTTCTCTTTGCTGCGGAACCGATTTTGGGAAAAAGTGAGACGGACGGAACAACAATAGAAGGACAGAAGTTTTCGGCTAACAAATTTGAAGAACCATATGATTATGAGCCAGTGTCGGGCTGTCAGTATTCCGGTAACACACCGGCACAGGTGTATTCAAACCATTATGGCAGGAGTGACCTCCGTGCAACACTCCGAGCGATGGCGGAGTCGGAGGCTTATTTCACAAAAGTGGAACAGAGTCTGATGAATGAGACTACGGTTGAGACACTGGATACGCTGAACAATGTGACCTATACCACGACAGATAAGCTTTATGCACTCAGCATATGGGATGTCAATGCGTGCCCTGCAATTTATTGGGAAAATAATCAGGCTGTTAATGAGTTTACTGAACCAGACAAGATCTATGCAGGAAGCGGCAACAATATTGCCATTGCGAGCGAGCTGTACAGCGGTACCACCTCGTCTGGCACTTACTGGCTGCGTTCTCCTGCTACTAATATATATTGGGAAAATGGGGGGTATGGTGCTTCCCAAAGGCAAACCTATTATCTTATAGCGGTTGTATCGAGCACGTCTAAGCAGCTTGCCACCGAATCCTGTGGCGTCACACGTGCAGTTAAGCCGGCAGCCAATCTTAACCTGACCAATGTCCTCTTTGCGTCCGCTGCGAAGGCAGCTTCGCAGGAACCGGTTTCGGGAACGATTGCGGACGGAACGCCGATGGTGCTGCGTCTGGATGGAGCCGCATATGGGAAAGCAATCGGAACGGTCGGGTATGATGAAAGTCAGGGACTGATTGTTGCACAGAAGGATGCAAATGCTACAGGAACAGTCTCCCTCGTTGTGCAGGGAAATGATGGGACACAGGACTGGTACTACAGTGTGGTTGTGGATGGGTCTGTGGTCGTGACGAAGGAGCAGCTACAGATGGCACCGATTTTTTCGGCGGTCACTTTTGGAGATTGTAAGATCTGGCTGGAGACAACCGAGGACAATGTGGCGTATGCGACGAAGCTGGCAGAACCGTTGACACAGGCGGCAGCGGTTACAAAGAAAACAGTGAGCGAAGTGGAGCTTACCGGGATGAAGCCTGTCGGCGGCACGACGCTGGCAGATAATGCGACTTGTACTACAGCGGGAATTGCTGCGGAATCGCTTGCAATTTCTTATACAGTGGAAAATGCTGTGCCTGCAACAGGTATTGCCGAGTGGGATACAGTGTATAGTGCAAGCTTTACGTTGCGCACAGGGTTGGATGGAAATCAGGCATATGTGTTTGCTGATGATGTGAAGGTTACAGTCGATGGGGAGACAATAGGATTACTTAACCCGGATCAATACGGCAGACTAAGCGGAGGCTGGGCTTTTACGACGGAAAAGAGAAAAATCACCGGAATCACTGCACCTGCCAGCCCGAACGGCGGGGTATTTTCCAACTATTATACGGCGGCAGATGTGCTGACGAACAGCGAGCTTGGCACACAGGCAGAGGTGACGCTCGAAGGAACGGCAGAGGTTACGGCAGAGCAGCGGTTCATGGATGTAGAGTGGAAGCTTGAAAATGCCAATGGGGCAGACTACGATGCCACACCGGGCGCTAAGAATACCTTCCGTTGGATGGTGAAGCCCGATGCTTATCAGAATTATGACGCGAACAATAACGCAATGACCGGCACATATGAGGTTGCAAACCGGGCGGCGACTCCGGTCAGCATTACCGGAAACGACGCGAACATAGCGTTCACAGGTGCGGACATTGACGTATCGGCTTACTTTACGATTGATCCGGCGGCGGGAACTGCGACCTATTCGCTTGAGGCGGGAGGAACGGGAAAGGGAGCCCTGAACGGAAGCGTGCTCACCGTGACGCAGGCGGGAACCTTCTTTATCAAGGCATCCACGGCGGCGAACGGCAATTATGCGGCAGGGGAGAAGACGATTACGCTCACCGTGGGCGAGGGAAGCATTGTAAGTACAGCAACGGATTACAACGGTATTTACGACGGACAGCCGCACAGTATCACAGTCAGCGTGACAGAGCCGTCCGGCGCGGTCGTGACCTACAGCACGGATGGCGTGAATTTCGGAGCGGAGAATCCGAAGTTTACCAAAGCCGGCAGCTATGATGTGGCATATAGGATTGAGAAAGAGAATTATGCTACGGTTACAGGTACAAAGAAGGTTGTGATCGAAAAGAGGGGCATCACGATCACGGCAGGAGAGCAGACGATTCTGTGGGGAACTGTCATCGACCAGACAAAATATACCGTGTCAACAGCGGCGGGCAATGAGCTGGCGGCAGGAGACCATATCGCAGGAATTGCACTCACGCCAAGCACTTCGGAGCGCACGGAGAACGGCACAATCACGGTTGGCAGTGTGAAGATCGTGAATGCCGCGGGCGAGGATGTGACGGACAGCTATAAGCTTTCAGCGGTTCAGGGAGTCCTTAAGATTACGCATAACACGACGCTTGCACCGGACAGGATCGAAGCGGTCAAGACGAGAACCGCATACAAAGCGGGGGATGCTCTGAATCTGGATGATCTGACAGTGACGGCTTATTATGCGGACGGCTACAGCGAGGTCGTGACGGGCTATACGACAAACGCTTCCGGCATTAATATGTCTGTGCAGGGCGCAAAGATATTGACAGTGAGCTTTACACAGAACGGAGTGACCAAGACAAAGGATCTCGTGCTCACGGTAGATGCTCAGCCGTCTGTACAGTTTGCAGTTACGGCGACGGCAGGTGCGAACGGAAAGATAACACCGGACGGTACGGTATTGCTGAATCAGGGAGGCAGCCAGACCTTTACAATTACTCCGGATTCCGGCTATGTGATCGATACACTGACGGTTGACGGCAGTGCGGTTGCCGCAACCACAAGCTATACCTTCTCCGGCATAGCGTTAAATCATACCATCAGCGTGACCTTCAAGCCGGAGCCGCCGGTCATCACGCTCCAGCCGTCAGATAGAAGTGTCAACGCCGGAGAGACGGTGGTGTTCAAAACCGCAGTGACGGGAACGAATCTTGCCTACCAGTGGCAGGTTGACCGCAATGATAAAAAGGGCTGGGTAAACATCAGCCGTGCCGAGTCGACGGAATTGAAGCTGAAATCCGTGGAACAGTCTCAGGACGGCTTCCGTTACCGCTGTATCATCAGCAATTCCACCGGCAGCGTGACAAGTAATGAGGTAAAGCTCACTGTGGTGCCGGTAAAGGTGGAATACAAGGTGAGCGAGGGGGCGGACAGTACCTTTACGATTGATGTGGACGAGAACCTCACCATCCGTGTTGATGCAGAGCTGAGCAGGTTTACCGGTGTGGAGATGGACGGATGGGCGGTTGATCCCACCAACTATACTTCGTGGAGCGGCTCTACCTATGTGAAGTTTACGAAGGACTTCATGAATACGCAGGTTGTGGGCACCCACACCATCAGAATACTTTTCAGTGACGGCTATGCCACTACCATTGTCACAATTGCAAGGAACGAACAGCAAAGCGAGGAAACGGTAACCCCGGCTCCGACACCATCTGAAGAGATTACAGTGCCTGCGGGCAATACCGATAAGACTACGCCGGAGGCAGGCGGCGATAGCGTGCCGAAGGCGCATGGGAATACTGCGTTGATCGTGGGATGCATCATCTTAATGGTAATCTGCGGTGCGGCGCTTGTGATTTTTGGCTTAACCAGAAGAAGTAAGGACAAATAAATGCTCTACTGACAGCATATAATGCATAAAAAGTAAGGAAATGCATTATGGGTAAGCAGACAAAAATAAATTGGAAGGCACTTTTTATCAGCATCGCCATCAGCCTCGGAACAGGAATTGTCAGTTCGATTCTCACCGGGAGGGCGATGCGGGAGTACCAGAATCTATATCAGCCACCTCTGGCGCCGCCGGGGTGGCTGTTTCCTGTTGTCTGGACAATTCTCTATATTCTGATGGGCGTTGCCGCATATCTTGTCTGGGAGACCGGCGGCACGGAGGTGCGGAATGCGCTGACACTCTATCTGGTGCAGTTGCTCCTCAACGCGCTGTGGCCGGTATTCTTTTTCCGCTTTCATGCGTATTTTCTGGCATTTGCCGAGCTGCTGCTCCTATGGCTGGCAATTTACCTGACGATAAAGCAGTTTAAGGAGATCAACAGGGCGGCGGCTCTTTTGATGCTGCCTTATCTTGCGTGGGTCACCTTCGCGGCATATTTAAATCTTGCGATCGCACTCCACACCCCTTGACAGGTGCCAGAGGGACGTTTCTTTTGACCCCGGTATCTTGTCGCGAGAGGTGGTACTTTGGCATGGCTGTGTTCCTCGGGTTCAGGGCTTGCAGAACTGCCATGCAATGTGGTAGACTATATCAAAAGCATATTTTTAATAAATCTATGGCGAATGAACTTTATAGAGGGAGACAGAATATACGATGGCGAAGCAGAAGGAAGTAAAGACAAATGCAATGCGGATATTGGAGTCCATGAAGATTCCTTACCAACAGTACACTTATGAATGTGAGGAGTTTGTGGACGGACTCCAGATAGCAGACCAGCTCGGGCTGCCATACGAAAAGGTATATAAGACGCTTGTCACCGTCGGAAACAGCAAGGACTATTTTGTCTTTGTCATTCCGATCGCGGAGGAACTGGATTTGAAGGCAGCAGCGCGGAGCGTGGGTCAGAAGAGTGTTGAGATGATTCACGTCAAGGACATCAATGCAATCACCGGCTACATCAGGGGTGGCTGTACTGCGATTGGCATGAAGAAGCAGTATGTGACAAGGATCGACAGTTCTGCCGAGCATCTGGAGAAGATTATTGTCAGCGGAGGGCGGATTGGTTCCCAGCTTGGGCTTGCCCCCGCCGATCTGGCGAAGGCTGCGAGGGCGGAATTTGCCGATCTGATAAGACACTGAGTAAAGCCATTTAACTTTGAAAAAAGACTTGACAACAGTTTTTTTATTTTCTATAATGCAGAAAACAGAATACAAAAAGCAATGATAAGAAGAAGTAGCACATCGTGGAGCATACAGAAAGCAGCCGGCTGATGAGAGGCGCATGGGAAACCTTGTGTGAATACATCTTTGAGCTTCACACCAAATTCCGTATGGATAGTAGGCTGTGACGGTTCCTGCACCCGTTATCGTGCTAGGGTATAAGCTGCGGCGCAGTCGTACCCGAAGAGGCAGACAGTGTGAGCTGTCTGTGAACATTAGGTGGTACCACGAGATATAAGCTCTCGTCCTTTTGACAGGACGGGGGCTTTTTTTGTGCGCTTTGCACCGCAAATAGCCCGCCGTCAGGAATATTTTAAGGAGGAAACAAATATGAACGTAGTAGAAGAGAAGAATTTACAACAGCAGGTACATCATCAGATGCGCGTGATCAGGCAGGGTGCGGCCGAACTGATCGGAGAGGAGGAGCTGGAGGCAAAGCTCATGCGAAGCCTTCAGACCGGAAAGCCGTTGACCGTGAAGTTCGGCATGGATCCGAGTGCGCCCGACCTTCATCTCGGGCATGCGGTTGCACTCCGGAAGTTGAAACAAATTCAGGATCTTGGGCATACTGTTGTCATCGTCATCGGAGACTTCACGGGAAAAATCGGCGATCCGACCGGAAAGAGCAAGGGAAGAAAGGCAATGACGGACAGGGAAGTGCTGGTCAATGCGCTGACCTATCAGGAGCAGATTTTCCATATCCTTGACCGGGAGAAGACGCAGGTGCGCTACAATGGGGAGTGGCTGGAACTCTTAAAGCTGGATGAGGTACTGCAGCTCGCCTCGACGATCACAGTTGCCAGAATGCTGGAGAGAGAGGACTTTAAGAACCGTTTCCGGAACAATATTCCGATCGGGCTCCATGAATTTTTCTATCCCTTAATGCAGGCATATGATTCCGTTGCACTGGAAGCCGATCTGGAGCTTGGCGGAACAGACCAGACCTTCAACGTCCTCATGGGAAGAAGTCTTCAGAAGGATATGGGCATGGAGAGCCAGTCGGCATTGTTTATGCCGATTCTGGAGGGAACCGACGGCGTTGAGAAGATGAGCAAGAGCCTTGGAAATTACATTGGCATTTACGAGGATGCCAGAACGATGTTTACGAAGGTCATGCAGATTCCGGACAGGTTTATCGTGAAATATTTTGAACTGGCGACAGACATTCAGCCGGAGAAGCTGGATCAGGTAAAAGAAGAGCTTGCGGACGGCGGCAATCCGAGGGATGCGAAGCTCCTTCTCGCAAAGACCATTACACGGCTCTACCACAGCGAGGAGGAGACAGAAGGGGCGGAAAGGTTTTTCCTCGAGGCATTTACAAAGCGTCAGGTGCCTGACGATGCGGACATACTTCCGGTTGTCATGGAGAAGGGAAATCTTCTGGATTGCATCCGGTCGTTAGTAAATGCGGGGATTGTTTCCAGCGGTGCAGAATTCAGACGCATGCTTGCACAGGGCGGTATACAGAAGAACGGTACGCGTGTCGGAGGTGTGGATGAGATGATCCAGACCGGGGATATCTTAAAAATCGGAAAGCGCAGATTTGTGAAAATTGAGATGTATTGAGAAGAAAGTAGTAACAAAAACTACATTAAAAAGATTAAAAAACCATAAAATCTGATTTTTAGACTGAAATCCTATTGCTATTCGGAATTGTACGTGGTAATCTATACAAGATAATTTATGAAAATAAAACAGCGAGAGGATTTTGCGTATGCGTGAGTCGTTCCATATCATCAGTGATGGCTCCTGTGATCTGCCGACAGAGCTGACCGGGGAAAAGAATATAACAGTCGTGCCGTTTTATGTATCCTTTGACGAAGGACATTATCTGAAGGAGAAGGAGGACATTGGCATCAGGGAATTTTATCAGCAGATGATAGACCGGAAAGGGGTATATCCGAAGTCCTCCATGCCGTCCACGCAGGACTACGCAGATGTTTTCCTGCCCTTTGCCGAGAAGGGTGAGCCGGTTATCTGTATCTGTATCACGACCAAATTCAGCGGCTCCATGCAGTCTGCCGTAAATGCAAGGGAAATCGTCAGGGAGGAATATCCCGACGCGGAGATCACAGTCATTGATGCAACCGTAAATACAGTGCTGCAGGGACAGTATGTGCTCGAGGCGGTGGAAATGCGCGATGCAGGCTTTACCTACCGGGACACGGTTGCAAGACTGGAGCAGATCAAGAGCACCGGAAGGATTTTCTTCACAGTTGGAAATATGGAATATCTGAAGCATGGCGGGCGGATCGGCAAGGTCGGCGCACTGGCGGGAAGTGTTCTGGACATCCGCCCTGTCATTACGCTCAAGAAGGGTGAAATCTATCCCTCGGGGATCGGAAGGGGAAGGAAGCGCAGCACCGATAAGGCGAAGGCGCTGCTGCTCGACTATCTGAAGGACAGTGGAATGAACATTGACTGCTTCAGCCTTTCGGTCGGCTATGGCTATGATGTGGAGGAGGGAAAAGAATACCGTGACAGCGTCGTCGAAATGCTGCGCAGCCACGGCTATGAGATCGAAGAGATTCCCGTGTATCAGATCGGGGCGACGATTGCGGTTCACACGGGTCCTTATCCGCTGGGAATCGGTGTCATTGAAAAGGCAATTCATAAATAAAGGAAGATCAACGGGCTCCGGTGCAGTGCATCAGGAGCTCTTTTATATTGTCAAATTCATAATCGGCAGGATAGGGAGTGTCTGTCATGTCGGAGGGCTTCGCCTCCCCGGTGAAGACAACGCAGGTGTCTACCTGACCGTTGATGCCGCACGCGATGTCGGTGTAGAGCCGGTCTCCGACGACAAGGGTTTCCTCTCTTGAGAAGCCGGACAGGGCGAGGCAGAGATCGACGACCTCACGGCTCGGCTTGCCGAGATAGACGGGCTTTTTATCCGTGGTCTCGGTAATCATGTTGCAGATGGCACCGCAGTCGGGGATAAAGCCGAAATCAATGGGGCAGCGAAGATCGGGATTCGTGCCGTAAAAGGGAACCTCAGTCGTCAGGAGCGCCTTGGATGCCTGAACCAGCTTCTCATAGCTGAGCTCGCTGTCGTAGGCAACAACGACGCAGGCAATGTCCTTCTCGGCGGTCTCTGTGATGTGCAGCCCGTTTTTCTTCAACTCAGACACGAAGGAGGCTGTGCCAAGGACAAAGATTTTCTGATCGGCATAATTCTCCTTTAAAAAACGGATTGTCATAAAGCCGGAGGTGATAAACTGATCCTCGGTCGTTTCCAGTCCGAAGGTGGAGCGAAATTTGCTGACATAATCGGCACCGCTCTTTGTCGAGTTATTTGTTATGAAATATGCCTTGCCGCCGATGCGGTCAATATATGCGAGCAGATCGGCGCTGCCGTCGTACAGGGTGTCACCGACCGCGAGCGTTCCGTCAATATCAAATAAAAACAGTTTCTTTTTCTCAAGATTTTCCAATGGCTTCATAGTTGTCCCTCGTTTCCGAATATCGGGTTGATTATAGCATCCAGAGGGGAAAACTGCAAGCACCCGCGCTCCGGTTCTGCCGTTCTGGGGAGGAATGGTTGTACTCGTCCGCAACATCTAGTATAATTAGTTCTATATGGCTGTGCATGAAGAGGACGACAGGAGAATGAGCTATGGTGAGAAAGCATTTCAGATTTATGGGCAGGGTACAGGGAGTGGGCTTTAGGACAAGGGCAAAATATGCGGCGCGCGGCATGTGCATCACAGGCTGGGTCAGAAATGAATGGGACGGCTCGGTGGTGATGGAGGCGCAGGGAGCAGCGGGTGCGATCGACCAGATGCTCATCATGATCAACCGGAGCGACTACATTGTAATCGACAGCATCGAGACGAAGGAGATTCCTCTGGTCGAGCATGAGACCTCCTTCACGGCGATCTACGATTGAACAGGAAAAGCTTGAAACAAAAACGTGCGCGGAAATGAGGATTAATATGAGCCTGAAATTTGTATTTGGTCCCTCCGGTTCGGACATGAGCCGGCATATTTATAAAGAGGTGATCCGAAGGGCGGCGGAAGCCCCGAGGCAGAATTTCCTGATTATCGTTCCCGACCAGTTCACCATGCAGACCCAGAAGGAGCTGGTGGCGCTGGATGAGAAGGGCGGCATCATGAACATCGATGTCCTGAGCTTCGGGCGGCTGAATCACCGCATTATGGAGGAGGTCGGCAGCGACGAGGTTCCTGTGCTGGACGACACCGGAAAGAGTCTTGTGCTCCAGAAGGTTGCGGCGGATCTCAAGGATGAGCTGCCGGTGCTGGGGAGCTTTCTGTATAAGCAGGGCTATATCCATGAGGTAAAGAGCGCCATCTCGGAATTTATGCAGTATGGGATCGGCACGGAGGATGTGCAGAAGCTGATCCGCTTTGCAGGGAACCGCGGGGCACTTGTACAGAAATTAAAGGATCTGGAGACGCTCTATCGCGGCTTCACAGAGTATATTCAGGGCAACTTTATCACGACGGAGGAGACGCTGGACGTTCTCAGGCGTTCGCTGGTGAGATCCCGGCTGCTTCCGGGGAGCGTGGTAGTCTTTGACGGCTTTACGGGCTTCACACCCATCCAGAACCGCGTGATTCAGGAGCTGATGCGGCTGTGCGGGGAAGTCATCGTGACGCTGACGCTGGGCGAGGGGGAGAATCCCTATGAGCAGGACGGCGAGCAGAGGCTGTTTCATTTAAGCAAGAAGACGGTCGCCGATCTTGCAAGACTCGCAGCGGACGCAGGCGTGAGCAGGGGTGAGGATGCCTTCGTGACGGATGGGGGTGTGCCGTGTGCTCCCGGAGAGGAGAAGGCTGCGGCGCTGAAGCATCTCGAGAGGAATCTGTTCCGCTATCATGTCGACAGCTATGGGGAGAAGCAGCGGGACATCCGTATTTTCGAGACGACGACACCGCGGGACGAGGTACATCAGACCGGGCTTTTCATCCGAAGGCTGACGAGAGAGGAAGGGCTTGCCTACCGGGATATTGCGGTCATCACGGGCGATCTGGAAGGGTATGCACCCTATGTCGAGACGGAGTTTGCCCAGATGGATATTCCGTGCTTTATCGACCGGACGAGGGGGATTCTTCTGAACCCGATGGTGGAATATATCAAGAGCGCGCTGGAGCTGTATCTGAAGGATTTCTCCTATGACGCCGTATTTCATTACCTGCGGAGCGGGCTGGCGGACATGGAGCCGGAGGAGACGGACATTCTGGAGAATTATGCGATCAGAACCGGACTCAGGGGCTACCGGCGGTACAGCCGCCTTTTTACGCGCAAGACGGATGAGATGGAGGAAGAGGAGCTGAACCGGCTGAATGCGCTGCGGGAGCGCCTGATGGCACAGACGCAGATGCTCCGTATGAAAGACAAGGAGCCGGTGAGCGACTATGTGAACAAGCTGTATGATTTTCTGGTACAGAACAACGTACAGAAAAAGCTGGCGGAGTACGAGGCGGAATTTCAGGCGGAGGGACAGCTGTCCCGCGCGAGGGAATATGCCCAGATCTACCGGCTGATCATGGAGCTCTTGGAACAGATATACGAACTCCTTGGCGATGAGGTGATTTCGCTGCAGGAATTTTCAGACATCCTGGAGGCGGGCTTCGGTGAGATTGAGGTCGGCACGATTCCACAGAATGTTGACCGCGTCCTTGTGGGCGACATGGAGAGGACGAGGCTCAGACAGGTGAAGGTTCTGTTTTTCCTCGGCGTAAACGACGGAAATATCCCGAAGAATGCGTCCAAGGGCGGGATCATTTCGGACATGGACAGGGAGTTCCTGCGGGAATCCGAGCTTGAGCTGGCGCCGAGTCCGAGACAGCAGATGTTTATCCAGAGGCTCTACCTCTATTTAAATATGACGAAGCCCTCCCAAAGGCTGTATCTTGGCTATTCAAAGATCAACAGCGCCGGAAAGTCCATGCGCCCGGCGTATCTGATCGACACGGTCAGGAAGCTATTTCCAGACATTGAGACGGAATACCCGGAGCTGCAAAGTCCGCTGGAACAGATTGTCACAGGCAGAGAAGGTGCAGGATATCTTGCAGAAGGGCTGCGCGAGCTTGCCACCGGCATCCTGACACCGGAAAAGGAGCGGGAGATATTGACAATCTATTCCGCCTTCGGGGAGGATTTGTCGAAAGAGCGCGATTTTCTGCGGGCTGCGGCGTTCCGGCGCTATCGGGACAGCGGGCTTTCGGAGGTCGTTGCGGAGGCGCTCTACGGAAGGTATCTGGAGAACAGCGTATCGCGTCTGGAGACTTACGCAGCCTGCGCCTACAGGCATTTTCTGCAATATGGACTGACTTTGAAGGAGCGGGAGGAGTTTTCCTTTGAAAACGCAGACATGGGTAATGTATACCATGCTGTATTGGAGGAATTTGCAGGAAAACTTGCAGAAAAGAATTATACATGGTTTGACTTCCCGGAGGAATTTGCCGCGCAGGCGGTGCGCACGGCGCTCGAGAGCTACGCGGCAGCCTACGGGGATACTGTGCTGTACAGCAGCGCGCGGAACGAGTACGCGATCACGAGGATGGCGAGAATCCTGACGAGAACGGTGCTGACACTGCAAAAGCAGCTGCGCAGGGGGAGCTTCCACCCGGATGCCTATGAGCTTTCCTTCCGGTTTACGGATGATCTTTCAAGCGTCAACGTCGCGCTTTCCGAGCATGAGAAAATGCGGCTGCAGGGAAGAATCGACAGAATTGACGTTGCGGAGGAAGAGGATCGCGTCTATGTCAAGGTCGTGGATTACAAATCCGGCAACAAGCACTTTGATCTGGCGGCGTTGTACTATGGCTTACAGCTCCAGCTTGTCGTCTATATGAATGCGGCGATGGAGGTGGAGGCGAAGAAGCATCCCGGGAAGCAGATTCTTCCGGCGGCGCTTCTCTATTACCATATTGATGATCCTGTCGTGGAGGCGCCGGTGGAACTGACGGAGGAAGAGCTTCAGCAACAGATCGCGGCACAGCTGCGCATGAACGGCGTTGTCAGCAGTGAGCCGGGAGTTGTGGAGCGGCTGGACGGGGATATGGAGGACAAGTCGGATGTCATTCCGGTCGAGCGGAAGAAGGATGGCAGCTTCAGCGCAAGATCCTCCGTGCTGACAGGGGAGCAGCTGAAGACCGTCTCAGAGTTTGTGACGAAGAAGATTGCCGGAATCGGCAGAGAGATCTTAGATGGGAAAATTTCGCTCAACCCTTATGAGAAGGGCAGCGAGGAAGCCTGCACATGGTGCGCCTACAAGCATGTCTGCGGCTTTGAGGCGGCAATGCCGGGCTGTGAAAAGAGAGCGCTTGAGGACATCGGTGCGGAGGAGGCATTGGAAAAAATGGCGGAGGAGGTGAGCGCATGGCAGTAAAATTTACACCGCAGCAGCAGAGGGTAATCGACCTCCGGGGCTGCAATATCCTTGTGTCTGCCGCCGCAGGCAGCGGAAAGACGGCGGTTCTGGTGGAGCGCATCGTCAACAAGGTGTGCGACGAGACACATCCCGTCGATATTGACCGTCTGCTCATTGTGACCTTCACCAATGCCGCGGCAGCCGAGATGCGGGAGCGTATCGCCGCAGGAATCTCTGCGAGGCTGGAGAAGGAGCCGGACTCCGAGCATATCCAGAGACAGGCGGCACTGCTGCACAATGCACAGATCACGACCATCGACAGCTTCTGCCTCTTCCTGCTGCGGAATCATTTTAACGAGATCGGGCTTGATCCTGCCTTCCGCATTGCCGATGAGGGAGAGATCAAGCTGATGCAGCAGGAGGTTCTGGCGGAGCTGTTGGAGGACGCTTATGCCTCCGGTGAGGAAGCCTTCCGGTATTGTGTGGAGTATTTCTGCCCGGGCGGCAGGGAGAGCGCGCTACAGCAGCACATTCTGAATCTGTCGAGATATGCAGCCAGCTTTCCGTGGCCGGAGGAGTGGCTTGAGGAGAGAAGAACCGACTATGATGCAGCCGGGGTGGAGGAGCTTTGCAACAGCAGCTACGGGAAATACCTTGCCCGACATCTGACGGCGATGGCGGAGGGCTGGAAGGGAAAGCTGGAGCAGGTGCAGAGGCTCTGTCAGGAGCCGGATGGGCCGTATATGTATGGGGAGCTTGTGGACAGTGAGATTGAACAGCTGGAGCGGCTGTGCTCCTGCCAGACGCTGGAGAAATTCGCGCAGTGGCTTCCAGCGGTGAACTTCGGGCGTCTTTCCTCAAAGAAGGATGAGAGCGTGAGCCCGGCGAAGAGGGAGCTTGCGTCGTCCCTGCGCGCGGAGGTGAAGAAGAGCGTAAAGGGAATCGCGGACAGATTCTTTGCGACGCCGCTTGCGCTTGCCGCAGAACAGGCTCTCGTCTGCCGGGAACCGCTGAATACGCTGATCGATCTCGTCCTCGACTTTCAGAAGAGAATGGCGGCGAAGAAGCGCGACCGGAAGGTGATTGATTTCACGGACATGGAGCACTTCGCGCTGGATATTCTGTTAAAAAAGGATGGGGATGCCGTCCGGCCGAGCCGGGTCGCCGAGGAATACCGGCAGCACTTTGAAGAAATCCTTATCGACGAATATCAGGACAGTAATCTGGTACAGGAGTTTCTGCTGGAGGCTGTCTCGGGCGAAGCGGAGGGACGCTTCAACCGCTTCATGGTCGGCGACGTCAAGCAGAGCATCTATAAGTTCCGGCTGGCAAGACCCGAGCTGTTCATGGAGAAGTATCATTCCTACACAGCCGATGCGGGGGAGCGGCAGAGAATCGACCTTGCGAAGAATTTCCGGAGCCGCAGGGAGGTCGTGGATGCGGTAAATGATGTATTTTCAAGGCTTATGAGCGAGCAGGTCGGCGGACTTGCCTACGACGAGAGGGCGGCGCTCTATCCCGGGGCGGTATATCCAGACAATGCGGGAAACGAGAGCGAACTGCTGCTTGTGGAGAAGCCTTCGGCGGAGTCCGGGCTGAACGAGAGACAGATGGAGGCAAAGGCGGTTGCCGCGAAGATCAAACAGCTCCGCGCGGAGTTTCAGGTGACGGATAAGGCGAGCGGTGAGCTGCGGTCTGTGCGGTATGCCGATATGGTCATCCTGCTGCGCACCAACAGCGGCTGGGATGAGGTGTTCAAGTCTGCGCTGGAGGAGGAAGGCATTCCGGTCTACATTACCTCAAAGACGGGCTATTTCGGGGCGACCGAGGTGCAGGAGTTGTTACAGCTGCTGCGTGTATTGGACAATCCGCGTCAGGATATTCCGATGTTCGGGACGATGAAGTCGCTGTTCGGCGGCTTTTCGGAGGATGAGATGGTAGTGGGGAGCCCCGCCCACAAAAAGGCCGTGCAAAGCCTCTGGGTGGGCAAAGCAACCATCACCGTGCTGGACGGGGTGCTCAACCCCGCCAATGGCCGCACGGAGCCCCAGGAGCACATCCTGGCGGCAGACATCCGCTGCCGCATTTCCCACAAGTCTGTGGTGAGTACAGAGCCGAACGAGGAGGC